>NZ_JBJGYS010000011.1:0-139514 GCF_054050115.1 Geodermatophilus sp. SYSU D00708 | reverse complement strand
GCGCGGCGACCGCCATTTAGTGGCCCGCCGCGCGGCGCCTGTAGGCGCCCATCGTGGGGGGGGCCGGGGCCCCGCGCGGGCCGGGGGGGGCCCCTTGGTGACGTACTGGAGCGGCCACCCTTCAGGGACCCGCGCCGAGCCTGCGAGGCGTGGGGGGAAGGGTGGTCCTTGTTCAGTTGCGGGCGGCGGTCCCGGTGTAGTCGTCGGACGCCGAGACCCAGCTCATCAGCCCGCGCAGCTTGCGGCCGGTCTCCTCGATCGGGTGCGCCTCGGCCTCGGCGCGGCGCCGCTTGAAGTCCGGCGCGCCGGCGTCCTGGTCGGCGATGAACGCCGCGGCCCACGAGCCGTCCTTGATCGCGGCGAGGACCTCCTTCATCGTCGCCTTGACGTGCTCGTCGACGATCTTCGGGCCGGTCGTGTAGTCGCCGTACTCCGCGGTGTCCGACACCGACCAGCGCTGCTTGGCGATGCCGCCCTCGTACATGAGGTCGACGATCAGCTTGAGCTCGTGGAGGCACTCGAAGTAGGCGATCTCCGGCTGGTACCCGGCCTCGATGAGGGTCTCGAAGCCCGCGGCCACGAGCGCCGACATGCCGCCGCAGAGCACGGCCTGCTCGCCGAACAGGTCGGTCTCGGTCTCCTCGGCGAAGGTCGTCTTGATGACGCCGGCCCGCGCGCCGCCGATGGCCTTGGCGTAGGACAGCGCCAGCTGCAGCGCCTGCCCGCTGGCGTCCTGCTCGACGGCGACCAGGCAGGGCACGCCCTTGCCGTTCTCGAACTCGCGGCGGACCAGGTGGCCGGGGCCCTTGGGGGCGACCATCGCGACGTCGACGCCGGCCGGGGGCTTGATGTAGCCGAACCGGATGTTGAAGCCGTGACCGAAGAACAGCGCGTCGCCGTCCTGCAGGTTGGGCTCCACCGACTCCTTGTACAGGTTCCGCTGCACGTGGTCGGGGGCGAGGATCATGATCAGGTCGGCCTCGGCGGCCGCCTCGGCGGGCGTGACGACGCGCAGGCCCTCGGCCTCGGCCTTGGCACGGCTCTTGCTGCCCTCGGGCAGCCCGACGCGGACGTCGACGCCCGAGTCACGCAGCGACAGCGCGTGCGCGTGGCCCTGGCTGCCGTAGCCCAGGACGGCGACGGTGCGCCCCTGGATGATCGACAGGTCGGCGTCGTCGTCGTAGAAGATCTCGGCGGCCATGTGCTGTGCGGTTCCCTTCGAGTAAGGACCCTCCTGCCCCCGCTACTCGCAAGCTCGCAGCGGGACCCTGCAGGAGGGCCGATCAGTGTGCTAGGCGGTGCGCTCGACCGGGCGCAACGTACCGGCGCCGGACATGGAGCGCGGACCCCGGCCCAGGGCCACGGTGCCCGACTGCGCCATCTCCTTGATGCCCAGGGGGGCGAGGACGGCGAGCAGGGCCTGGAGCTTGTCCGGCGTGCCGGTGGCCTCCAGGGTCACGGTGTCGGTGTTGACGTCGACCACGCGGGCCCGGAAGAGCTCGGCGGTCTGCAGCACCTGGGTGCGGTCGGCCATCGGCGCGCGGACCTTGACCAGCAGCAGCTCGCGCTGGACGGCCGCGGTGGACTCGAGCTCGACGATCTTGATCACCTCGATCAGCTTGTTCAGCTGCTTGGTGATCTGCTCCAGCGGCGCGGTGTCGGCGTCGACGACGATCGTCATCCGGGAGAGCTCGGGGTTCTCCGTCGGCCCGACGGCCAGGGACTCGATGTTGAAGCCGCGCCGGCTGAACAGCGCCGAGACGCGGGCGAGGACGCCGGACTTGTTCTCGACGAGGACCGACAACGTATGGCGGGTCATTGCTACCCAACGTTCCTTTCGAAGCGGATCGTCACCAGCGGCGGCCCCCGTTCAGGGCCCCGCCGCGAGCGGAGCGAGTGGTGGGGGGAACGGGGGTCCTTACACCTGGCCGTCGCCGAAGACCGGGCGGACGTCGCGCGCGGCCATGATGTCGTCGTTGCTGGCACCCGCGGCGACCATCGGCCACACCTGGGCGTCGTGGCCGACCACGAAGTCGATGACCACCGGGGCGTCGTCGATCGCCATCGCCTTCTCGATCACCGCGTCGACGTCGTCCTTGCTCTCGCAGCGCAGCCCGACGCAGCCCATCGCCTCGGCCAGGAGGACGAAGTCGGGGATGCGCACCGGCTTGGGGGTGCCGTCCTCGTTGAGCGCGTGCAGCTTGGTGTTCGAGTAGCGGCCCTCGTAGAAGAGGGTCTGCCACTGGCGGACCATCCCGAGGTTGCCGTTGTTGATGATCGCGATCTTGACGGGGATGCCCTCGATCGCGCAGGTGGCCAGCTCCTGGTTGGTCATCTGGAAGCAGCCGTCGCCGTCGATCGCCCACACGGTGGTGTCCGGGCGGCCGTACTTGGCGCCCATCGCGGCCGGGACGGCGTAGCCCATCGTCCCCAGGCCGCCGCTGTTGAGCCAGGTGCCCGGCTTCTCGTACCGGATGAACTGCGCAGCCCACATCTGGTGCTGGCCGACACCGGCGGCGTAGATCGCGTCCGGCCCGGCGATGGCGCCCAGACGCTCGATGACGTACTGCGGGGACAGCGCGCCGTCCTCGGGCCAGTCGTAGCCCAGCGGGTAGGTCTGTCGCCACGCGTCGAGCTGGGCCCACCAGGCCGCCAGGTCGGGGGTGTGCCCGGCCTCGTGCTCGGCGCGCAGGGCGGTGACCAGCTCGGCGATCGTCTCCCGCGCGTCGCCGACGATCGGGACGTCGGCCTTGCGGTTCTTGCCGATCTCGGCCGGGTCGATGTCGGCGTGGACGACGAGCGCGTCGGGCGCGAAGGAGGACAGCTGGCCGGTGACCCGGTCGTCGAAGCGGGCCCCGAGGGCGACGATGAGGTCGGACTTCTGCAGGGCGGTGACCGCGGCGACGGTGCCGTGCATGCCGGGCATGCCCAGGTGCTGCGGGCTGCTGTCGGGGAAGGCGCCGCGGGCCATGAGCGTGGTGACGACCGGGGCGCCGGTCAGCTCGGCGAGCTCGGCGAGCTCCGCGCTGGCCTGCGCCTTGAGCACGCCGCCGCCGACGTAGAGGACCGGGCGGCGGGCCTTGGCGATCAGCGCGGCGGCCTCGCGGACCTGCTTGCCGTGCGGACGGGTGGTCGGCTTGTAGCCGGGCAGGTCCAGCCGCGGCGGCCACGCGAAGTCCGTGGTCGCCTGCAGGGCGTCCTTGGAGATGTCGACCAGGACCGGGCCCGGCCGGCCGGTGGCGGCCAGGTGGAACGCCTCGGCGATCTTCTGCGGGATCTCGTCGGCGTCGGTCACCAGGAAGTTGTGCTTGGTGATCGGCATCGTGATGCCGCGGATGTCGGCCTCCTGGAAGGCGTCGGTGCCGATCGCGGCGCTGGGCACCTGACCGGTGATCGCGACGACCGGGACCGAGTCCATGTGCGCGTCGGCGAGCGGGGTCACCAGGTTGGTCGCCCCAGGGCCGGAGGTGGCCATGCAGACGCCGACCCGGCCGGTGGCCTGGGCGTACCCGGTGGCCGCGTGCCCGGCGCCCTGCTCGTGCCGCACCAGCACGTGCCGGACCGAGGAGTCGAACAGCGGGTCGTAGGCGGGCAGGATCGCCCCGCCCGGGATCCCGAAGACGACCTCCACGCCGACCGCCTCGAGAGACCGGACGAGGCTCTGGGCCCCGGTGATGCCGGTGAGCGGCTCGGGGGCGGCCGCCGCGACCGAGCGGGCGGTCGTCTCGACACCGGTGAGCGACGCGGCCGCCTCGCGGCTGGCGGACTCGCCCGGGGTGGTGCTGTTCATGGCGTCTCCTGGCAGTGTCCCGGTCGGGGGGACGTCGGTTCGGGGGCCGTGCGTGTGCGGCCGGCTGCCTGCGGGCGCGGGCCGGCCGCTGTCCGGGACGGTCAGGGGGCCCGCAAACGAAAAACCCCTCGTGCCGCAGGCACAGAGGGGTGTAGCGCGTCGGTCGGGCGACCGACGCGCTAGGCGACTACGAGGAGCAGGCTGGCCGGGCGCACCCGCTCACTGTGCGCCTCGGAGGGGCGACCCGTCAACCATCTCGTCCCACTGTGTGGACACCTGCGTCCTCACAAGTGGGACGGGACACCGGTCTCGCCGAGGACCGCCGGGTCGAACGCCTCGAGCAGGTCGGGCAGCACCTCGGCGGGCACCGGGCGGCCGAGCAGGTGGCCCTGGAGGAAACCGCAGCCGAGCGCGGTCAGCGTGGCGAGCTGGCCGGACGTCTCGACCCCCTCGGCGACGACGTCCATGCCCAGGGTCCGGCCGAGGTCCACGACGCTGCCGACGAGCGCGGCGGTGCGCGGGTCGTCCTCGATGTGGGCCACGAAGGCGCGGTCCATCTTGAGCACGTCGACCGGCAGGCGGGCCAGCCGCGCGAGCGTGGAGTGGCCCTTGCCGAAGTCGTCCAGCGAGATCACGCAGCCCATCTCCCGCAGCGCGGTCAGGTCGCCGTCCACCCGGTCCTCCGCGCCGAGGAGCACCGACTCGGTGATCTCGAGCATCAGCCGGTTCGCGGGCACCCCGGACTCGGCGAGCGCGCGGGTGACGTCGGGCACGAGGCAGCCGGCCTGCAGGTGCCGGACGGACACGTTCACGCCCAGCTGCAGGTCCAGGCCGCGGGACAGCAGCGGCGCGAGGGCGGCCATGGCGGCGCCGAGCACCCAGCGCTGCAGCGGCACGACCAGGCCGTCGTCCTCGGCGAGGGCGACGAACTCGTCCGGCGGGACGGCGCCGAACTCCGGGTGCTGCCAGCGCACCAGGGCCTCCAGCCCGAGGACCCGCCGCTCCCGCACCCCGACCACCGGCTGGAAGACCAGCGACAGGCCGCCGCCGGCGATTGCACCGGGCAGGTCGCGCGCCAGCCGGGCGCGCCGGTCGACCACGCGATCCAGGGCCTCCCCCGAGGTCCGGACGCAGTTCTTGCCGGCGGCCTTGGCCATGCGCAGCGCCAGGTCGGCGCGGCGCACCGACTCGGCGGCGTCGTCCTCCGGCCGCAGCTCGGCCACGCCGACGCTGCCGGAGACGGCGAAGACCGGCCCGCTGCCGGCGCTGCCGTCGGGGGCCACCGGCCGGTGATCCCGGTCGAGCACCTCGACCAGCCGCTCGGCCAGCGCCGTGGCCTCGGCTCGGCCGGCGCGCACCAGGACGGCGAACTCGTCACCGCCCAGGCGGGCGACGAGGTCCTCCTCCCGGGCGGCGGTGCGCAACTGGTCGGCGACCTCGCACAGCAGCCGGTCCCCCGCGTCGTGGCCGGCGACGTCGTTGACCGCCTTGAACCCGTCGAGGTCGACCAGCAGCACGCAGCCCGGCTCGGCGGCGTTCCGCGTCGCGTCGAGCGCGGCCATGAACCGGGCCCGGTTGGGCAGGCCGGTGAGGAAGTCGGTGTAGGCGAGCCGCTCGAGCTCGCGCTGGGTGCTGCGCCGGTCGGTGACGTCGCGCAGGTGCAGCACCAGCCCGTCGCGGCTGCGGCTGCCCGCCCCCGCCCGCGCGGCGCCGGAGACCTCGACGTCCCGCCAGGCGCCGTCCCGGGTCCGCAGCCGCACCGTCGCGGGCAGCCCGTCCGCGCCGGTCCGGTTGCCGACCGCGGCCCGGACCCGGTCGACGAGGTCGCGGTCGTCGGGGTGCAGCAGGTCGGCCAGCGCGGTGCCGGCGAGCTCGGCCTCGGACCAGCCCAGCTGCGCCACGACCGGCCCGGAGGCCCAGCCGATCCGCCCGGTGGGGTCCAGGACGACGGTGACGGCGTCGCCGCTGTGCACCAGCGCGCGGAAGTAGCCCTCGGCGCGCTGCAGTCGCGAGGTGAGCCGGTGCCCGTCCCGGGTGAGCAGGACGGTGCGGACGGCGGTCAGGACGACCAGCAGCGCTCCCCCGGCGGCCTCCACCACGGGCGTGGTCCGCCCGGCGAGCTCGCCGGCCAGGAGCATGAGCAGCACGCCGAAGGCCGCGGCGTAGGCGACCGCGATTCCGCGCACCGGCAGCGTCAGCGGGTCGTCGTCGGGGGTGGCCGGCTCGCCCGGGTCGGCGGCCACGCCGCGCACGCCGGCGGCGAGCATGGCCAGCCAGGCGAGCTCGGTGACCACGGCGTACCCCGTGCCGCCGGACGTGCGGCCGAGGGCGCCGCCCACGGCGACCACGGCCATCGCGGTGAAGGACACCAGCAGCCAGGTGGCCGCCTGCCGCCGGGGTCCGGTCACCGCGGTCACGGTGACCAGCCCGATGCCGCAGAGCAGGGCGCCGATTGTCGGGTAGCCCAGTGAGATCAGCCCGTCGGCCGCGCCCTGCACGCCGGCCAGCCGCCGGCCCAGGAGCACGTGCACCAGCACCGCGACCGCGACGGTGACGACCGCGCCGTCGATCAGCACCCGCGAACCCAGCCGCCGGCCCCGGCGCGGCGGGAGCAGCCAGGCGGCGGCGGTCATCGCCACGGGCACCGCGAGGAGCGTGGGGACGTCCTCCACGCTGCCGGAGGACAGGTCGCTCGCGGCGCGCAGGACGGCCAGGCACTGCCCGACGGCCAGCAGCGCGGCGGCGAGGGCGAGGCCGCGCCACGGCCGGCCCGACCGCCCGGGCAGCCGGGCGGCGGCCCGGTCGACGGCGACCGCGGCCACGGCGGACCCCACCGCGAGGCAGGCCGGCACGAGCCGGGCGACGAGCGGGGAGCCGGTCACCTCCAGGACGGCGGTGACCGCGCTCAGGACGCCCAGCAGGGCGACGACCGGTGTCGAGGCCCGGGCCGGTCCGCCGTGGCGGGACGGCGCGGCTGCGGTCGGCATCACCGGGAGCCGACCAGCCCCGGCCACAACTGGCCGGCGCGATCGGTGAGCAGGTCGGCGAGGTCGGCCAGCCGCAGCGGGCGGGCGAGCAGGAAGCCCTGCGCGAAGCCGCAGCCGAGGCCGCGCAGCGCGCCGAGCTGGGCGGGGGTCTCCACGCCCTCGGCCACCACGTCGAGGCCCAGCGCCCGGCCGACGGTGACCACCGACTCGCACAGGGCCCGGCTCTTCGGGTCCCGGTCGACCCGAGCGACCAGGGAGCGGTCGAGCTTGAGCACGTCGATGGGCAGCCTGGTCAGGTCGGCCAGCGACGAGCGGCCGGCGCCGAAGTCGTCCAGGGCGACGTGCACGCCCATGAGCCGCAGCGCCTCGATGTCGACGGCCACGTGCTCGCCCTCGGCCAGCACGGTGGCCTCGGTGATCTCCAGGACCAACCGCTCCGGCGCCAGGCCGGTGGCGTGCAGCACCGCGGCGACGTCACCGACCAGGGTCCGGGACGCGACGTGGGAGGCGGAGATGTTGACGCCCAGGCGCAGCGGGGCCCCGGTCTCCGGGAGGCCGGCCACCACGGTCGCGGCGTGCTCGAGCGCCCAGCGCTGCAGGTCGCCGATGGCCCCGGCGCGTTCGGCGATCGGCACGAACTCCGCCGGCGGGACCTCCCCCAGCTCGGGGTGCCGCCAGCGCAGCAGCGCCTCCACGCCGGTGACCCGCTGGTCCACGAGGCAGACGACCGGCTGGAAGAGCACGGAGAACTCGCCGCGCGTCCACGCGCCGGGCAGGTCGTCGCGCAGCCGGGCGCGGCGGTCGGCCGCGCTGCCGAGCGCGGGCCGGTAGCGCAGCGCGCTGCCCGGGCCGGACGCCGCGGCCGCACGGACGGCGAGGTCGGCGCGCGCCAGCAGGTCGGCGACCGACTGACCGGGCCCGATCTCGACGATGCCCACGCTGGCGCTGAGGTCGAAGATCCCCGCCGGGGTGTCGACGGGCTGCTCGATGAGCGACAGGCAGCGGTCGGCGAGCAGGTCGACGGCGTGCGGCAGGCCCTCGACGAGGACGGCGAACTGCCCCACCCCGAGCCGGGCGACCACGTCGGAGGCGCGCACGGTGGCCCGCAGCCGGCGACCGACCTCGACCAGGACGTCGCTGACCACGTCGCGGCCGGCGTCCTCGCGGACCTCGTCCAGGCCCGCCAGCTCGATGAGGAGCACGCTGGTGCACGGCGCCTCGGGGGCACCCGCGACGGCCAGTCGCTCCTCGGCCACCCGCGCGCAGCCGGCCCGGTTGAGCAGCCCCGTGACCGGGTCGGTGAAGGCGACCTGCTCCAGGTCGTGCTCCCGCTCGACGCGCTCGGTGGTGTCCCGGCAGTGCAGCACCACCGCGCCCACGGCGGCGTCGGCGCGCAGGTCGGAGACCCCGGCCTCCAGGTACCGCCAGGACCCGTCGGCGTGCCGCATCCGCAGCGTGAGCAGCCCGCCCGACGGCGCGCCCTCGGGCTGCAGCGCCCGGGCCACCGCGACGGCGTCCTCGGGGTGCACCAGCTCGAGCAGGTCCCGCCCGCCGGCGGGGCGCCCGGTGTCGCCGAGCACGGTCGCCAGCGCCGGGGAGGCCCAGGTGACCCGCAGGTCCCGGTCGAGGATGACCACGGCGTCGCCGCTGGCCGAGACCAGGGAGCGGAAGTACGCCTCGCTGCGCCGCAGCCGGGCCCCCATGCGCTGCTCGTCGCGGGCGGTCACCCACCGGTGGACGACGGACAGGCCCGCGCACAGCACGACACCGCCGATCATGACCGGGCTGGGGCGCCCGCCCACGGCGCCGGCGGTGACCAGCCCGAGCAGTGCGGCGAGCATCGCCAGGTGCGGCAGCAGCTGGCCCACGTGGGTGGAGCGGCCGCTGCGGGCCGGTCCGGGCCGTGCGTCGGCGCCCCGGGCTCCGGGGTCGGCCGTCGCGGCGGCGGCGACCAGGAACAGTCCGACGACGACGAGGAAGCGGCTGACGCCGGTCACGCCGACCGCGCCGGAGAGCATGGCGGACGTGCCCAGGGCGCGGCCGGTGGTCGCCGCGACGGCGCCGGCCAGCAGCAGCAGCGCCATCCGCTGGCGGTGGCTCTCGATGGCCCCCAGCAGCACCAGCGTCGCCGTCATCGTGCCGGCGGTGACCACGGCGGCGGCCGCCAGCACCGCGGCCTCGGCGAGGCCCAGGTCCAGCCAGCTGCGGTGCGGGCCGAGCACGAACAGCTGCACGACGAGCAGGCACGCGGTGCCGAAGAGGGCCAGCTCGACGCCGGACCGGGCACCGCGGCACAACCGGCCGCGGTCGACGAGGGTCAGGGTGCCGATGACGAAGACCACGTAGCCGGGCACGGTCGGCAGCCACCGGAGCAGCACCCGCTCCATCGGGTCGACGGGCTCCATCGCCAGCACGGTGAAGAAGCCGACGACGGGCAGCAGCGGCGTGACGGCGAGCAGACGCCAGCCGCGCGCACCTGACTGGTGGCGCCGTCCTGCGCACCACGTCACGACGGAGGTGACGATCCCCATGACGGTGACCGCGACGTCCCCGACGAACCGGGCGCCGGATGATCCGGCGGACACCGCGCAGGCGATCGCCGCCAGCACGGCGCTCCCGAGGAGCACCCACCTCAGCCTGTCCACACCTGCTGTCTCGGCACGTGTTCCGGGCCGCAACAGCGCAGCGGGGCGGGCCTCACCCCAACGGGGGGGCCGCCCCGACCAGCGCGTTCAGCGGGTGGTTCAGCCGCAGATGGCGCCCTGCGCGGCCGACCCGACCAGCTTGGCGTACTTGCCGAGCACCCCGGTGGTGTAGCGCGGGGGCAGCGGGGTCGACGCGGCGCGGCGCCGGTCCAGCTCGTCGTCGTCCACCAGCAGGTCCAGCGTGCGGGTGGTCAGGTCCAGCCGGATCCGGTCGCCGTCCTGCACCAGCGCGATCGGGCCGCCGTCGGTGGCCTCGGGCGCGACGTGGCCGACGCACAGACCCGTCGTCCCCCCGGAGAACCGGCCGTCGGTGAGCAGCAGGACGTCCTTGCCCAGGCCCGCGCCCTTGATGGCGCCGGTGACGGCGAGCATCTCGCGCATGCCCGGGCCGCCCCGAGGGCCCTCGTACCGGATGACGACGACGTCGCCGGCCTTCAGCGTGCCGTCGGTGACGGCGTCCATGGCGCCCTGCTCGCCGTCGAAGACGCGGGCGGTGCCCTCGAAGACGTCGGCGTCGAAGCCCGCGGACTTCACGACCGCGCCGTCCGGGGAGAGCGAGCCGCGCAGGATCGTCAGCCCGCCGGTCTTGTGGATCGGGTTGTCCATCGCGTGGACGATCGTGCCGTCGAGGTCCGGCGGGGCGATCTCCGCGAGGTTCTCGGCCATGGTCTTGCCCGTGACGGTGAGCACGTCGCCGTGCAGCAGACCGGCGTCGAGCAGCGCGCGCAGCACGACCGGGACGCCGCCGACGCGGTCGATGTCGGTCATGACGAACCGGCCGAAGGGCTTCACGTCGGCCAGGTGCGGGGTGCGGTCGCCGATCCGGTTGAAGTCGTCGAGGGTGAGGTCGACCTGCGCCTCGTGCGCGATGGCCAGCAGGTGCAGGACGGCGTTGGTCGAGCCGCCGAGCGCCATGACCACGGTGATCGCGTTCTCGAAGGCCTTCCTGGTCATGATCTGGCGGGCGGTGATGCCCCGGCGCAGCAGGTTGACCACGGCCTCGCCGGAGGCGACCGCGACGGCGTCGCGGCGGCTGTCGGGGGCGGGCGGCGCGGCGCTGCCGGGGAGGGCCATCCCCAGGGCCTCGGCGACGCTGGCCATCGTGTTGGCGGTGTACATGCCGCCGCAGGAGCCCTCGCCGGGGCAGGCCGCCTTCTCGATGGCGTCGAGCTCCTCGCGGGTGATCAGGCCGCGGGCGCAGGCGCCGACGCCCTCGAAGACGTCGATGATCGTCAGGTTGTCCCGGTCGCCGAGCCGGCCCGGCAGGATCGAGCCGGAGTAGACGAAGACGCTGGCCAGGTCCAGGCGCGCGGCGGCCATGAGCATGCCGGGCAGGGACTTGTCGCAGCCGGCCAGCAGCACCGAGCCGTCGAGCCGCTCGGCGAACATGACGGTCTCCACCGAGTCGGCGATGACCTCGCGGGAGACCAGCGAGGCGCGCATGCCCTCGTGGCCCATCGAGATGCCGTCGGAGACCGAGATCGTGCCGAACTCCAGCGGGTAGCCGCCGGCGGCGTGCACGCCCTCCTTGGCCCGCTTGGCCAGCCGGTCCAGAGAGAGGTTGCAGGGGGTGATCTCGTTCCAGGACGACGCGACGCCGATCTGCGGCTTGTCCCAGTCGTCGTCGCCCATGCCGACGGCGCGGAGCATCGCCCGCGCCGGGGCCTTGGCGATGCCGTCGGTCACCTCGTAGCTGCGCGGCTTCAAGGGGCTGTGCGTCCCGCTGTGGGACTCGTGTCCGGGGATGAGGTCCTCGCCGATGCTCACGTCCGCAGAGCGTAGGCCGGTCACGGACCCGCGCCGAGAGAGCGCCGATACTGGTACCGACACCACCACCGAGCCGCCCCGGGAGGCACCGTGCCGCCGTCCGCCCGCCGTGAGCTGGCCGAGTTCCTCCGCTCCCGCCGTCGCCAGGTCGACCCCCGCGACGCCGGCCTGCCCACCGGCGGGGCCCGTCGCACCCCGGGGCTGCGGCGCGAGGAGGTCGCGCTACTGTCGGGGGTGAGCCACACCTGGTACACGTGGCTGGAGCAGGGCCGCGACATCCGCCCCTCCCGGCAGGTCGTCGACGCGCTCGCCCGCACGCTGCGGATGTCGCCGGCCGAACACGAGTACGTCCGGCGCCTGGCCGGGCACGGCGGCACCCCCCCGGCGACCGACCCGGAGGGCATGCCCGCCCACGTGCAGCGGCTGCTGGACGCCCTCGGCCCCTCCCCCGCCTACGTCATCACGCCGAGCTGGTCGATCGTCGGCTGGAACCTCGCCTACCAGCGGCTCTACCCCGGCGTCGCCGCCGTCCCGCCGGCCGACCGCAACCTGCTCTGGCTGGTCTTCACCGACCCGGCCGTGCGCGAGCTGCTCGGCGACTGGACCACCGACAGCCGCCGGTTCCTCACCCAGTTCCGCGCCGAGGTCGGGCCGCGGCTGGCCGACCGGGAGGTCGTGGACCTCGTCGCCCGGCTGGAGGCGGCCAGCCCGCACTTCCGGGCCGGCTGGGCCAGTCACGACGTCGACCGCTTCAGCTCCTCGGAGCGGCGCTTCGAGCACCCGGTCGTCGGCACGCTGCTGCTCGAGCACCACCAGCTGACCCCCGCGGACGCGCCGGGCCTGCAGATGGTCGTCTACACCGCCGCCGAGGGTAGTGATGCTGCGGAGAAGCTGACCCGGCTGGCCGGCGCCGACCGTCTGGGAGGATGAGCAGCCGTGGTCGCTCCCGCCCGGTTGCGGATGAGCCGGACGGCGATGCTCCCGGTCGCCTTCCTCTTCATCTGCGCCGTCCCGCTCGCCTTCGCCGCGCCCTGGACGCCGGTGTTCCTGCTGGTGCCCCTCCTCGTGGCGCTGTGGGTGCTCCGCGTCGGCGTCGACGTCGGGGACGACGGCATCACGGTGCGCTCCCTCGCCGGCCGGCGCCGGGTGCCCTGGGCGGAGCTGGCGGGCATCCGGGTCGCCGACCGCGGCGAGCTGTGGCTCGTGACCACCCGCGGCACGCAGGTGCGCCTGCCGGTCCTGCGGGCCGCCGACCTGCCCCGGCTGGCCGCGCTGTCCGGCGGACGGATCCCGGATCCCGCCTGAGCCGGGGGCTTTTTGCATGACCATTCACGGCCGTGCATACTCTTACCCGTGTCCAAGGTGCTCACGTCCCTGCCCGTCGGCGAGCGCGTCGGGATCGCCTTCTCCGGCGGCCTCGACACCTCCGTAGCGGTCGCGTGGATGCGCGACAAGGGGGCGGTGCCGTGCACCTACACCGCGGACATCGGCCAGTACGACGAGCCCGACATCGGCTCGGTGCCCGGCCGCGCCACCGCCTACGGCGCGGAGGTCGCCCGGCTGGTCGACTGCCGGGCGGCGCTGGTCGAGGAGGGCCTGGCCGCGCTGACCTGCGGGGCGTTCCACATCCGCTCCGGCGGCCGCGCGTACTTCAACACCACCCCGCTCGGCCGGGCGGTCACCGGCACCCTGCTGGTCCGGGCCATGCTCGAGGACGACGTCCAGATCTGGGGTGACGGCTCCACCTTCAAGGGCAACGACATCGAGCGGTTCTACCGCTACGGCCTGCTGGCCAACCCGTCCCTGCGGATCTACAAGCCCTGGCTGGACGCCGACTTCGTGGGCGAACTCGGCGGCCGCAAGGAGATGTCGGAGTGGCTGGTCGCCCACGGCCTGCCCTACCGGGACAGCGCGGAGAAGGCCTACTCCACCGACGCCAACATCTGGGGCGCCACCCACGAGGCCAAGACCCTCGAGCACCTCGACACCGGCATCGAGACCGTCGAGCCAATCATGGGCGTGCGGTTCTGGGACCCCGACGTCGACATCGCCCCGGAGGACGTCACGATCGGCTTCGCGCAGGGCCGGCCGGTGACGATCAACGGCAAGGAGTTCGCCTCCCCGGTCGACCTGGTGCTCGAGGCCAACGCCATCGGCGGCCGGCACGGCCTGGGCATGTCCGACCAGATCGAGAACCGCATCATCGAGGCCAAGAGCCGGGGCATCTACGAGGCGCCGGGCATGGCGCTGCTGCACACGGCCTACGAACGGCTGGTCAACGCCATCCACAACGAGGACACCCTCGCCACGTACCACAGCGAGGGACGGCGACTGGGCCGGCTGCTCTACGAGGGCCGCTGGCTGGACCCCCAGGCGCTGATGCTGCGGGAGTCGCTGCAGCGCTGGGTCGGGACGGCGGTCACCGGCGAGGTCACCCTGCGGCTGCGGCGCGGCGAGGACTACTCGGTCCTCGACACCGCAGGCCCGGCGTTCAGCTACCACCCGGACAAGCTGTCCATGGAGCGGACCGAGGACTCCGCCTTCGGGCCGGTGGACCGGATCGGCCAGCTGACCATGCGCAACCTGGACATCGCCGACTCCCGCGCCAAGCTCGAGCAGTACGCGGCGATCGGCATGGTGGACAGCTCGCACGCGGCGCTGGTCGGCCCGCTGCGCGAGGGCGGCGCCGAGGCGATCGCCTCCCGCGGCGCGGTCTCCGCCGAGGACGAGCTGCTCGACCGCGCCGCGATGGAGTCCGGGACCGACTGATCCGCTAGTACGCCGCGACGACGTTCGCCAGCGGCTCGCCGGCCAGCACCCGCGCGAGCTGGTCGGTGACCGCGGCCGCGGCGCGCTCGTTGGTCCCCGGCACGTTGCCCGCGACGTGCGGGGTGAGCAGCAGGCCCGGAGCCGACCACAGCGGGTGGCCGTCCGGCAGGGGCTCGGGGTCGGTGACGTCGAGGGCCGCCCGCAGCCGCCCCGACCGCAGCTCCGCCAGCAGCGCAGCGGTGTCCACGACCACCCCGCGGGCGGCGTTGACCAGCAGCGCGCCGTCCCGCATGGCGGCGAGGAACGCGGCGTCGACCAGGCCGGTGGTCTCCTCGGTCACCGGTACGAGCACCACCACGACGTCGGCCTCGGGCAGCAGCCGCGGCAGCTCGTCGGTGCCGTGCACGCCCTCCCGGGCGGTGCGGGCCACGTAGGTCGGCTCGGCGTCGAACCCGGCCAGCACCCGGCCGACGGTGCGGCCGATGTCCCCGGCGCCGACCACCAGCACCCGCGCGCCGACGACGGTGCCGTGTGCCCGCGGGGCCCAGCGGCCGGCGTCCTGCGCGCGGACGAACTCCGGGATGCCGCGCTGGGCGGCCAGGATCGCGGTGACCACCCACTCCGCCGTGGACGGCGTGTGCGCGCCGCGGGCGTTGCAGAGGACGACGCCCTCGGGCAGCCGGCCGGCGAAGCGCTCCGCGCCGGCGCTGAGCAGCTGCACCAGCCGCAGGCGCGGCAGCGCGGCCAGGAAGCCGTCGGGGACGCCGGTCCCGCCGCCGGGGACCCACACCTGCGCCTGCGCCGCCTCCCCGGTCGGCGGGCCGTCCGCCGGGGTCACCCGGTGGGCGCGGACCCGCGGCGACACCTCCTCCACGGCGGCGGCAAGGGCCGAGGAGGGGACGAGCACGTGCAGCGTCTCCTCCGGGCCGACGATGTGGGGAGCGGCGGTCTGGGAGGTCACGGCCCCCGACCCTAGGAGGGCCCCCTTGCCCCCAGAGCTCGCAGGCTCGCGGCGGGACCCTGCACGGAGGACGACCACCAGGGGCGGCGGGCCCGGGACGGGCCCAGCCGCCGCACGTACTGTTCTGGTGTGGGTCAGCGCAGCAGACGGGTGGCCGGTCTCGTCGGCGCGGCCCTGCTGAGCGTCGTCCTGGCCGGGTGCGGCAGCGGCGGCTACGAGCCGTCGGGCCCGTTCCGGCCGCTGCCGGAGGGTCCCCCGCCGCAGGTCGGGCCGCCGACCGAGTCGACCCAGCCGCCCTCGCCCGGCGACCCCGCCGAGCCGAACTCCGGCGAGGAGGGCGGCGACCCCAACGTCGTGGCCTCGGGGTTGACCGTCCCCACCGGCCTGGTCGTGCTGCCCGACGGCAGCGCCGTCGTCGGGGAGCGCGAGACCGGGCGGCTGCTGCGCGTCTTCCCGGACCGCTCCCCCGCCGAGGAGCTCATGACCGTCGGCGGCATCGACACCGCCGGCGACGGCGGACTGCTCGGCCTGGCCCTCTCCCCGACCTTCGCCGAGGACGGCCTGCTCTACGCCTACGTCTCCACCGCGACCGACAACCGCGTGGTCCGCTTCCCGATCGGCGGCACGCCCAACCCGGTGCTCACCGGCATCCCGCGCGGCGAGACGCACAACGGCGGTGGGCTGCTGTTCGGCCTCGACGGCACGCTCTACGTGGGCACCGGCGACACCGGCAACGCGGGCCTGGCCCAGGACCCCGCCTCGCTGGCGGGCAAGGTGCTGCACGTCGACGTGTTCGGCCAGCCGATCGCCGCCGACGGCCCGGTCTTCAGCCAGGGCCACCGGGACGTGACGGCGCTGTGCCTCGGCGGGGACGAGACCCTCTTCGCCACCGACGACGCGGCCGAGGGACCCGACGAGCTGAACGCGCTCACCGAGGACGCCGACTACGGCTGGCCCGAGGACCGGCCCGGCAGCGCCCGCCCCGTCGTCGAGATCCCGGCCGCCGAGGGCGGCCTGGGCGGCTGCGCGGTCTCCGGCCGCACGATCTTCCTCGGGGCGCTCGACGGCAAGCGCGTGCACGCCGTCGAACTGGACCCCAGCGGCACCGCCGTCGAGGAGCCGACCGCGTTCCTCACCGACCGGTACGGGCGGCTGCGGACCGTCGTCCTCGACGCCGAGGGCGCGCTGTGGATCACCACGTCCAACCGCGACGGGATCGGCACGCCCGCCGAGGACGACGACAAGGTGCTGCGGATCCTCCCGCCCGGCGGCTCTTCCGACTCCCCTTTGTGAGGCTGTGACACTGCGGTCCGGAGGACCGCAGTGTCACAGCAGGCGCTCCTCGAGCATGCGCTTCACCGTCGCGGCGTCGGCCTTGCCGCGGGTGGCCTTCATGACCGCGCCCACCAGCGCCCCGAGCGCCTGCACCTTGCCGCCCTGCACCTTGGCGACGACGTCCGGCGCCCCGGCGATCGCCGCGTCGACGGCGGCCACGAGCTCGTCGGACTCCCCCATCACCGCCAGGCCGCGGGCCTCGACGACCTGCCCCGGGTCGCCCTCCCCGGCCAGCACGCCGTCCAGCGCCTGACGGGCCAGCTGGTCGTTGACCGTGCCCGCCGCGACCAGCGCGGTGAGCTCGGCGACCTGCCGCGGGGTGACGGCCAGCTCGGCGAGCTCGATGCCGGCGTCGTTGGCCCGCCGGGCCAGCTCGCCCAGCCACCACTTGCGGGCGTCGGCCGGGGTCGCACCGGCGGCGACGGTGGCGTCGACCAGGTCGACCGCACCGGCGTTGGCGATCCAGGCCATCTCGGTGGCCGACAGACCCCACTCCTCCTGCAGCCGCTTGCGCCGCGCGGCGGGCAGCTCGGGCAACCCGGCGGCGAGCTTCTCCACCCACTCGGCGTCCGGGGCGACCGGCACCAGGTCCGGCTCGGGGAAGTACCGGTAGTCGGTGGCCTCCTCCTTGCTCCGCCCGGGCGAGGTGCTGCCGGTGTCCTCGTGGAAGTGCCGGGTCTCCTGCAGCACCCGCCCGCCGCCGTCCAGGACGGCGGCCTGGCGGCGCATCTCGTAGCGGACCGCGCGCTCCACCGACCGCAGCGAGTTGACGTTCTTGGTCTCGGTGCGGGTCCCCCACTCGAGGCTGCCGATCGGGGCCAGCGAGGTGTTCACGTCGCAGCGCAGGCTGCCCTGCTCCATGCGGACGTCGGAGGCGCCGAGGGTCTGGATGATGTCGCGCAGCTCGGTGACGTAGGCGCGGGCGACCTCGGGGGCCTTGGCGCCGGCGCCCGGGATGGGCCGCGTGACGATCTCGACCAGCGGGATGCCGGCCCGGTTGAAGTCGACCAGCGAGTAGTCGGCCCCGTGGATCCGCCCCGTGGCCCCACCCACGTGCAGGTTCTTGCCGGTGTCCTCCTCGAGGTGCACCCGCTCGATCTCCACGCGGTAGGTCTCGCCGTCCACCTCGACGTCGAGGTGCCCGGCGGTGCACAGCGGCTCGTCGTACTGGCTGGTCTGGAAGCCCTTCGGGATGTCCGGGTAGAAGTAGTTCTTCCGGGCGAAGCGGCACCAGCCGGCGATCCGGCAGCCCAGGGCCAGCCCGATGCGGATGGTCGCCTCGATCGCCGCCGCGTTGGCCACCGGCAGCGAGCCGGGCAGGCCCAGGCACACCGGACAGGTCTGCGTGTTCGGGTCGGCGCCGAAGGTGGTCGCGCAGCCGCAGAACATCTTCGACGCGGTGCCCAGCTCGACGTGGGTCTCCAGGCCGATGACCGGCTCGTAGCGGGTGAGGACCTCGTCGTAGTCGACCAGGCGCTCCCCGGTCTGGGTGGTGGTCACTTCCGGTTGCCCTCCTTCGGGCCGGTGCTGCGGCCGCTCAGCCACGCACCGAGGGCGGTCAGCAGGCCCAGGACGATGAAGACGGCGAAGAACGCCTCGCCGGTCGCGATCCAGCCGACCAGGCCCACGACGACGACGAACGCGGTGAGGGCCCAGGCGGCCTTGAGCGGCCCGTTCACGCGTCCTCCTCGCTGGCGCTCGTCGGCCGCGCGAACGTGGTTGCTGCGCTCATTCGTGAGCTCGCACGCTCGCTCACCTGCGTGCCTCCTGCGCCGTCCACCGTCCCAGCTCGTCGAGGAGCCGGTGCCCGCGGGCGGCGTCCAGCGCGGCCTCGACCGCGGCGGCGACCCGGTAGCAGCGGTCGTCGGCCAGCGCCGGGGCCATCACCTGGAAGCCGACCGGCAGGCCGTCGGACAGTCCGCACGGCACCGAGATCGCCGGGAGCCCGGCCAGGCTGGCCGGCAGGGTGCACAGGTCGGCGGCGTACATGGCCAGCGGGTCGTCGACGCGGGCGCCGATCGGCCACGCCACCGTCGGGCTGGTGGGGCTGACCAGGACGTCGACGTCGCCGAAGGCGGCGGTGAAGTCGCGGGTGATCAGCGTCCGGACCTTCTGCGCCTGCCCGTAGTAGGCGTCGTAGTAGCCGGCCGACAGCGCGTAGGTGCCGAGGATGATCCGGCGCTTGACCTCCGGGCCGAAGCCCTCGTCGCGCGTCAGCGACATGACCTCCTCGAGGGAGTGCCGGCCGTCGTCGGCGACCCGCAGCCCGAAGCGCATGCCGTCGAAGCGGGCCAGGTTGGACGACGCCTCGCTCGGCGCGATCAGGTAGTACGCCGGCAGGGCAAGGTCGAACGACGGGCAGGAGACCTCGCGGACCTCGGCACCCATGCCCTCCAGCAGGGTGACGGTCTCCCGGACGCGGTCGAGCACCCCGGCCTCGTAGCCGTCGGTGTGCCCCTCGCCACCGAGCTCCCGGACGACGCCGACGCGCAGGCCGGCGAGCTCGCCGCGGGCACCCTCCTGGGCGGCCTTCACCAGCACCGGCACCGGGGCGTCGATGCTCGTGGAGTCCCGCGCGTCGTGCCCGCCGATCGCCTCGTGCAGGACGGCGGCGTCGACGACGGTGCGCGCCATCGGCCCGGCCTGGTCGAGGCTGGAGGAGAAGGCGATCAGCCCGTAGCGCGAGACCGAGCCGTAGGTCGGCTTGTGCCCGACCAGCCCGGTGACCGCGGCCGGCTGGCGGATCGAGCCACCGGTGTCGGTGCCGAGCGCCCACGGGGCCAGGCCGCCGGCGACCGCCGCCGACGAGCCGCCGGAGGAGCCGCCGGGGATGCGGTCGGTGTCCCACGGGTTGCGGGTGGGCCGGTAGGCGGAGTTCTCGGTGGACGAGCCCATGGCGAACTCGTCCATGTTGGTCTTGCCCAGCAGCACCGTGCCGGCGTCCTTGAGCCGCGCGGCCACGGTGGCGTCGTACGGCGGCCGCCAGCCCTCGAGGATCTTCGAGCCGCTGGTGGTGGGCACGCCCTCGGTGACGAAGACGTCCTTGAGCGCGACGGGCAGGCCGGCCAGGGGGCCGAGCTCCTCCCCCGCGGCGCGGGCGGCGTCGATCTCGCCGGCGCGGGCCAGCGCGGCCTCGGCGTCGACGTGCAGGTAGGCGCCGATGACGTCGTCCTCGGCGGCGATCCGGTCGAGGTAGGCGCGGGTCAGCTCGACGGAGCTGACCTCACCGGCGGCCAGCCGGCGGCCGAGCTCGGCGGCGTCGACCGTGGTGAGCTCCATCGTCACCCCTCCTCCCCGAGGATCTGCGGCACGCGGAAGCGGTCGTCCTCCGCGGCCGGCGCCTCGGCGAGGACGACGTCCCGCGGCAGGCACGGCGTCACGACGTCGGGCCGGGTGACGTTGGTCAGCGGCACCGCGTGGGTCATCGGCGGGACGTCCTCGACGTCGGCCTTGCCGACCTGGGCCACCGCGTCGAGCACCGCGCTCAGCTGACCGGCGAAGTGGTCGAGCTCCTCGTCGCTCAGCGCCAGACGGGACAGCCGCGCCAGGTGGGCGACGTCATCGCGCCCGAGGCCGGCGGTGTCCCGCGGAGCCGCGGGTTCCTTCGGGGAGGGGGTGCTCATGCTCTGGCGGAACTCCACTTCGGCGGCGTCTCGTCGGGCCGCTTGGGGACCGGGATCCAACCCCGCCACTGTACGTGGGGCCGCTGAGGGCCGGTCGGGTCCTTCCGTGCCGGAGGGGCCTCTCGACCACCGGCCGGTCGATGCGGGAAGCTGACCGGGCCCGCGATCGACGGAGATCGGCCCGCACCCCCGCCACGGAGGAACCGTGTCCTATCTCCTGCGGCTGGTCGTCCCCGACCGTCCCGGCATCCTCGGCGCCGTCGCCACCGCGCTCGGCACCGCCGGGATCGACATCGTCTCCGTCGACGTGCTCGAGCGCGGCGGCGGCGTGGCCGTCGACGACATCGTGGTCGACCTGCCGCCCGACCGGCTCCCCGACAGCCTGATCACCGCCGCCCAGGCCGTGGACGGCGTGCAGGTGGAGTCGCTGCGGCCGTTCGCCGGGCCGCTGGACACCCACCGCGAGCTGGAGCTGCTCGAGTCGCTGGCCCGGGCCGCGACCGATCCCCCACCCACCCTGGCGGTCAAGCTGCTCGCCGCCGAACTGCCCCGCGTCTTCCACAGCGGCTGGGCCGCGGTGCTGTACGCCGACGCCGCGGGGACGGCCTGCGAGGTGCTGGCCGCCTCCGACGCCGCGCCGACCTTCGACGGGATGGCCTTGCCGTGGCTGCCGCTGCCCGCCCCGCGGCTGCTGCCCAGCGAGGACGACTGGCTGCCCGAGCGGTGGCAGGAGATGGCCATCGAGATGATGGCCGTCCCGTTCGGCGGCCCGGCGACGGCGGTGGTGCTCGGACGGTCGGGCGGACCCGCCTACCGACGGTCGGAGTTGCTCCGCCTGGTGCACCTCACCGGGATCGCGGCCAGCGTGGCGCACCTGCCGCCGGCCTGAAGAAGGACCCTCCTGCCCCCCGCCACTCGCAGGCTCGCGGCGGGCCCCAGCAGGAGGGTCATCGGTGAGGACACCGCCGCTCGGCCGGCGGTCAGGCCCCCGCGGGCTCGCTGCCGTCGCCGATCGTGGCCACCGCACGAGCGGCGTCGGGCCCCTCGTCGAGCAGCACCTGGAAGCCGTCGTCGTCCAGGATCGGCGCCTTCACCTGCACCGCCTTGTCGTACTTGCTCCCCGCGTCGGCGCCCACGACGACGAAGCCGGTCTTCTTGCTCACCGAGCCGGTGACCTTGCCACCGCGCTCCTGGATCGCCGCGATCGCCTGGTCGCGGCTGTAGTCGCGCAGGGACCCGGTGACGACGACGGTGATCCCGGTCAGCGGCCCGGGCCCGGCCGCCTCGCCCTCGTCGGCCATCCGGACACCGGCCGCGCGCCACTTCTCGACCACCTCGCGGTGCCAGTCGACGGCGAACCAGTCGCGCACCGACTGCGCGATCGTCGGGCCGACCCCGTCGGCGGCGGCGAGCTTTTCCTCGGAGGCCTCGGCGATCCGGTCCAGCGAGCGGAAGTCTCGGGCCAGCGCCTGAGCGGCGGTCGGCCCGACGTGCCGGATCGACAGCGCCACCAGCACCCGCCACAGCGGGACGTCCTTGCGGGTCTGCAGGTTGGCCAGCAGCTTGCGCCCGTTGGCCGAGAGCGTGCCGTCCTTCTTCGTGAAGAACGCCGTCCTCTCCAGCTTCTCCTCGTCGAGGGTGAAGACGTCGCCCTCGTCCTGCAGCAGGTGGCTGTCCAGCAGCGCGATCGCCGCCTCGTAGCCGAGCACCTCGATGTCGAACGCACCCCGCCCGGCGACGTGGAACACCCGCTCCCGCAGCTGCGCCGGGCAGGAGCGGGCGTTGGGGCAGCGGATGTCGGCGTCGCCCTCCTTCTCGGGCCGCAGCTCGGTGCCGCACTCCGGGCAGTGCGTCGGCATGACGAACTCGCGCTCCTCGCCGGTGCGCGCAGCCACCACCGGCCCGAGGACCTCGGGGATCACGTCGCCGGCCTTGCGGATGACGACGGTGTCGCCGATCAGCACGCCCTTGCGCTTGACCTCGCTCGCGTTGTGCAGCGTGGCCAGCTGCACCGTCGACCCGGCGACCTTGACCGGCTCCATGAACGCGAACGGCGTCACCCGCCCGGTCCGCCCGACGTTGACCCGGATGTCGAGCAGCTTGGTGGTCGCCTCCTCCGGCGGGTACTTGAAGGCGATCGCCCACCGCGGCGCGCGGGACGTCGACCCGAGCCGGCGCTGCAGGGCGATCTGGTCGACCTTGACGACGACGCCGTCGATCTCGTGCTCCACCGAGTGCCGCTGCTCCCGGTAGCGCTCGATGTAGGCCCACACGCCCTCGAGGTCGTCGACCACCTCGTACCGGGAGCTCACCGGCAGCCCGAGCTCCCGCAGCCGCTCGTAGGCGGCCGACTGGTACTCGGGGGCCAGGCCGTGGCGGGCGCCCAGCCCGTGCACGACCATCCGCAGCGGGCGGCTCGCGGTGATGCGGGCGTCCTTCTGCCGCAGGGAACCCGCGGCGGCGTTGCGCGGGTTGGCGAACGGCGCCTTGCCCTGCTCCACGATCGCGGCGTTGAGGTCGGCGAAGGCAGCGACCGGGAAGTAGATCTCGCCCCGGACCTCGAGCAGCTCGGGCACGTCCTCCCCCGCCAGCTGCTGCGGGACGTCCTGCATCGTGCGGACGTTGGCGGTGACGTCCTCGCCGGTGACGCCGTCGCCCCGGGTGGCGGCGCGCACCAGCCGGCCCCGCTCGTAGAGCAGCGCCACCGCCAGGCCGTCCACCTTCAGCTCGCACAGGTAGCGGGCCGCCGTGCCCACCTCGCGATCGACGCGGGCGGCCCACGCCGACAGCTCGTCGCTGCTGAACGCGTTGTCCAGGCTCTGCATCCGCTCCAGGTGCTGGACCGGGGCGAAGGTCGCGGTGAACCCGCCGTTGACCTTCTGGCTCGGCGAGTCGGGGGTGACCAGGGCCGGGTGCTCGGCCTCGATGGCCTTGAGCTCGGCCATCCGCTCGTCGTACTGGCCGTCGCTGACCAGCGGCGCGTCCTGCACGTAGTAGGCGAACGCGTACCGGTCGAGCTCCTCGGAGAGGTCGCGGTGGCGGGTGCGCGCCTCGTCGGGGACCTCGGTGAGGTCCTCCCGCTCGGCGGCGACGGCCACCTCCGGGGCGTCGACCGACTCGTCCAGCTCGGCTTCCGTGGTCACGGCGAGACGGTATCCGGCAGCTCCGACAGCCGTCCCGTCGTTCCCCCGGGCGTGTGCGTCACTCCGGCAGCAGGTAGCGGGCCGCCTCGCGCACGTGGGTCATCGCCGTCCGGGCGTAGGAGGGCGTCGCGCCGGCCAGCCCGCACGCGGGCGTGAGCGTGACCACGGTGTGCAACTGCTCGGCCGGGAAGCCGAGCTCACGCCACCAGGCCTGCACCCGGGAGGCGGTCGCCTTCGGCGCCGGCAGGGTCGTGTCGGTGCCCGGGACGACGCCGGGCAGCAGGTGGGTGCCCGCGTCGACGGCGGTGCCGACGGCGTCGAGGTCCTGCACCAGGCCCAGGTCGAAGGACACCCCCGCGGCACCGGCGTCGCGGAACAGCTGCAGCGGCGCGCGGTTCGCGCAGCAGTGCACGACGACGGGCACCGGCAGCGCCGCGACGACGGCGGCCAGCTCCTGCTCGACCACCGGGGGCGCGACGGCGGGCAGCCTGCCGAAGCCGCTGACGGTGGGCAGCGCGCCCTGCAGCACGGCGGGCACCGAGGGCTCGTCCAGCTGCACCACGACGCGGGCCCGCGGCACCCGGGCGGCGACGGCGGCCACGTGGGCGGCCAGGCCCTCGGCGAGCGACTGCGCGAGGTCGCGGCGGGCGCCCGGGTCGACGACGGCGCGGTCACCCCGGGTCCGCTCCAGCGCGGCGGCGAGCGTCCACGGCCCGGCGGCCTGCACCTTGAACGGGCCGTCGTGGCCCTCGGCGACGTCGTGCAGGGCGTCGAGGTCGCGGGCGAGGAACTCCTGCGCCCTGCGCAGGTCGATCCCCGGACGCGGCACCAGCCGCCATCCCGCCGGGGTCAGCTCGACGGCGAGGTCGACCAGCAGCGCGGCGCTGCGCCCCACCAGGTCGGCACCGGCGCCGCGGCCGGGCAGCTCCGGCAGGTGCGGGAACTCCGGGAGCTCCCCGGTGACGACCCGCAGCGCCTCGGCGGGGTCGGGGAAGGGCAGGGAGCCGACGCCGGTGGCGGGGCCCCACGTGGTCGGGGTCGCTGTGTCGTCGGCGGTGGGGTCGCTGGGCGAGACGGGGTCGATCGGCGAGGCCACGACGTCGACGCTAGTCGCGCGGCGCCGGCAGGGGCCCGGCGCCCGGCAGGGTCCCGGCCCCGTCCCGGGCACCGCCCCGAGCGCGTGAGGGGTGGGCAGGACGGGGTCCTGCACCGAGCGGCGGGGCCGGGGGCCTCCGTCAGGCGGGGACGGCGCGCGCGGTGGCGACCACCGTGCCCTGGCCCAGCACCAGGTCGCCCCGGTCGGCGTCGGGCAGGTACAGCACCGCGGACTGCCCCGGCGCCACGCCGCGCTGCTCGGCGTCCAGCCGCAGCCGCAGGCCGCCGTCCTCCCCCGCGCTCGCCTCGCACGGCACCGGCGTGCCGTGGGCGCGCAGCTGCACCTCGGCGCGGAACGGCAGGTCCGGCGCCCGGCCGGTCCAGGTCGGGGCCGCCGTGCGCACCTCGGTGACCCCGGTGAGGTCGGCGGTGCCGATGGTGACCGTGCGGGTCACCGGCTCGATGCCGAGCACGTACCGCGGCCGGGAGTCCCCCACGGCCACGCCGAGCCCCCGCCGCTGCCCGACGGTGAAGCCGTGCGTGCCGGCGTGCTGCCCCACCGTGGCGCCGGTGGCCGCGTCGACGACCGGGCCGGCCTGCTCCCCCAGCCGCCGGGCGAGGAAGCCGCGCGTGTCGCCGTCCGGGATGAAGCAGATGTCGTGCGAGTCGGCCTTGGTCGCGACGGCGAAACCGCGTTCGGCGGCGATCTCCCGGACCCGCTGCTTGGTCATCGACCCGAGCGGGAAGACCGCGCCGGCCAGCTGCTCGGCCGTGAGGACGGCGAGCACGTAGGACTGGTCCTTGCCGGCGTCGACCGACCGCCGCAGCTCACCGCCGGCCAGCCGCGCGTGGTGCCCGGTGACGACGGCGTCGAAGCCCAGCGCCCGCGCCCGGTCGAGCACCGCGGCGAACTTGATCTTCTCGTTGCAGCGCAGGCACGGGTTGGGCGTGCGACCGGCGGCGTACTCGGCGACGAAGTCCTCGACGACGTCCTCGGCGAACCGCTCGGCGAGGTCCCAGACGTAGAACGGGATGCCGAGCTCGTCGGCGACCCGCCGGGCGTCGTGCGCGTCCTCGACGCTGCAGCAGCCACGGGCTCCGCTGCGCAGCATCTGCCGGTCCGGCGAGAGCGCCAGGTGCACCCCGGTGACGTCGTGCCCGGCGTCCACGGCCAGGGCCGCCGCGACCGCCGAGTCCACGCCGCCGCTCATAGCGGCGAGCAGGCGCACTAGCGGTCCCCTCGCCCCAGGCCGGCCCGGCGCGCCCGCTCCACCACCGGCCCGATCACCTCGAGCACCGCGTCGACGTCGGCGTCGGTCGACGTGTGCCCGAAGGAGAAGCGCAGCGAGCTGCGGGCCCGGTCGGTGTCGGCGCCCACGGCCAGCAGCACGTGGCTGGGCCGCGCGACGCCGGCGCTGCAGGCCGACCCGGTGGAGCACTCCACCCCGCGGGCGTCGAGCAACATGAGCAGCGCGTCGCCCTCCGCGCCCGGGAAGGACAGGTGGGCGTTGCCCGGCAGCCGGCCCGGCCCGCCCGCGACGGCGTCGTCCAGCGGGGCGCCGTTGAGCTGCACGTCGGGCACCTGCGCCATCACCCCGGCCACCAGCCGGTCGCGCAGCGCCGCCAGCCGCACGGCCCGCTCCGCGCGCGTTCCGACGGCGGTCGTCGTGGCCACCTGCAGCCCGACGATGGCGGCGACGTCGAGGGTCCCCGACCGCACGTCGCGCTCCTGCCCGCCCCCGTGCATCAGCGGGGTGCACTCGGCGTCGCGGCGCAGCAGCAGCACGCCGGCGCCCATCGGACCGCCCAGCTTGTGCCCGGTCATGGTCAGCGCGTCGACGCCGCTGGCCCCGAAGTCGACCGGCACCTGCCCGACGGCCTGCACGGCGTCGGTGTGCAGCGGCACGCCGACCGCGTGCGCGACCTCGGCGAGCGCGGCCAGGTCGCTCACCGTGCCGATCTCGTTGTTGGCCCACATGACGCTGGCCACCGCGACGTCCTCGCCGTCGCCGAGCGCCGCGGCCAGCGCCTCCGGGGACACCCGGCCGGTGGGCTCGACCGGCAGCCAGGTGACGTCGGCGCCGTCGTGCTTGGCCAGCCACTCGACGCTGTCGAGGACGGCGTGGTGCTCGGCCGGGCTGACCACGATCCGGCGGCGGCGGGAGTCGGCGTCGCGGCGGGCCCAGAACAGCCCCTTGACGGCGAGGTTGTCGCTCTCGGTGCCGCCGCCGGTGAAGAGCACCTCCGACGGCCGGGCGCCCAGGGCCTCGGCCAGCCGCTCCCGGGACTGCTCGGCGGCGCGCCGCGCGGCACGGCCGCTGGCGTGCAGCGAGGAGGCGTTGCCCACGCGGCCCAGCTGCTCGGTCATCGCAGCGAGCACCTCGGGCAGCACCGGCGTGGTCGCCGCGTGGTCGAGGTAGGTCATGACGCAGCAAGAGTAGTCGCGGGGGCGGCGGCGGCCTCCCCGGCCGGGGCGGCCGCCCGCGGGGCCACGACCGCGCCGACGACGGCCAGCCCGGTGAGGGCCGCCGCGGCCACGCCCACCGCGCCCGGCAGCGGCAGCAGCGCCGCGGTGGCCGCGGCGACGAGCACCCCGACCAGCCCGACGCACAGGGCCGACCCGGTGACGTCGGCGATCTGGAACGCCGCCGAGTCCGCGCCCCGGCGGTGCTCCGGCGACTGCGCGAGCAGCAGCACACCGACGCTGGGCATGCCCAGCCCCATGCCGAACCCGGCGACCGCCCAGGTCAGGTAGGCCGGCCACCCGCCGACCCCCGGGACGGCGACCAGCGCGCTGGCGCCGACGCCCACGGCCAGCAGCGCGAAGCCGGCGCGCAGCAGCCGGCCCCGGGACACCGCGGGGTGGCGGCCCTGCAGCTGCGACGCGGTCGCCCAGCCGACCGCACCGGCGGTCAGCGGCAGGCCGGCGGCGGTGGGGCTGAAGCCGTGCAGCTGGGTGAGGGCGAGCGGCAGCAGCACGTCCATCCCGAAGAACGCCCCGGCCAGCAGGCCGCGGGCGCCGACGACGGCCGGCAGCCCGGGCCGCGCGCGGACGACGCCGGCGGGCAGCAGCCGCCGCAGCCCGAGGGCGAGCGCGACCAGCCCGACGACGGCCAGCGCCACGGCGGCGAGGTCCAGCCGCTGGCCGGCGACCTGGAGCGCGCCGATCCCGACCCCGGCCAGCGCCGCCCAGGCCGTGCGGGCCCGCCCACCGGGGGTGCCCGACGCCCCCGGCGCGGCGACGTCCCCCGGCGCGGCCACGGCCCCCGGCGCGGCCACGTCCCCCGGCGCGGCCACGTCCCCCGGCGCGGCCACGTCCCCCGGCGAGGCGAGGTCCCGCAGCGCCGGCAGCACCAGCAGCAGGCTCACCGCGACCAGCGGCAGCAGGCCGAGGAACACCCACCGCCAACTGGCGTGCGTGGTGACCAGCCCGGCGACCAGCGGACCGACCAGCGCCGGGAGCACCCAGGCCGCCGAGATGGCGCCGAACAGCCGGGGCCGCAGTGCGGACTCGTAGGCCTGCCCCGCGACGACGTAGAGCGAGACCGCGATCAGCCCGCCGCCGAGACCCTGCACGGCGCGGGCGGCCACCAGCAGCGCCATGGTCCCGGCCAGGCCAGCGGCGAGCAGCCCGGCGCCGAACACGGCGACGCCGGCGACCAGCGCCGTCCGGGGGCCGCGCCGGTCGCCGAGCTCGCCGCCCACCACCATCCCGACGACCGAGGCCACCAGGTAGGCGGTGAACGGCCAGCCGTACCAGGCCAGCCCGTCGAGCTCGGCGACCACCGTCGGCATCGCCGTCCCGACGGCCATGGCCTCGAACGCGACGAGGGTGACCAGCAGGAGCAGCCCGGCCGTCGGCAACCGGTGCCGACGGTCGAACAGCCCGGCTCCGCTCTCCGCCACGTCCACCTCCCCGCCAACGGTCACCCGCGGCCACGGCTTCCCGGCCCCCGCACACACGTCGGGCGCCGACCCCGGGAGGGGTCGACGCCCGATCGCGGACTGCGGCCGCTCAGCCGCGGCGCGCGGTGATCAGCTCGGTGGCCTGCGGGACGACGGTGTTGAGGTCGCCGACCACGCCGAAGTCGGCCAGCTCGAAGATCGGGGCCTCGGGGTCCTTGTTGACCGCGACGATCGTCTTCGAGGTCTGCATGCCGGCCCGGTGCTGGATCGCGCCGGAGATGCCGACGGCGATGTAGAGCTGCGGCGAGACGGTCTTGCCGGTCTGCCCGACCTGGAAGGTGTGCGGGTAGAAGCCGGAGTCCACCGCCGCGCGGGAGGCGCCGACGGCCGCGCCGAGGGAGTCGGCGAGCGCCTCGATGATGGAGAAGTTCTCCGCCGAGGCCACGCCGCGGCCGCCGGAGACGACGATCGAGGCCTCGGTCAGCTCCGGCCGGGAGGACTTCTGCTCGACCACGCGGTCGACGACCCGGGTGGCCTTCGCGGCGTCGGAGAGCTGCACGGGCACCTGCTCCTCGGCCGCGGCGGCCGGGGCGGGCTCGGGGGTGACCGAGTTGCCGCGCACGGTGTAGATCGGCGTCCCGGTGGTGACGCGCGAGTGCACGATCGTCGCGCCGGCGAAGGCGACCTGGGTCGCGGTGCCGTCGGCGGCGATCTCGGTGACGTCGGTGAGGAAGCCGCTGCCGGTCTTGACCGCGACCCGGGCGGCGACCTCCTTGCCCTCCTGCGAGGAGGGGACGACCACCGCGGCCGGGGACGTCGAGGTCACCAGCTGCGCGAGCACCTCGGCCTTGGGCGCGACGAGGAACTCCTCGACCTCCGGCGACTCGGCGACGTAGACCTTCGCCGCGCCGTACTCGGCCAGCTGCGCCTTCGCGGCGGCCGCCGCGCCGGGCGCGCCGACGACGACCGCGGAGGGCTCACCCAGTGCGCGGGCGGCGGTCAGCGCCTCCAGCGTGGTCTTGCGGACGCCGTCGCCGGTGGGGTTGAGCTCGACGAGGACCAGGACCTCAGCCATGGGGATTGCCTCTCTCCTTCGAATCGGTCCGGGTCAGACGATCTTCTGGCCGGCGAGGAAGTCGACCAGCTGCTGCGCGCCGTCGCCCTCGTCGGTGACCTTCACCCCGGCGCCCTTCGGCGGCCGGCCGGCGAAGTCGAGCACCTGGCTCGTCGCGGTGGCCAGGCCGACCGTGCCGGGGTCGACCCCCAGGTCGGCCAGCGTCTTCTTCTCCACCGGCTTCTTCTTCGCGGCCATGATCCCCTTGAAGGAGGGGTAGCGCGGCTCGTTGATGGTGTCCCAGGTGGACACGATGGCCGGCAGCGGCGCCTCCAGCGCCCAGTAGCCGCCGTCGGTCTGCCGCTCGACCTTCGCGACCCCGCCCTCGACGGTGAGCTTGCGGGCGCCCGACAGCTGCGGGATGCCCAGCCGCTCGGACAGCAGCGCCGGCATCACCGACATCTGGCCGTCGGTCGACTCCGCGCCGCACAGCACGATGTCGTAGGAGAGCTGGGACAGCGCCGCGGCGAGCACCGACGAGGTCTGCACCGCGCACGAGCCGTGGATGGCCTCGTCGGAGACGTGCACGGCCTTGTCCGCGCCCATCGACAGCGCCTTGCGGATCGCGTCGGCGGCCGAGTCCGGCCCGACGGTCAGGACCGTGACCTCACCGCCGTGGGCCTCCTTGAGCTGCAGGGCCTCCTCGAGGGCGTACTCGTCGATCTCGTTGACGACGTTGTCCGCGCTCCCCCGGGCGACGGTGTTGTCCGCCGCGTCCAGGGTGCGCTCGCTCCCGGAGTCGGGGACCTGCTTGACCAGAACGACGATGTCCATCGTCAGACGTACCTCCGCGCTGGGGTCGGCGTCGCGGGTCGGCGCCCGCCTGCTCGATAGTGGAGGTTACCGCTGGGTAACGGGGCGGCCCGGCCGGGTCCGGGTGACCCCGGTCACGTCGGTCAGCGGGGCTCGCGCGCGGGCTCCGCGGGCACGACCAGGACCGGCCGCTCCGCGGGGGTGACGGTCACCGCGGCGCCGGGTAGCAGGTCGGCGCTGTCGGCGCTGGCGACGTCCACGGCCACCTCGACGTCGCCGGGCAGCGCGACCGCCAGCCGGGTGACCGCACCCGAGAAGGTCCGGGTGACCACCCGGCCGGCGCCGTCGGGGTCGGCGGTGACCGCGAGCGACTCGGGCCGCACGAGGGCGACCACCGGACCGGCCGGGGGCAGCGACCCGGCGACCGGACGACGGACGCCGAGCAGCGTCACCTCCCGCCCGGCCGGCTCCGCGGGCAGCCGGTTCATGGTGCCGACGAACTCGGCGACGAAGGCGGTCGCCGGGCGCTCGTAGAGCTCGTCGGGCGAGGCGACCTGCTCCAGCCGGCCCCGGCGCAGCACGCCGACCCGGTCGGCCACCGACAGCGCCTCGGCCTGGTCGTGGGTGACGAAGACGGTCGTGATGCCCAGCTCCAGCTGGATCCGGCGGATCTCCTCGCGCAGCTGCACGCGGACCTGGGCGTCCAGCGCCGACAGCGGCTCGTCGAGGAGCAGCACCTGGGGGGCGACGGCGAGCGCACGGGCCAGCGCGACCCGCTGCTGCTGCCCCCCGGAGAGCTGGTGCGGGTAGTGGCCGCTGCGGTCGGCCAGCCCGACCAGCTCGAGCAGCTCCGCGGCGCGCCGGCGCTGCTCGGCCCTCCCCCGCCGGCGGACGCGCAGCCCGAACGCCACGTTGTCGGCCACGGTCAGGTTGGGGAACAGGCTGTAGGCCTGGAACACCATCCCCATGTCCCGCTTGCTCGCCGGCACGTCGGTGACGTCCCGCCCGCCGAGCAGCACCCGCCCGGCGTCGGGCCGCTCGAACCCGGCGATGGCCCGCAGCGCCGTCGTCTTGCCGCACCCGGACGGCCCGAGCAGCGCCAGCAGCTCGCCCCCGGCGATGTCGAGGTCGAGCCCGTCGAGGGCCAGGACCGAGCCGTAGCGGCGGGTCACGCCCGCCAGACGCACGGCCACCCCCGGGCGCTCGCGCAGGTCGGCCGGGGCCGCGGCGACCCGGGCCGCCGGCAACGGAGTGGTGGTCATGCGGACTCCTTCCCCGTCCGCCGGCGGTCCAGCGCGGAGATCAGCAGCAGCAGCACCCAGGTGATCGCCAGCGACAGCACCGAGACGGCGACCGACAGCTGCGGCCGCGACCCGGAGATCTCCAGGATCCACGTGGGGAACGTCCGGAAGCCGAGGATCTGGGCGATGGTGAACTCCCCCAGCACCAGGGCCAGGGTCAGGAACGACGCGTTGAGCACCGAGGTCCGCAGCACCGGCAGCACCACCGAGACCAGGACCCGGGGCCAGGAGGCGCCGAGGCTGCGCGCGGCCTCGGTCAGGGTGCGCAGGTCGGTGCCGCGCAGGCCGGCGTCCAGCGCCCGGTAGACGAACGGCAGCGCCAGGACGACGTAGACGAGGACGAGGATCCACGGCAGCTCGGGGCGCTGCAGGGCGAAGAACGCCTCGGCCAGGGGGGTGCCGAAGAAGTGGTCCGGTGCCCAGGCCAGCACGCTGCGCACCCCGACGACCAGCGCGATCGGCGGCAGCACCAGCGGCAGCAGGGTGAGCAGCTCCACCGTCGTCCGCAGCCTCGGCAGCCGCAGCTCGACGAGGACGACCGTCGGCACCATCAGCAGCAGCGACAGCAGCACGGTGAGGACAGCGATGGCCAGCGAGCGCCCGAAGGTCTCGCCGAACCCCTCCGCCGTCGGGATGCTCGTGTAGTTCTCCGCCGTCAGGCCGCCCGCGCCGCGGTCGCGGAGCGTGAACCAGACCGACGCCGCGATCGGCACCAGGAAGTAGAGGGCGGCGAGCGCGAGCACGGCCCAGCGCCACGCCCCCGTCCCGCGCCGGCCGGCCCGGAGCGGCGCGTCGGGCGCGACCCCGCCGGCCCCGGCGACCCCGGCCGTCGTCAGCGACGTCACGACAGCCACCGCTGGGTGCGCCGCTGCACCCAGGCGTAGAAGGCCATGACCAGGCCGATGAGCACGACCATGCCCAGGGCCAGGGCCTTGCCGAGGTTCTCCGAGCCGACGACGACGTTGCTCGACAGCGCGTCGGCGATCTGCAGGGTGACCAGCGGGATGCTGCTGCCCACGAGCGCGCGGGCGGTGGCGTAGGCGGCGAACGCCGAGGCGAACAGCAGCATCGTCGCCCCGATGACCGGCGGGGCCAGCACCGGGCCGCCGACGTAGCGCCAGTACTGCCAGCCGCTCGCGCCGAGGTTGTCGGCCGCCTCCCGCCACTGCGGGCGCAGCGCCTCCAGCGCCGGGGTGATCGTCAGGACCATGAGCGGCACCAGGAAGTACAGGTAGACCAGCGCCAGCCCGGCCATCGAGTACAGCGAGAAGCCCGACCAGCCGAGCGTGTCGGTCAGCAGCGCGGTGACCACGCCGGCGTTGCCGACGGTGGCGATGAAGGCGAAGGCCAGCGGGATGCCGCCGAAGTTGGCCAGCACCCCCGAGGCGGTGAGCACCAGCCGGCGCAGCAGCCGGCCCCGACGGGCGCGCAGCACCGCGACGGCCAGCGCCAGGCCGAGGACGGCGCCCAGGACGGCGGTGACCCCCGACAGCTCCAGGCTGCCGACGTAGGCCCGCCGGTAGGCGCCCTCGGTGATCGCGCCGAGGTTCGCCGCCGACCAGCTCTCCTCGAAGGTGACCGGGTCGGTCACCCGGAACGCCTCCACCGCGAGGACGCCGATCGGCAGCACGAGGAAGACCGCGACGTAGAGGAAGAAGGGCACCGCGCCGAGCCAGGTCAGCAGCCGGGCCCGTCCGCCGCCCCGCACTCGCGCGCGGTCCGGGGCGGCGACCGCGGGGTCGCCGTCCCGGACCGGGGTGCTCGTCGTGGTGCTCAGCCGGAGATCTCCGCGTTCCACCGCTCGGCGACCACCTGCTGGGCGGCGGTCTCCTGCTCCTGGGTCGGGAAGTCCGCGGTGCCCTCGACCGGCGGCAGGGCCGCCAGCGCGTCGGCGTCAGCCGTGCCCGCCTCCTGCATGGCCGGCAGCCGCACCGGCCGGGCGCCGCCGTTCAGCCAGAGGTTCTGCCCCTGGTCGCTGTAGAGGAACTCCTGCCACAGCCGCGCGGCGGCCGGGTGCGGGGCGAACTTGCTGATCGCCTGGCTGTAGTAGCCGCCGAACAGGCCGTCGCTCGGGACGGCGACCTGCCACTCGGCGCCCTGGTCGGCGAGGTCGTCGGTCAGCGCGGCGTTGTTGTAGTCCCAGTCGATGGACAGCGGGGTCTCGCCGCTGAGGATCGTCGCCGGGGTGATCTCCACCGGGTTGAAGTTGCCGGCGTCCTTCACCTGCCGGAAGAAGTCGATGCCCGGACCGATGTCGTCGAGGCTGCCGCCGTTGGCCAGGGACGCCGCCCAGACCCCGGCGAAGGCCGCCGCCGCCTGGGTCGGGTTGCCGTTGAGCGCGACCTGGCCGGCGTACCGCGGGTCGAGCAGCTCGGCGAAGCTGGCCGGGCACTGGTCGATGACCGAGGCGTTGCAGCCGATGGAGACGTAGCCGCCGTAGTCGTTGTACCAGTGGCCCTCGGGGTCCTTCTGGTCCTCGGGGATCTCGTCCCAGGTCTGCACCTGGTAGGGCGCGAGCAGGTCCTGCGCCTGGGCCTGGCGGGCGAAGGCGGTGCCCAGGTCCAGGACGTCGGGGGCGCGGTCCTGCCCCCGCTGGCTGGTCACCGCGTTGAGCTCGTCCTGGCTCGAGCCGTCGGGCAGCGCGCTGTTGACGGTGATGCCGTACTCGTCCTCGAAGGCGGCGATCACCTCCCCGTAGTTGGCCCAGTCCGGCGGTAGCGCGATGACGTTGAGCTGGCCCTCGGCCTGGGCCGCCGCCACGAGGGCGTCGAGGTCCCCGAAGTCGGCCAGCGAGGTGGCGGCGGCCGCCTCGGTGCCGCCGCCCCCGCCGCCGGAGCCGTCGTCCCCGCCCCCGCATCCGGCCAGTGCGAGGACCGCGACGGCCGCGGCCGCCGCCGTCCGCACGGGCGAGGGTCTCCTCAGGGCGCTGCGCTGCACGTGTCTCCTCCAGGTCGGGACCGCGGCACCCCGGCGGGGCGCCGCGGACGGTCTGCCGGGATGGTTCCAGAACCAGGGTGTCCGCGCGGGGTGGCCGACGCCGACGGCGGGGAACCGTCCGGGGAACGCCCGGGGCCGGTCAGCGACCGCGGAACGTCGCCTTGCCCGGCCCGTTCTCCAGGAACGAGCGCATCCCGGTCTTCTGGTCCTCGGTGTCGAACAGCCCGGCGAACAGCTCGGTCTCCAGGGCCAGCCCCTGCTCCAGCGGCCGGTCCAGGCCCTCCTCGATGGCCCGCTTGGCCGCCGCGAGGGCCAGCGGCGGGCCGGCGGCGAACTTGCGCGCCATCGCCACCGCGGTGTCGTAGACCTCCTCGTCGGGGACGACGGCGTCGGCCAGCCCCAGCTCCAGGGCCTCCTCCGCGCCGACGTGCCGGCCGGTGAACACCAGGTCCTTGGCCTTGGCCGGCCCGACCAGGCGGGCCAGCCGCTGCGTCCCGCCCGCGCCGGGGATGACGCCGAGCAGGATCTCCGGCTGGCCGACCTTCGCACTGGCTCCCATCACGCGGAAGTCGGCACAGAGCGCCAGCTCGTACCCGCCGCCGAGGGCGTAGCCGGTGATGGCGGCGATGACGGGCTTGGGGATGTGCTGCACCGCGGTGAAGGAGTTGGTGAGCTCCCGGCCCCAGGCGGTCATGCCGGCCCCGTCCAGCCGCGCCATGGCCTTGATGTCGGCGCCGGCGGCGAAGACTCGCTCCCCGCCGTAGAGCACCACCGCCCGGACGTCGTCGCGCTCGCCCGCCTCCATGGCCGCGGCGCGCACCTCCCGGTGCAACTGCTCGTCGATCGCGTTCATCTTCGGTCGGTCGAGGCGGATGGTGCCCACCCCCTCGGTCACCTGCAGGGTCACGAACTCCGGCGCTGCCATGGCGGTCCTCCGGCGGGCTGGGACGACGTCGTCGCCGAACCCTAGCCAGCGGGTCGGAGGGGCCGCCCGCTCAGCCCCCCGGTGCCGGCGCGAGGTGCTGCAGCCGCATGTTCTCCGGCACCGACACGTCGGGTGAGACCAGCCGCTCCGGCTCCCCCCGGACGGCGGCCAGGGCGTCGACCAGGTCCCCGCACCGCTGTGCGGAGGGCACGCGGAACCCCCGGCCGGTGACCACCCAGATCCCCGCTCCTCCGGCGCGGTCGAGCACCGCCGCGGCGACGGTCGCCGACGGGGTCCCCCGCACCCGGTCGACGTAGTCGGTCCAGTCGACCCGGTCGGCCGGGCGCAGGTCCGGGTAGACGACCAGGTCCAGCCCCCGCTCCGGCGGCACCAGGCGGGCCACCGACGGGCCGAGCTGGTCGGGGCAGAAGACGACGACGTCCCCGGGCCGGGCGTCGGCCAGGGCGCGGGCCACCTGGCCGGCCTGGGTCCGGGAGTCGGTCAGGTGCGGCAGCGCCGTGGCCAGGCCGAGCGCGGCCACCAGGACCAGCCCACCCAGCCGGGCGCGGGCGGTCGGCAGGGCGGCCAGGCCGAGGGCGACCAGCGCCAGGAACGGCACCAGCGCCACGCTGGTGTACCGGGCGTGCACGGCGGTGCCGGTGGCCTGGCTGACCAGACCGGCGATGACCAGCGTGCCGAGCGACAGGACCAGCAGCGCGGCGCGGGACGGCCGGGGGCGCAGCGACAGCACCACGGTGGGGCTCCCCGCGCGGCCGGTGCCGACGGCGAGCGCCCCGAGCGCGGCGAGCAGCACCATCGCCGTCCCCAGGACGTGGGCGCGCACCTCGAAGCCCCCTCGCCACGCCTCCAGCGCGATCGGCAGGGCGGACAGCCCCGGCGCCTGCGCCCACGGCGTGCCGGTGTGGGCCAGCTGGAACAGCAGGGTCGGCAGCCACGGGAGGTACAGCAGTCCGCCCAGGGCGAGGCCGGCCAGCACCCGCAGCGCGGGGTGCGGCCGCGCGCGCAGCGCGGCCAGGGCCAGCAGCCCGGTCGCGGCGACCAGGTGGAACGCCCAGACGTGGGTGAGCAGCAGGGCGCCGGTGACCAGCCCCAGCCCCACGACCGGCCACGGCCCGGGACGGCGGACGACGGTGTGCGCGGCGAGCCCGCCCAGCACGGCGAGCAGCACCAGCAGCGCGTACATGCGGGTCTCCGCCGCGTAGCGGATGACGAACGGCGAGGTCGCCAGCAGCACCACCAGGGCGACCGCTACCCGCCGACCGGCCATCCGCCGCGCGGCGACCCACGCGAGCGGCAGCGTCAGCAGGCCGATGAGCGCCGACAGGCTGCGGACCGCGCCCGCGCCCTGGCCGAACAGCGCGATCCAGCCGTGCAGCAGCAGGTAGTACAGCGGGGGCGAGCCGTCCTCCCGCAGCGCGGTGAACAGCTCCGGGAGCGGCAGGCGCGCGATCGCGACGCTCTGCGCCTCGTCGAGCCACAGGTCCGACGGGGCCACGAAACGGGCGCCGGCGCCGACCAGGACGGCGGCGGCCACCAGGGCGGCCAGCAGCGTCGGGAGCACCGGCGTCCGGGACCGCGCCCCCCGCCGGAGACGCACCCGCGCCGGCTCCGGGCGGACCTCGCCCCGGTCGCCCGGCGCGGCCTGCTGTGGCGCGGCGGGCGACACCCCTGCGGAAGGCGGACTAGGCGGCACGCGGCCGGCGGCGGGGCAGGACGGGAGCCGCCCGGCCGGTCCCGGCCGACACGCTCCCCTGCCCGGCGGAGGACTGCGACGCCGCACCACCCTCGTGGTAGTCCTCCTCGACGTTGACCGCCCACACGTCGTGCGCGGCTCCGTCGACGATGTTCTCGACGGTCAGCATCGCCGTCACCATCGAGTGGTCCTGGTTGTTGTACTTGTGCATGCCGTTGCGCCCGACGGGGTGCACGTTGGGGACCGCCTCGGCCAGCCAGGCCCGGATGACCTCGACCCGCTCGTCGTAGCCCGCGTCGTAGACCGGGTACGCCTTGGGCATCCGCACCACGAAGCCGCGCTCCACCCGGTCGGCGGCCACCAGGCCGAGCTGGGCCAGCTCCCGCGTGCCGAGCGCGACCAGCGTCTCGTCGTCGCTGTCCCAGAGCTCGTCGCCCTCGTCGACGAAGTACTCCAGCCCGAGGCAGGTCCGCCCGTCCTTGACGAGGAACGGCGACCAGCTGCCGAAGTTCTGGATCCGGCCCACCCGGACCTCCGGGGAGTGGATGTAGATCCAGTTGTCGGGGAAGCCGGCCTCCTGGGGCACGACGAGGGCGACGGTGAGGAAGTCGCGGTGCGACAGCCCCTCGGCGGCCTCCCGGACGTGCGGCGGCGCGGGCGGGTCCATCGCGAGGACCAGCTCGGGCAGCGGCATGGAGGAGATGAGGTGGTCGACCGGGATCCGCTCGTCGGGCTCCGCGGCGTGCGGGCCGGGCGCCTCCGAGCGGGTGCTGACCGCCACCACGCCCCGCTCGTTCCGGTGGACGGTGGTGCAGCGGGCGCCGAGCTGCACCCGACCGCCGGCCTCCCGCACCCGCTCCAGCGTCCGCTCCCACATGAGGCCCGGGCCGGTGCGGGGGTACTGGAAGCGGTCGATGAGCGTGGTGATCTGCTGCCCGGAGGTCGGCCGCAGCGCGTGCAGCACCGCCCGCCACAGGTCCAGGTCCTTGATCCGCTGCGCGGCCCAGTCCGCCTGGATCTCGGTGGCCGGGATCCCCCACACCTTCTCGGTGTAGGTCTTGAAGAAGATCCCGTAGAGCCGCCGCCCGAAGCGCGCCGACACCCAGCCCTCGAAGTGGCTCTGGTCGCGCGGGGGCCGCAGCCGCGCCGCCACGTAGGAGGCCAGGCAGCGGACCGCCTCCACCGGGCCGAGGCCGCGCAGGGCGTTGAGCGGCCGCAGCGGGTAGTCGAACAGCCGGCCCGCGTAGTGGATCCGCGACAGCCGGGGGCGGGAGAGGAACTCGTCGTCCTCGAGCATCTCGTGCCACCACCGCTCGACGGCCGGCACCTTCGTGAAGAAGCGGTGCCCCCCGATGTCGAAGCGCCAGCCGTCCCGCTCCACGGTGCGGCTGATGCCCCCGACGACGGTGTCCGCCTCGAGCACGGTGACCGGCAGGCCCCGGGTCGTGAGCTCGTGCGCGGCCGTCAGGCCGGCCGGGCCTGCCCCGACGACGACGGTGTGTGGTCCGGTGTCCGCCTGTGGTCCGCGCACGCGTCCTCCGCCTCGTTCCCTGCCCCCGCGGGGCTGCGCCCACCAGCTCTCCCGGCAGCGACCGCCCCGCCCTACCCGGAACCGATGCGGAGAGAAACCAGCTCAGCCGGCCCCGCCTGCACCCGTCCCGGACCCGTCGCCGCCGGCCCGCCACACCGTCACCAGCCCGGTCGGCGAGGAGGTCGCGACGGGCCGGTAGTGGGCGGCGAGCTCGGCCTCGACGTCCCGGGTCCGCTGCGATCCTCGGGCCTCGGCCGAGGCCCGGTCCAGCCCCAGCACCACGACGTAGTCCAGATCACCGCGGACGGCGGGCAGGTCGACGGCCGGCGGGAGGCGCTCCAGGCCGTGCAGCGAGGGGTCCAGCCGGCTGCGCAGCGAGGAGCCGGCCGGGAACTCGACCTGGAAGTACGCCTCGGCGGCCTCGTAGTGGCCCACGTCGACCGAGCCGCTGCGCACGGCCAGCCGGCTCGACTCGTGGCGGAGCGGGTCGGGGGTGCCCCGCTCCGGGGCCGCCGCCGAGCGGCTGTACTGCAGGACGACGAGGGTGGACCCGGGCTCGATGGTCCCGGCCACCGACAGCAGCTCCGCCACCTCGTCGGCCGCCACGGCCTGCGCCGGCACCCGCGCCAGCGCGCCGGCCGACGCCGACACCGCCAGCACGGCGGCGAGGACGGCGGCCAGCACCCGGGAGGGTGGCCGCGTCGCCGCCCAGAGGACCAGCAGCAGCGGCGGGAACCAGGCCAGCCGGCCGACGAGGAAGCCGAAGTCGGGGCCCAGCCGCTCCGGCGTCAGGCAGACGGCGAGGACGGCGCCGACCAGCAGCACCGCCAGGGCCGCGCGGTCGGCCCCGCGGCCGGTCTCGTCGGGCGCCGGACGGCGCAGCGCCAGCGCCGCGAGCACGAGCAGCGCGACCATCGCGGCGAGCGCGGCGGCGCGGGCGAGGTCGGGGACGCCGTCGACCCCCCAGCCGGTCAGGAACGGCCGCTCCCCCCGCAGCAGCGCCTCCAGCCGCTCCGTGGAGGGCTCCCCCTCCGGCGTGGCCGGCGGCCCGTCGCCCGTGGCGAGGTAGGCAGCGGTGAGCAGCACGCCGGGCAGGACGGCGAGACCGGCCGGGGCCAGGTGCCGGCGGACGGCGGGCAGCCCCGGCGTCCCGCCGCGCACGTCCGCGCCGGTCCGGGCCAGCGCCAGCAGGAGGACGCCGCCGACGCCCACGACCCACGGCAGCAGGTGCGCGCTCCAGGTCAGCACGGACAGGACCGCGAGGGCCGCCACCGCGCGCGGGGACCACCCGGACCGCCGGCGGAGGGCGACGCCCAGGACGAGCAGCGCGCCGATGACGCCGAGCGTGAAGTTGTAGAAGCCGTAGGCCAGCAGGTGGCTGCTGCCGAACAGCAGCGCCACCACCGCCAGCCAGCCGGCGCGCGGGGACACCCCGCGCACGGCGTAGGCCAGCGCAGCGACCAGGCCGGCGACGATCCCCGCCACGAGCAGCCGCTCGGCGGCGTCCGGCCCGACGACCTGCAGCAGGCCCGCCAGGAGCAGCGTGGCGGCCATGTTGGGCACGGGGGTGAGGTCGACCCGGTAGTGCTCCTGCAGCGCCGCGCCCACGGCACCGTCGTCCCCGCGGTGCACCAGTGCCCAGGCCCCGGCGACGTGTGCCGGGCCGTCCTGGCTCAGGACCGTCGGGAAGGCCACCAGCGGAGCCAGCTGCACCGCCAGGCCCGCCGCGAGCAGCGCCGCGACGAGCACCCTGGGTCCGCCCCACGGCCCCCTCCAGGCCGCCACCCCGACCCTGCGGGGGGCGGGCAGGAGGGGGACCCTCATCAGGCGGCGCGGCGGGCGGTCCAGCGACCGTCGGCCCGCTGGACCTGCAGCGCCAGCCCGAAGGTCTCCGACAGCGCCTCCCGGGTGAGCACCTGCTCGACCGGCCCGCGGGCGACCACCTGGCCGCCCCGCAGCAGCAGCGCGTGGGTGTAGCCCGGTGGGATCTCCTCGACGTGGTGGGTGACCAGCACCTGCGCCGGGGCGTAGAGGTAGCGGGCCAGGTCCGACAGGCGGCTGACCAGGTCCTCGCGGCCGCCGAGGTCGAGGCCGGCGCCGGGCTCGTCGAGCAGCAGCAGCTCGGGGTCGGGCATGAGCGCGCGGGCGATCTGCACCCGCTTGCGCTCCCCCTCGCTCAGCGTCCCGAACGGCCGATGGGCCATCGGCGTGACGCCCCACTGCTGCATCAGCATCGCCGCGCGGGTCAGGTCGTGGACGTCGTAGCGCTCCCGCCACCGGCCGACCACCGCGTACCCGGCGGAGAGCACCACGTCGCCGGTGCGCTCGGAGGGCTCGATGCGGTTGGCCAGCGCGGCGCTGGTCAGCCCGATCCGCGGCCGCAGCTCGAAGACGTCGACCGCACCGAGCGTCTCGCCCAGCAGCGTGACCGTGCCGCGCGTGGGGTGCATGTGCGCCGCGGCCAGCTGCAGCAGCGTCGTCTTGCCCGCGCCGTTGGGGCCGAGCACCACCCAGCGCTCGTCCTCGTGCACCGTCCAGTCGACCCCGCGGAGCAGGTGGGTCTGCCCCCGGACGACGTCCACACCGCGGATCTCGACGACCGGCTCGCTCGACACACCTCCATCCAACCAACCCGCCCGACCCCACCGACGTGCCACCCGACCGGCCCGCGTGCTGTCAGGATCGACCCCGTGCGCAGCAGCCCGGACGAACTCGAGGTCTGGCCCGGCTCCCCCAGCCCCCTGGGCGCCGCCTGGGACGGGACCGGCACCAACTTCGCCCTGTGGTCGGCCGGCGCGCAGGCGGTCGACCTGTGCCTGTTCGACGACGACGGCGCCGAGCACCGCCACCGGCTGCAGGAGACCACCCACCAGGTGTGGCACGCGCGGCTGCCCGGGATCGGCCCGGGCCAGCGCTACGGCTACCGGGTGCACGGCGGCTACGACCCCGGCTCGGGGCTGCGCCACAACCCGGCCAAGCTGCTGCTGGACCCCTACGCCCGGGCCGTGGACGGCGACCTGACCCTGCACCCGGCGCTGTTCGGCTACACCGACGCCGCGTTCGACACCGCCCTGCCCGACCCCCACGACTCCGCTCCGCACGTGCCCCGCGGCGTGGTGGTGCACGACCCGTTCCCGTGGGACGGCGACCGGCGGCCGGGCACCCCGTGGGCGGACACGGTGATCTACGAGGTGCACGTCAAGGGCGCGACCATGAGCTGTCCCCAGGTGCCGCCCGCGCTGCGCGGCACGTACGCGGGCCTGGCCCACCCCGCGTTCACCGAGCACCTGCAGGCCCTCGGGGTCACCGCGGTCGAGCTGCTGCCGGTGCACCACTTCGTCAGCGAACCGCACCTGCTGCGCCGCGGCCTGACCAACTACTGGGGCTACAACACCCTCGGGTACTTCGCCCCGCACGCGGCCTACAGCTCCTCGGGCACCGCCGGCCAGCAGGTCACCGAGTTCAAGGCGATGGTCAAGACGCTGCACGCCGCGGGCATCGAGGTCATCCTCGACGTGGTCTACAACCACACCGCCGAGGGCGACCACACCGGGCCGACACTGTCGTTCAAGGGGATCGACAACGGCGGCTACTACCGGCTCGACGGCGGCGACCCGTCCCGCTACACGGACTACACCGGCTGCGGCAACACCCTCGACGTCCGCCGTCCCCCGGTGCTGGCGCTGCTGATGGACTCGCTGCGCTACTGGGTCACCGAGATGCACGTCGACGGCTTCCGGTTCGACCTCGCCGCGGCGCTGGCCCGCTCGATGCACGACGTCGACCGGCTGTCGGCCTTCTTCGACGTCGTCCACCAGGACCCGGTGGTCAGCCAGGTGAAGCTGATCGCCGAGCCGTGGGACGTCGGCGAGGGCGGCTACCAGGTGGGCAACTTCCCGCCGCTGTGGACCGAGTGGAACGGCAAGTACCGCGACACCGTCCGGGACGTGTGGTCCGGGGCGCACGTCGGCGTCCGCGACCTCGCCTACCGGCTGACCGGCTCCTCGGACCTGTACCGCTCCGACGGGCGGCGGCCCTTCGCCAGCATCAACTTCGTCACCGCGCACGACGGCTTCACCCTTGCCGACCTGGTCACCTACCAGCGCAAGCGCAACGAGGCCAACGGCGAGGACAACCGGGACGGCGAGAGCCACAACCGCAACTGGAACTGCGGCGTGGAGGGCCCCACCGACGACCCGGAGGTCACCGCGCTGCGGGCCCGGCAGGTGCGCAACCACCTGACCACCCTGCTGCTGTCGACCGGCGTGCCGATGCTGACCGCCGGAGACGAGATCGGCCGGACGCAGGAGGGCAACAACAACGCCTACTGCCAGGACAACGAGGTCTCCTGGATCGACTGGAAGTCCGTCGACGAGGACCTGCTCGCCTTCGTCTCCCGGCTGGTGGCGCTGCGGCGGTCCTCCCCCGTGCTGCGCCAGGAGGCGTTCTTCGAGGGCCACGAGATCCCGGGCACCGGCGGCACCCGCGACCTCGCGTGGTTCCACCCCGCCGGGCACCAGCTGAGCACCGCGGACTGGTTCGACGTCGGGCTGCAGACGATCGGCATGTACCTCGACGGTCGCGGCATCCGCCACCGCGACCAGCGCGGCCGCCCGGTGCAGGACGCCTCCTACCTGGTGCAGCTGCACGCGGGCCCGGACCCGGTGACCGTGCACCTGCCCGGCCCGCCGTGGGCCGACGGCTACGAGTTCGTCGTCTCGACGGAGTACCCGACCGGGGCGCCGCCGCGGCCGGCCGTGGTCGCCCCCGGGCCGCTGGAGATGCCGCCGCGCACCGTGTGGCTGCTGCGGGTGCTGCGCCGCCCCTGACGCGGCTCGACGCTGCGGCGCCCGCCGTTGCGGGCGTTCCTCGTGCAGTGCCGGTCCTGCAGGGCCCGCACTGCACGAGCAACCCCGGCGATGGTGACGTCCGGGGTCGGACGCACGAGAGCCCCCGGTCCGCGCAGACCAGGGGCTCTCGACCGGCCCCCACAGGGGGCCTTCCTCAGTCGGGCTGCTGCTCGAAGGTGATGACCGTCCAGCCCAGGAGCAGGCGGTCGCCGTCGGACAGCGGGTGGGCGACGCCGGGCTCCAGCTGGGTCCACTCGGTGGCCTCGGGGCCGGCGACGTGGGTGCCGTTGAGCGAGCCGAGGTCGACCAGCGACACCTCGCGGCCGCTGCGCTGGATCGCGGCGTGCGCCGAGGAGAGCACGTTCTGCGTGTCGGCGATCGGCACCGGCCGGGCCGACCCGGCGGTCACCAGCTCGTGGTTGTCGGGCCGGCGGCCGAGGACGAGGTCCTCGTCGACGGTCACGACCAGGCCGTCGTCGAAGCGCAGGATCGGCGCCGCGGCGGGCTCGGGCTTCCAGAAGGCGGTCGCCTCGCCGCCCTCGTCGTCCTGCCGCGCGGGGGCCGCGGTGGCACCGAAACCGGAGGACGCGGCGGAGCCGGAGGACGCGCTGCTGCCGAACCCGGAGTCGGAGCCGGCGGAGAACATCGAGGGGCTCGACTGCGGGACGGCGGCCGTCGAGGGGTGGGCGACCGCGGCCAGCTGCAGCATCGCGCCGGAGCCGGGCACGGTGCCCTCGACGAGGTCGTAGGCCACGCCCGGTGGCATCGACGGGACCGGCTGGCCGGGGCCGACGTAGAGGGTGGAGCCGAGGTGGAAGCCGCTGGCCAGGGTGCAGCCGTCGACCGAGGAGCCCGACACCGGGACGCCGTCCACGGCCGGCTGGCCCTTGCCGGAGTACAGCGCCACGCCCGTGCCGGTGCCGCCGACGGCGGTGTCGACCAGGACCAGGGCGAAGGACGCCGACCCTCCGCCCAGCGCGGCCACCTGGCTCGCCACCGCACCGAGCACCCGCTCGGCGCCGGGGCCGGAGACCCCCAGGCAGGCGTGCAGCGCGGCGACGAGGGCCGGTGCCCCCGGTGCGTCGACCCAGAGCAGACCGCCTCCCCGTCGGGCGACGACGGAGTCTCCGGGCAGGACTTCACAGCGGTCGGGCATGGCGCAAGCCTAATGACCTCAGGCACGCGCGGGCGGACCGGGAACGCCGCCACGCCGGACGGGCACGATGCCCCCGGGACCGGTGCGACCGGCGTGACGGCTGTGCCCGGAGTCGCCCCCGGGACGCGGCCCCCTGCTGGGTCCGCGCTCAGGCGGTCGCGACCAGCCCGAGCTCGGCCGGGTCGGCCAGGTGACCGGAGGCGGGCAGCACCCGCACCGTGTAGCCGAAGGCGCCGGTGCGCTCCAGCGGCAGCGTGGCGGTGAACCAGTGCCGGGTGCCCTCGGTGGTCTCGTGCTTCATCGGCAGCGTCGTGACCTCGTGCAGCCCGTCGGAGTCGTCGACCCGGCCGTAGGCCGCCTGCACCTCCACGTCCGCGGGCGTGAGGCCGGGCAGCTCCACCTCCGCCCGCAGCGCCAGCGTCGACCCGATCTCAGGGGTGTCGCCGGCGCCGGTCGCCTCGACGTGGGCGACCCGCACCGTGCCCCAGTTCTCCTGCACGTGCGCCCGCCAGCTCGCCTGCTCGCGGGCCACGCCGTAGCCGGACTCGGCCATCCCGCGGGCGGAGCCGGCCGCCGGCACGTAGAGCTGCTGGACGTAGTCGCGCACCATGCGGGTCGCCAGCACCTTGGGCCCGGTCTCGCGGAGGGTGTGCCGCACCATCTCCACCCAGCGGGTGGGGACGCCGTCGCGGTCGGTCTCGTAGAAGCGCGGCAGCACCTGCGTGCTGAGCAGGTCGTAGATGGCCCGCGCCTCGATCTCGTCGCGCCGGTCGTGGTCGACGACGCCGTCGGCGGTGGGGATCGCCCAGCCGTTCTGCCCGTCGAACCACTCGTCCCACCAGCCGTCGCGGATGGAGAGGTTCAGGCCGCCGTTGAGCGCGGCCTTCATGCCGGAGGTGCCGCAGGCCTCCAGTGGGCGCAGCGGGTTGTTCAGCCACACGTCGCAGCCCCAGTAGAGGTAGCGGGCCATGCCGATGTCGTAGCCGGGGAGGAAGGCGATCCGGTGCCGGATGGCCGGGTCGTCGGCGAACTTCACCATCTGCTGGATCAGCTGCTTGCCGCCGTCGTCGGCCGGGTGGCTCTTGCCGGCGATGACCAGCTGGATCGGCCGCTGCTCGTCGAGCAGCAGCGCCCTGAGCCGCTCCGGGTCGCGGAGCATGAGCGTGAGCCGCTTGTAGGAGGGCACCCGGCGGGCGAAGCCGATGGTGAGGACGTCGGGGTCGAAGGCGGTGTCGGTCCAGCCCACCTCCGACTCCGCGGCGCCGCGGGACAGCGCGGTCGCCCGCAGCCGGCGGCGCACCTCGTCGACCAGCCGGCCGCGCAGCAGCCGCCGGGTGCTCCACAGGTCGCCGGCCGGGATGCGGTCGACGCCGTCGAAGTGGACCGACCCCTCGACCTCGACCGGGTCGCCCTGGGTGCTCGTCTGCGTGCCCAGCTCGACCAGCTCGCGCGCGGTCCAGGTCGGGGCGTGCACCCCGTTGGTGATCGAGCTGATCGGGACGTCGTCCTCGTCGAAGCCCGGCCACAGGTCGCGGAACATCGAGCGGCTGACGTGCCCGTGCAGCCGGCTGACGCCGTTGGCCCGCTGGCCCAGCCGCAGGCCCATGTGGGCCATGTTGAACTTGCTCGGGTCCTGCTCGGCGCCCAGCGGGATCAGCTGGTCCAGGGGGACGCCGAAGCCGGCGAAGTAGCGCTCGATCAGCGCCCGCGGGAAGCGGTCGATCCCGGCCGGCACGGGCGTGTGCGTGGTGAACACCGTGCCGGCGCGCACCGCCTGCAGCGCCTCGGTGAACGACAGCCCGTGCGACTCGGTGAGCTCGCGGATGCGCTCGACACCCTGGAACCCGGCGTGGCCCTCGTTGGCGTGGAAGACCTCCGGCGCCGGGGTGCCGGTGAGCTGGCAGTAGGCGCGCAGCGCCCGCACACCGCCGATGCCCAGCAGCATCTCCTGGCGCAGCCGGTGGTCCTCGTCACCGCCGTAGAGGCGGTCGGTGACCACCCGCTCCGACGGCGTGTTCTCCTCGATGTCGCTGTCGAGCAGCAGCAGCGAGACGCGGCCGACCTGGGCCCGCCAGACGTGCGCGTGCAGCGTGCGCCCCTCGGGCAGCGGCACGGTGATGACCACCGCCGACCCGTCGGGCTGGCGCAGCAGCTTCACCGGCAGGCCGTGCGGGTCCAGCGACGGATAGTGCTCCAGCTGCCAGCCGTCGGGCGACAGCGACTGCTCGAAGTACCCGGCCCGGTACAGCAGACCGAGGCCGATGAGCGGGACCCCGAGGTCGGAGGCGGCCTTGAGGTGGTCGCCGGCGAGGATCCCCAGGCCGCCGGAGTACTGCGGCAGCACCTCGGTGATGCCGAACTCCGCGGAGAAGTAGGCGATGGAGGCCGGGGCGCCGGCGCCCAGCGTCTGGTACCAGTGCGGCGCCGACAGGTAGTCCTCCAGGTCGTCGACGACGTCCTGGAGCCGGCGCAGGAACCGGCGGTCCCGGGCGAGCGTGGCCAGCCGCTCGGCGGAGACCTCGCCGAGTACCTTGACCGGGTCTCCCTTGCAGGTCTGCCACAGGTGCGGGTCGAGGGCCTCGAACAGGTCGCGGGTCTCGGGGTGCCAGGACCAGCGCAGGTTGGTCACCAGCTGGGAGAGCGGCATCAGCTCCTCGGGGAGCGAGGCCCGGACGGTGAACCGGCGGAGAGCGCGCACCGCCCGAGACTAACCAGGTCACGCCCTCGGCACCCGGTGCCGCCGGGAGGTCACCCGGCGGAGGCGAGCCGGGCCCGAGGGGCGCTCCGCGGTCGACGTGCCCCCTCGCGCGGAGATCGATAGCGTGGCCGGGATGACTGGCCGCGCTGACCTCCGTCTCGGCATCACCGATGTCGCCCCCGTCGTGTCGTGCGGGTCCTTCTCGGCCCGCGCCGTGGTCGGTGAGCACCTGCCGATCACCGCCACCGTCTTCCGCGAGGGCCACGACGCCGTCGCGGCCAACGTCGTCTGGACGCCACCGGGCGCGGACGGCGACGTGCAGCCGCTGCAGCGGATGGTCCGGTTCGGGCCGGAGCCCGACCGCTGGATCACCACCGTCGTCCCCGACCGGGAGGGGCGGTGGTCGTTCCGGGTCGAGGCGTGGAGCGACCCGCTGGCCACCTGGCACCACGCGGTCGAGGTGAAGATCGCCGCCGGCCAGGGAGCCGAGGAGCTCGCCAACGACCTCGAGGAGGGCGCCCGGCTGCTGGAGCGGGTGACCGCCGAGGCCGACGGCGAGTGGAAGCAGCGGCTGACCGACGCCACGGCCGCGCTGCGGGACACCTCGCTCGACGTCCCAGCGCGGGTCGGCCCCGCGCTGGCCCACGCCGTGCAGGAGTACCTGTACGAGCACCCGGTCCGGGAACTGGTCACCCAGGGGCCCCGGTACGAGGTGTGGGTGGACCGGCAGCGGGCGCTGTTCGGCTCCTGGTACGAGTTCTTCCCCCGCTCCACCGGCCCGGTCGTCGGGGACCGGCCCACCCACGGCACGTTCGCCACCGCCGCCGACCGGCTGCCGGCGGTCGCCGAGATGGGCTTCGACGTCGTCTACCTGCCGCCGATCCACCCGATCGGCACGGTCAACCGCAAGGGCCCGAACACCCCGCTGTTCCCCGGCGGGAACCCGAACGAGGTGGGCCCGGACGACGTCGGCTCCCCGTGGGCCATCGGCAGCGCCGAGGGCGGGCACGACGCCGTCCACCCGGCGCTGGGCACGATGGACGACTTCCGGGACTTCGTCCGGCGCACCGGCGAGCTGGGCATGGAGGTCGCCCTCGACCTGGCGCTGCAGGCGGCACCGGACCACCCCTGGGTGCGCAGCCACCCGGAGTGGTTCACCACCAAGCCCGACGGCACCATCGCCTACGCGGAGAACCCGCCGAAGAAGTACCAGGACATCTACCCGGTCAACTTCGACAACGACCCCGAGGGCATCTACGCCGAGGTGCTGCGGGTCGTGCGCGTCTGGATGGACGCCGGGGTGCGGGTCTTCCGGGTCGACAACCCGCACACCAAGCCGCTGAACTTCTGGCACTGGCTGATCTGGACGATCAAGGAGACCGACCCCGACGTCCTCTTCCTGGCCGAGGCGTTCACCCGGCCGGCGATGATGCACCAGCTGGCCCGGCTGGGGTTCACGCAGTCCTACACGTACTTCACCTGGCGCACCGAGCGCGGGGAGATCGAGGACTACGGCCGCGAGCTGGCCGCCAACTGCCACTACATGCGGCCGAACTTCTTCGTGAACACCCCGGACATCCTGCACGCGTCGCTGCAGTACGGCGGCCCGCCGATGTTCAAGATCCGCGCCGTGCTCGCCGCGATGATGAGCCCGACCTGGGGCGTCTACTCCGGGTACGAGCTGTTCGAGCACGTCGCCGTCCGCCCGGGCAGCGAGGAGTACCTCGACAGCGAGAAGTACGTGCTCCGGCCCCGGGACTACGCCGGCGCCGAGGCCTCCGGGCGCAGCCTCGCGCCCTACCTGCGCCGGCTCAACGAGATCCGCCGCGCCCACCCGGCCCTGCAGCAGCTGCGCACGCTGCGGTTCCACGCCGTCGACAACCCGAACCTGATCTGCTTCACCAAGACCGACCCCGGCTCTCAGGACGCCGTCCTGGTGGTCGTGGCGCTGGACAGCCACAACACCCAGATCGGGACGACGGCCCTGGACCTGCCGGTCCTCGGCCTGGACTGGCACGAGCGGTTCACCGTGACCGACGAGCTGACCGGCGCCACGTACGACTGGGGCCAGTTCAACTACGTCGAGCTCGACCCGCACCGCGAGCCGGCGCACGTCTTCTCGATCACCCACCACCGGCACGTGCAGGTCCCGCCGCCGGTGTCCTGATGAGGCCCCGCCCCGGGCCCCGCCTGAGCCGGCTGAGGATGGGTAGGACGAGGTCCTCACCCACTCGCCGGCTCGCGGCGGGCCCCTGCCGGCGGGCCGCGACCCATCCACCCACGCACGAGATCGAGGGCGATCCCCCGCGATGACCGTTCCCGTCCCTGGCCTCCCCGACGAGCGCCCCGAGGCCACCACGTCGGCGCTGCCGGCACCCGGCACCGACCCCGAGTGGTACAAGCGCGCCGTCTTCTACGAGGTGCTCGTCCGCGGCTTCGCCGACAGCAACGCCGACGGCGTCGGCGACCTGCGCGGCATGATGGACAAGCTGGACTACCTGCAGTGGCTCGGCGTCGACTGCCTGTGGCTGCCCCCGTTCTTCGCCTCGCCGCTGCGCGACGGCGGGTACGACGTCAGCGACTACACCGCCGTCCTGCCCGAGTTCGGCGACATCGAGGACTTCAAGGAGTTCCTCGCCGCCGCCCACGCCCGCGGCATCCGCGTGATCATCGACTTCGTCATGAACCACACCTCGGACCAGCACCCCTGGTTCCAGGCCAGCCGCAGCGACCCCGACGGGCCGTACGGCGACTTCTACGTGTGGTCCGACGACGACACCGGTTACGCCGACGCGCGGATCATCTTCGTCGACACCGAGAGCTCCAACTGGACCTTCGACCCGGTCCGCAAGCAGTACTTCTGGCACCGGTTCTTCTCCCACCAGCCCGACCTCAACTTCGAGAACCCGCGGGTGCAGGAGGCGATCGTCGACGCCCTGCGGTTCTGGCTGGACCTGGGCATCGACGGCTTCCGGCTCGACGCCGTCCCCTACCTGTTCGAGGAGGAGGGCACCAACTGCGAGAACCTGCCGAGGACCCACGAGTTCCTCAAGCAGGTCCGCAAGGTGGTCGACGTCGACTACCCCGACCGGGTGCTGCTCTGCGAGGCCAACCAGTGGCCCGCCGACGTCGTCGAGTACTTCGGCGAGAACGGCGACGAGTGCCAGATGGCCTTCCACTTCCCGGTCATGCCGCGCTTGTTCATGGGGGTCCGGCGAGAGCAGCGCTTCCCGATCTCGGAGATCATGGCCCAGACGCCGGACATCCCGGAGAACTGCCAGTGGGGCATCTTCCTGCGCAACCACGACGAGCTGACCCTCGAGATGGTCACCGACGAGGAGCGCGACTACATGTGGGCGGAGTACGCCAAGGACCCCCGCATGAAGGCCAACATCGGCATCCGCCGCCGGCTGGCGCCGCTGCTGGACAACGACATGGACACCCTCGAGCTGTTCAACGCGCTGCTGCTGTCCCTGCCGGGCTCGCCGGTCCTCTACTACGGCGACGAGATCGCCATGGGCGACAACATCTGGCTCGGTGACCGCGACGGCGTCCGCACCCCGATGCAGTGGACGCCGGACCGCAACGGCGGCTTCTCCACCGCCGACCCGCAGCGGATGTACCTGCCGCTCAACCAGGACCCGGTGTACGGCTACCAGGTCACCAACGTCGAGTCCCAGCTGCGCAACACCAACTCGATGCTGCACTGGATCCGGCAGATGATCCGGGTCCGCAAGGAGCACCCGACCTTCGGCCTCGGCAGCTACGAGGAGGTCGGCTCGCGCAACCCGACGGTGCTGTCGTTCGTCCGCCGGTTCGGCGACGACATCGTGCTCTGCGTGAACAACCTGTCCCGCTTCCCGCAGCCGGTGGAGCTGGACCTGCGCCAGTTCGAGGGCTTCACCCCCGTGGAGCTCACCGGCCGGGTGGAGTTCCCGCAGATCGGCGTCCTGCCCTACATGCTCACCCTCGCCGGGCACGGCTTCTACTGGTTCGAGCTGGCCCGTCCGGTCGAGCCGGCGCCCGAGGAGGCGGAGGACTGGGAGAGCACCGCCTCGAGCACCGTGGCGGAGGACCTGCTGGCCGGCGGCGTGGTCACCGCCGCGGAGCAGATCCCCGGCGACAGCGACACCCGCACCGGCGACGACGTGCCCCCGAGCCCCGGAGGACCCCGATGAGCGCGCTGACCGACCTGCTCCGCGACTGGATGCCGCACCAGCGATGGTTCGGCGGCAAGGGCCGGGAGTGGGCCGAGGTCTCCGAGGAGGGGTTCCTCCTCGACCAGGCCGACCCGGTCCTGTCGGTGCACCGGGTGCGGGTCACCTACACCGACGGCGCCGTCGAGACCTACCTCGTCCCGCTGTCCTGGCGGCAGCACCCGGCCGAGGAGCTCAGCTCGGCGTTCGTCGGCGCGGTGCCCGGCAAGGACCGGGAGAACTACGCCTACGACGCCATGCGCGACCGGGAGGCCACCACGCCGTGGCTGATCCACCTGGTCAACGCCTCGACCATCGGGCCGATGCACTTCCACCCGGCGGGGGTCGCCTACATCCCCGAGGGCCTGCCCGGCGACATCCTCTCCACCGAGCAGAGCAACACGTCGCTGGTCTACGGCCAGGAGGCGATCTTCAAGCTGTTCCGCCGGCTGGAGCCCGGGCTCAACCCGGACGTCGAGATCCACGACGCGCTGCGCAAGACGCAGAACCCGCACATCGCGCCGCTGCTGGGGCACATCGAGATCGACGACCCCGACCCGTCGGCCGAGCCGGCCACGGTCGCGATGCTGCAGACGTTCGTGCCCAACGCCAGCGACGGGTGGCGGCTGGCCACCGCCAGCGTGCGGGACCTGTTCTCCGAGGGCGACCTGCACGCCGACGAGGTGGGCGGGGACTTCGCCGCCGACAGCGAGCGGCTCGGCGCAGCGACCGCCTCGGTGCACGCCGACCTGGCCAAGGTGCTGCCGACCGAGCCGGCCGACCCGGCCTGGTTCGCCACCGTCGCCGAGCAGATGACCGCGCGCCTGGAGGCGGCCATCGCCGTCGTCCCGCAACTGAGCGAGCACGCCGAGGGGCTGCGCGCGGTGTACGCCGCCGTCGCGGGCGCCGTCGAACCCGTCGTCCGGCAGCGGGTGCACGGCGACCTGCACCTCGGCCAGGTGCTGCGCACCGCCACCGGGTGGATCGTGCTCGACTTCGAGGGCGAGCCGGCCCGGCCGCTGGCGGCCCGCCGCGAGCTCGACAGCCCGATGCGCGACGTCGCGGGGATGCTGCGCAGCTTCGACTACGCCGCACGTCACATGCTCGTCGAGCAACCCGGGGACCCCCAGCGCGCATACCGTGCGCAGGAGTGGGCAGAGCGCAACCGAAGCGCGTTCTGCGCCGGGTACTCGGCGGCGAGCGGCCTGGACCCCTGCGGCGACTCCCCTCTGCTGCGGGCCCTCGAGGCGGACAAGGCCGTCTACGAGTGCGTCTACGAGGCGCGCAACCGCCCGCACTGGCTGATGATCCCGCTGCAGTCGCTGTCCCGGCTCACCGCCGCGGGCTAGCGAAAGGACCCCTCTGCCCCCCACCGCTCGCAGGCTCGCGGCGGGACCCTGCAGAGGGGCCACGACCACCGACGCAACCGGCACCGAAGAGGACGGCGACGCGATGACATCCCCTGACGGGACGACCGAGGACCAGGCGACCGGCGCCACCGAGCCGACCATCGACTCCGGCGCGCGGCCCCCCGCCACCAAGGACGAGTTGCAGGCCGCCGTCGAGGAGAAGACCGCGCAGGCCGAGGCCGCCGAGACCGAGCCGGTGGTGAACGCGCCGGCCCGCAAGCGGGCCGCGGCCAAGACGGCGCCCGCGGCGAAGAAGGCCCCGGCCGCCAAGAAGACGGCGGCCAAGACCGCGGCGAAGAAGACCGCGGCGGCAGCGGTCGGCGACGCCGCCGCGACCGAGGACGGCGCGGCCGCCCCGGCGAAGAAGGCGACCAAGCGAGCCCCGCGCAAGAAGGCGGCGCAGGCCGACGTCGTGGCCGCGCAGGGCGGCACCGCGACACCGGTGGTGGCGCCCGCGCCGATCGCCGAGCCGGGCGACCCCACCGGCGCGCCCGCTCCCCAGCCCGAGCCGCCCAGCCCCTCCCCCGACGAGCCCAGCACGCCGCAGGCGCCGGACGACGGCGACACCGCGAACGCGCACGGCACGGGCGCAGCCGGCAGCGCCGTTCCCGGTCCGGTCCCCGACGGGACGGGCGCGCCGGCCTCCACTCCCGCCGGCGAGGTCACCAGCGCCGAGGCCTCGCTGGCCGACGTGGTCGCCGAGGGCACCACGATCGGCGAGGGCGGGCAGCCGTCGGTGCAGCAGGTGAGCGAGGAGCAACTGCGGGCCATCGTGGACGGGTGGTCCTACGCCCCGCACAGCGTGCTGGGCGCCCACCCGTCCGGGAGCGAGTGGGTGGTCCGCACGCTGCGGCCCGACGCCGTGTCGGTCGAGGTCGTCGACGAGGACGGCGCCCGCTACGACGCCCACCAGATCCACCCCGGCGGCATCTTCGAGGCGACCCTGCCCAAGCAGCCCGGGGACTACCGGATCGACGTCACCTACTCCGACGGCGAGGGCGGCAGCAACACCTTCGTCGTCGACGACCCCTACCGCTGGCTGCCCACGGTCGGCGAGCTCGACCAGCACCTCATCCGCGAGGGCCGGCACGAGCGGCTGTGGGAGGTGCTCGGCGCGCACGTCCGCCGCTACGACACCCCCCGCGGGCAGGTGCAGGGCGTCTCGTTCGCGGTCTGGGCGCCCAACGCTCAGGGCGTGCGGGTCACCGGGGACTTCGACTACTGGGAGGCCCGCGCCTACCCGCTGCGGTCGCTGGGCTCCTCCGGGGTGTGGGAGATCTTCATCCCCGGCGTCGCGGTCGGCACCCGCTACCGCTACCACGTGCTCGGCCGGGACGGCGTCTGGCGGCACAAGTCCGACCCGCTGGCCTTCGCCACCGAGGTGCCGCCGCTCAACGCCTCGGTCGTCACCGAGTCCACGCACGAGTGGAACGACGAGGAGTGGCTCGCCGACCGGGCCCGGGCCAACTGGCACGAGCGGCCGATGAGCATCTACGAGGTGCACGCCGGCTCCTGGCGGCAGGGCCTGTCCTACCGGGAGCTCGCCGACGAGCTCGTCGACTACGTGGTCTCCGCCGGCTTCACCCACATCGAGCTCATGCCGGTCGCCGAGCACCCCTTCGGCGGCTCGTGGGGCTACCAGGTGACCTCCTACTACGCCCCCACGTCGCGGTACGGCAGCCCCGACGACTTCCGCTACTTCGTCGACCGGGCCCACCAGGCCGGCATCGGGGTCATCGTCGACTGGGTCCCGGCGCACTTCCCCAAGGACGACTGGGCGCTGGCGCGCTTCGACGGCACGCCGCTGTACGAGCACGGCGACCCGCGGCGGGGTGAGCAGCAGGACTGGGGCACCTACGTCTTCGACTTCGGCCGCTCCGAGGTGCGCAACTTCCTCGTCGCCAACGCCCTGTTCTGGTGCAAGGAGTTCCACGTCGACGGCCTGCGCGTGGACGCGGTGGCCTCGATGCTCTACCTGGACTACTCCCGCACCGAGTGGGTGCCCAACGTGCACGGCGGCCGGGAAAACCTGGAGGCGGTCGCGTTCCTGCAGGAGACCAACGCGACGGTCTACCGGGAGGTCCCCGGCGTGGTCACCATCGCCGAGGAGTCGACCGCCTGGCCCGGCGTCACCCGGCCCACCCACCTCGGCGGCCTGGGCTTCGGGTTCAAGTGGAACATGGGCTGGATGCACGACTCGCTGGGCTACATGACCAAGCAGCCGGTGCACCGCAGCTACCACCACGGCCAGCTGACGTTCTCGATGATCTACGCCTACTCCGAGAACTACGTGCTGCCGATCAGCCACGACGAGGTCGTGTACGGCAAGGGCTCGCTGCTGCGGAAGATGCCCGGCGACCGGTGGCAGCAGCTGGCCAACCTGCGCGCCTACCTGGCCTACATGTGGGCGCACCCGGGCAAGCAGCTGCTGTTCATGGGCTCGGAGTTCGCGCAGGACTCCGAGTGGGCCGAGAGCCGCTCGCTGGACTGGTGGCACCTCGACGACCCCGCGCACCGCGGCGTGCTGTCGCTGGTCACCGACCTCAACGCGCGGTACCGGGAGCTGCCGGCGCTGTGGTCCCAGGACGTCGACCCCGCCGGTTTCCAGTGGATCGACGCCAACGACTCGGCGAACAACGTGCTGTCCTTCCTGCGCTACGGCAGCCCGGACACCGGCAGCGGCACCGGCCAGGCCCTGGCCTGCGTGGTGAACTTCTCCGGCGTCCCGCACCACGGGTACCGGATCGGGCTGCCCCGCCCCGGGTACTGGCGCGAGGTGGTCAACACCGACGCCGAGGGCTACGGCGGCTCGGGCATCGGCAACATGGGCGGCGTCGAGGCGGTCGAGGACCCGTGGCACGGGCAGCCGTACTCGGCGACGGTGTCGGCCCCGCCGCTGGGCACCGTCTGGTTCCTGCACGAGGGCTGACGGGCGGTCCGCCGCAGCTCCCCGCGCCCCGCGAGCGCGGGGAGCTGCCGGGCGGCGCCGCCCGCGACCCCGGCGTCCGACCCGCTGCCTCCGTCGGCAGGAGCCCTGCGCTGGGGCCGCCGCGATGGGACGATGCCGGGACCATGCCTGTCCTCCGATCGCCCCGGGCGGCCCTGGCCCTGCTCGCCGCGGCTGCGCTCCTCGTCCTGTCCGGCTGCTCGGTGGTGGTGCTGGGCCGGCCGTCCGCGGCCCAGCCCCTGCCGGACGACGTCGACCCGGGCGAGGTGGGCGTCATCGGCGCCACCGACGGGCCGATCGACCTGCTGGCGCGCAACGCCCTCGCCGACCTCGAGGACTTCTGGGCCGACCAGTTCCCCGACGTGTTCGGCACCCGGTTCGAGCCCCTGACCGGGGGCTACTTCAGCGTCGACCCCGACGACGTCGACCCGGCGGCGTACCCGCAGGGCGTCGGCTGCGGTGCGGACCCGCGCGAGGTCGAGGACAACGCCTTCTACTGCCAGGCGCCGAACACCCCGAACTCGGACTCGATCACCTACGACCGCTCCTTCCTGGGCGAGCTCGCCGACGGCTACGGGCGCTTCATCCCCGCCCTGGTGATGGCCCACGAGTTCGGGCACGCCGTCCAGGCGCGGGTGGGGTACCCCCGGGCCTCCATCGCGACCGAGACGCAGGCCGACTGCTTCGCCGGCGCCTGGACCGCGTGGGTGGCCGGGGGCGAGGCCGCGCACTCCCGGATCCGGGCGCCCGAGCTCGACGAGCTGCTGCGCGGCTACCTGCTGCTGCGCGACCCGGTCGGGACCGGCCAGGGTGAGGAGCAGGCGCACGGCTCGTACTTCGACCGGGTGGCGGCCTTCCAGGAGGGGTTCGACGACGGGCCGACCGCCTGCCGCGACCGGTTCGGCCCCGACCGCGTCTTCACGCAGGGCGAGTTCACCAGCGACCAGGACTTCGCCTCGGGCGGCAACGCGCCCTACCCCACCATCGTCTCGATCCTGGAGAGCTCGCTGCCGGAGTTCTGGGAGCGCGCCGCCACCGAGGTGTTCGACGAGCAGTTCACCGCCCCCGAGCTGCAGGCCTTCGACGGCTCGGCGCCCTCCTGCGCCGCCGCCGACGTCGACCTCGTGTACTGCCCGCCCGGGAACGCGGGCACCGACGGCGGGGTGGTCGGCTACGACGAGCAGGACCTCACCGGGCCGGCCTACGAGGAGCTGGGCGACTACGCCGTCCCCACGGCCGTGGCGATCCCCTACGGCCTGGCCGCCCGCGACCAGCTGGGGCTGCCGGCGGAGGGCGAGGAGGCGTTGCGGTCGGCGGTCTGCCTGGCCGGCTGGTACAGCGCGCAGGTCTACAACGGCGAGCTGACCGACGTCGTCATCTCCCCGGGCGACCTCGACGAGAGCGTGCAGTTCCTGCTCGAGTACGGCAACGACCCGCAGGTCCTGGGCGACCTCGACGTCTCCGGTTTCCAGCTGGTCGACCTGTTCCGGAACGGGTTCATCGAGGGCGCCCGGGCCTGCGACGTCGGGGTGTGAGGCCCGGGTCCCTCGGCCCCTGTGCGGGGTCCCGCAGTGCGGGCACGGGGGATCCTGCTAGTAGAGGGCGAGGGTGAGCTGCCGGCGGGCGTCGGCGACGCGGGGGTCCTGGTCGCCGACGATGCCGAAGAGCTCCACCAGGTGCTTGCGCGCCTGGTCCCGGTCCTCGCCGGCGGTCCGGCGGACGACGTCGAGCAGCCGGCCGAAGGCGCCCTCGACATCGCCGGTGCCGAGCAGGAAGTCCGCGGCCCGGGTCTGCGCGGTGACGTCGTCGGGCGCGGCGTCGGCGGCGGCCAACGCGTCGGGCCCGGCCTCGTCGGCGCGGCGGAACAGCTGCACCTGGCGCAGCGCGAGACCCGCGACCGGGTGGTCGGGCTCGGCGTCGACGATCGCCTGGTAGGCGGCCTCGGCGGCGGCCAGGTCGCCGCGCTCCAGGGCGGCCTCGGCGGCGTCCAGCCGCGGGTCGTCCGCCTCCGCGCCCTCGGGACCGGCCCCCGGGACGGCGCCGCCGGTGGTCGCGCGGACCAGCTCGGTGACGAACTCGCGGGCCTGCTCCTCGGGGATGGCGCCGGTGAACTCCGCGACCAGCTGGCCCTGCCAGACGGCCTTGACCGCGGGGATGCCCTGCACCCGCAGGCCCTGGGCCAGCGCGGGGTTGGCGTCCACGTCGACCTTGGCCAGCACCCAGGACCCGCCCCCCTCGGCGGCCAGCCGCTCGAGCACCGGTGAGAGCTGCTTGCACGGCCCGCACCACTCGGCCCACAGGTCCAGCACGACCGGGACCTGGAAGGAGCGGTCGAGCACCTCGGTCTGGAAGGTCGCCTCGGTGACGTCGACGACGGCCGCGCCGGGGGCTCCGGCCGGGGCGGTGGCGCTCGGCGGCGGGGCGGCCTGCGCGCGGGCCGCCGCCTCGGAGCGGGCCTTGACCGCGGCGAGGTCGACCGCGCCGGCGAGGGAGGCGGCCAACTGCGCCTGCTGCGCCTGCGCGCGGGGGTCGGGACGTCCGGGGCGGGAAGGCTGCATGACCTCGATCATCCCACCGACCTGCGCGGGGTGTCGGCCCCCGGCCTCAGGGGACGGCGGGTTCGACGTCCGCGACGTCGCCGGCGCCGAGCCGGACCCGCTTGAGGATGTCGAACAGCGTGTCGAGCTCGGCCTCGGGCAGGTCACCGAGCCCGAAGTCGAGGGCGGTGAGGGCCGCGGTGGCCTCGTCCACGACGGCCCGGCCGCGGTCGGTGATGCCGGCCAGCACGCCGCGACCGTCGGCGGGGTTGGGACGGCGGTCGACGTAGCCGGCCGACACCAGCCGGTCGATCGCGTTCGTGACGCTGGTCGGGTGGACCATCAGCCGGCTGCCGATCACCTTGAGCGGGAGCTCTCCGGTGCGGCTGAAGGTGAGCAGCACCAGCACCTCGTAGCGCGCGAAGGTCAGCCCGTGCGGCCGCAGCGCCTCGTCGAAGCGGGCGAGCAGGATCTGCTGCACCCGGAACACCGACGTGGCGGCGCGCATCGTCGCGGCCGGGCCGAAGCGCTGCTCCCACGTCTCCCCGGCGCGCTGGATGGGATCGAAGGGCAACCCCAGCGGTCGGACCATGCCCGCGACGCTACCGGGCCGCCCACAGGAGCTCCCGAGTGGCGAGCAGTCGTCCCCACTCGCTGAGTGGAGCCACGACGACTCGCCACTCGGCGTCATCCGGCCGACGCGGCGGTGATCCGGGCAACCAACTGCCCGGGCCGGCGCAGGTCCTCCGCCGTCACGAAGACGACCCGCCAGCCTGCGGCGGTGAGCCGGTTGAGCCGGTTGAGCCGGCGCCGGTCGGCGCGAACTGGCCCGGTTCGGCGTGCCAGAGCCCGTCGTACTAGACGGCCAGCCGGTGCTCGGGCCAGGTCGTCCACAGGGCTCGGCCGAGTGGCGAGCGGTCGTGGCTCCGCCTGTCAGGCGACCACGACCGCTCGCCACTCGTCGCTCGGTGCCGCCGTCCCCGGTCAGACGGCGGGCGGGGCGGGGCGCAGCGGCGGCACGTGCCGCACGCCGAAGACCTCCTTGAGCGCCACCCGGGCAGCGTTGTCCCCGCACATGCCGTGCACCGCGGGACCGGGCGGGGTCGCGGCCGAGGCCAGGTAGGTCCCCGGGATCGGCGTCTTGTAGGTGTTCCACCGCGGCACCGGCCGGGCCAGCATCTGCGGCAGCGAGGCCTCGCCGTTGGAGATGTCCCCGCCGACGTGGTTGGGGTTCCACTCCTCCATCTGGACGGCGTCCTTCGTCGCCCGGTCGACGATCGTGTCGCGGAAGCCGGGGGCGAATCGCTCCACCTGCGCCTCGATCGCCTCGGTCATGTCGACGTCGGACCCGTGCGGCACGTGCACGTAGGCCCAGAACACGTGCCCGCCGTCGGGGGCGCGGGTCGGGTCCACCACGGTCGGCTGGACGGCGAGCACGTAGGGGTGCTCGCTGGGCCGGCCGGCCGCCGGCGCGGCTTCCCCCGCCATCGTCTCGGCAAGGGTGCCGGCGATGTGGATGGTCCCGGCCCGCCGCACGTCGGGGTTCGTCCACGGCACCGGCTCGGACAGGATCCAGTCGACCTTGAACACCCCCGGCCCGTGCTTGTACCGGGCCACCCACTTCCGGTAGCCGGGGTGCACCCGGTCGCCGGCCATCGCCACGAAGGCGCCGGGCGTGGTGTCCAGCAGCACGGCCGGAACGCCGTCGAACTCGCGCAGGTCGGTGACCAGGTGGCCGGTCACCATCTCGCCGCCCTGCTGCTCGAGCGCGGTGACCATGGCGTCGGCCAGGCTCTGCGACCCGCCCTCGATCAGCGGCCAGCCGACGTGGTGGGCCAGCATGCCGAGCACCATGCCCAGGCCCGCGGTCAGCGGCCGGGAGAGGTCGAGCATGCCGTGCGCGGCAGCGCCGGCGATGAGCGCCTGCCCCTCGTCGGTGTCGAAGTACCGGCGGGCCAGCCACCGGACGTTGGGCAGCGCGTTGAGCCCGAACTTGGTGATCGCCCCGACGCTGTGCGTGGGCAGCCGGCGCAGCTGGCTGGCGAGGAAGAAGTCGATGACGTCGTCGCCGTGGTCGACGAGCGGGCCCATCAGCCCCCGGTAGGACCGGCCGTCCTCGGTCCCCAGCCGCGCGGCGGTCTCCTCGAGCGAGCGGAACGACAGTGCGGCCCGGCCGCCGTCGAGCGGGTGGGCGAAGCAGACCTCCGGGTGCAGCAGCCGCACACCGCGGCTGACCGGGTCGAACTCGCGGAAGAAGGGGGACGCCGCGGCCATGGGCTGCACCGTCGAGCAGACGTCGTGGCGGTAGCCGGGCTTGATCAGCTCCTCGGTGCGCATGCCACCGCCGGGCCGCTGGGCCTGCTCCACGACCTGCACCCGCAGGCCGGCGGCGGCCAGCCGGAGGGCGGCGGCCAGCCCGTTCGGCCCTGCTCCGACGACGACGGCGTCCGGCTTCCCGTTCACCCCGCCATCGTGCCCGCGGCAGGTCAGAGCCGCGCGGTCAGCTCGTCCGCGGCCCGGTACGGATCGGTCTCCCCCGCGAGCACCCGCTCGGCCAGGACGCCGAGGGCTGCCGACCCGCGCACCGCCGCCATCCGCTCTCGCAGGCCGGTCAGCGCGACCGCCTCGATCTCCCGCGCCGCCCGCCCGACGCGACGCCGGTGGCCCTCGCCCGAGGTCGCCAGCCACGTCCGGTGCTCCTCGACGGCGGCCAGCAGCGCGTCGACGCCGTTGTCGGACTCCCGCACGGCCACGGTCCGGCAGATCGGCGGCCGCCACGCACCGGCGGCGTCGTGCCGGCTCAGGGCCAGCACGGCCCGCAGGTCCCGCACCGTCTGGTCGGCGCCGTCCCGGTCGGCCTTGTTGACGACGAACACGTCGGCGACCTCGAGGACCCCGGCCTTGGCCGCCTGGACCGCGTCCCCCGCGCCCGGGGCGAGGAGCACCAGGGTGGTGTCGGCCAGCGCGGCGACGTCGAGCTCCGACTGCCCGACCCCCACGGTCTCGACGAGCACGACGTCGCACCCGGCGGCGTCGAGCACCCGCAGCGCCTGCGGGGTGGCCCACGCCAGCCCGCCCAGGTGCCCACGGGTGGCCATGGACCGGATGTAGACGCCGGCGTCCTGCGCGTGCGACTGCATGCGGACCCGGTCGCCGAGCAGGGCGCCCCCGGAGAAGGGGGACGACGGGTCGACCGCGAGGACCCCGACCCGCCTGCCCGCCCGCCGGTGGGCCGCGACCAGCGCGGCCGTCGTCGTCGACTTGCCGACCCCGGGCGGCCCGGTCAGGCCGATCACCTGGGCCGAGCCGCCGTACGGCGCCAGGGCCGCGGCGACCTCGCGCACCAGCGGGCCGCCGTCCTCGACCAGCGAGATCAGCCGTGCCACCGACCGGGCGTCGCCGTCCCGCGCCCCGGCCACCAGCTCCGGCACGTCGACAGCACGCCGGCCCCGCCTCCCCTGGGGGGAGGCGGGGCCGGGCGGTGGGACGGGGGTCGTCTCGGGCGCGTCCGTCACGCCCGGGCGGGCACGCGCAGGATGAGCGCGTCGCCCTGGCCGCCGCCGCCGCACAGGGCGGCCGCGCCCACGCCGCCGCCGCGGCGGCCGAGCTCGAGGGCCAGGTGCAGGGTGATCCGGGCACCGCTCATGCCGATCGGGTGGCCCAGAGCGATCGCGCCGCCGTTGACGTTGACCTTCTCGGGGTCGACGCCCAGCTCCCGGGTCGAGGCGATGCCGACGGCGGCGAAGGCCTCGTTGATCTCGATCAGGTCCAGATCGGCCGGGTCGATGCCCTCGCGGGCGCAGGCCTTGGCGATCGCCGCCGACGGCTGGCTCTGCAGCGTGGCGTCGGGGCCGGCGACGACGCCGTGCGCGCCGATCTCCGCCAGCGGGGTCAGGCCCAGCTCGGCGGCCTTCTCCGCGGACATGACCACGACCGCGCAGGCGCCGTCGGAGATCTGCGAGGCCGACCCGGCGGTGATCGTACCGTCCTTGGCGAAGGCCGGCTTGAGCCTGCCCAGGCTGTCGGCGGTGGTGTCGGGGCGGATGCCCTCGTCCTCGCGGAACTCGATCGGGTCACCCTTGCGCTGCGGGATCAGCACCGGGGTGATCTCGTCGTCGAACAGGCCGTTCTTCTGCGCGGCGGCGGCCTTCTGGTGGCTGGCCGCGGCGAACGCGTCCTGCTCCTCGCGGGTCAGCCCGTAGCGGGCGTTGGCCTGCTCGGTCAGCTCGCCCATGGCGACCTGGTCGAAGGTGTCGGAGAGGCCGTCGTGGGCCATCGAGTCGATCAGCTTGGTGTCGCCGTACTTGACCCCGGTGCGGGAGTTGGCCAGCAGGTGCGGCGCCTGGGTCATCGACTCCATGCCGCCGGCCACGACGACGTCGAACTCGCCGGCCCGGATCAGCTGGTCGGCCAGGGCGATCGCGTCGATGCCGGACAGGCACACCTTGTTCAGCGTGAACGACGGCACCGACATCGGGATGCCACCGGCCACCGCCGCGGGACGGGCCGGGTTCTGCCCCGCCCCGGCCTGCAGCACCTGACCCATGATCACGTAGTCGACCTGGTCGCCGGAGATCCCGGCCCGCTCCAGGGCGGCCTTGATCGCGATCCCGCCGAGGTCGGCCCCGGAGAAGTCCTTGAGTGAGCCCAGCAGCCGGCCCATCGGGGTCCGCGCGCCGCTGACGATGACCGATCGGGTCATGGAGGCCTCCAGTGCCGGGCCGCCTCCGCGGGCGGCCGGGGTTCGAGCTGGCCGCGGGGTGCCGCGGCCTCGGGCTGCCGCCCAGGATAGGCCCGCGCGCACCGCCGGAGACCGTGTCGCGAGAGCATGTGACTCCCGTCACATGGAACTGTCGTCTCAGACGTCTGTCCGGGAGGATCCGTCAATGACCGCCGCCGACCGCACCGGCCTGCCCGCCGGGCTGTTCACCACCATCGACCACGTGGGGATCGCCGTCCCGGACCTCGACGAGGCGATCGCCTTCTACGCCCAGGCCTTCGGTGTGCAGTCGGTGCACGAGGAGGTCAACGAGGAGCAGGGCGTGCGCGAGGCGATGCTGGCCGTCGGGGGCGGCGACACCCGCATCCAGCTCCTGGCGCCGCTCACCCCGGAGTCGACGATCGCCAAGTTCATCGGCCGGTCCGGCCCCGGCCTGCAGCAGCTGGCCTTCCGGGTGGACGACGTCGAGGCCGTCAGCGCGACGCTGCGCGAGCGCGGCCTGCGCCTGCTCTACGACACCCCCAAGCGCGGGACCGCCGACAGCCGGGTCAACTTCGTGCACCCCAAGGACGCCGGCGGGGTCCTCGTCGAGCTCGTCCAGCCCGCCGCGGGCGGTCACTGAACCCGTCCGGCCAGCGGGCTGCCGCCGTGGCTACTGAGCAGTAACGTCTCGCGCCATCGCACCGTTTCCGAGCCGACGAAGCCCCGGGAGACGCACGTGATCGAGATCAGGGACGCCATCCTCGCCGACCACCCCGAGGCCCTGGCCGGGCTGCCGGTGCCCGAGTCCTACCGGGCGGTGCTGGTCCGCAAGGACGAGCAGGACCTGTTCGCGGGCCTGCCCGCCCGGGAGAAGGACCCCCGCAAGTCCCTGCACGTCGAGGAGGTGCCGACCCCGGAGCTGGGCCCGGGCGAGGCCCTCGTGGCGGTGATGGCCTCGTCGGTGAACTACAACACCGTCTGGACGTCGATCTTCGAGCCGGTCTCCACCTTCGGGTTCCTCGAGCGCTACGGCCGGTTGCACGACCTGGCCAAGCGGCACGACCTGCCCTACCACGTGGTCGGCTCGGACCTGGCCGGCGTCGTCCTGCGGGTCGGGCCGGGCGTGCACAAGTGGTCCCCCGGCGACGAGGTGGTCGCCCACTGCCTGTCGGTGGAGCTGGAAGACCCGGCCGGCCACGACGACACGATGCTCGACCCGCAGCAGCGGATCTGGGGCTTCGAGACCAACTTCGGCGGCCTGGCCGAGCTCGCCCTGGTCAAGAGCAACCAGCTGATGCCCAAACCGGCCCACCTCACCTGGGAGGAGGCCGCGGCCCCCGGCCTGGTCAACTCCACCGCCTACCGGCAGCTGGTCTCCCCCCACGGCGCGGGCATGAAGCAGGGCGACGTCGTCCTCATCTGGGGCGCCTCGGGCGGCCTGGGCTCCTACGCCACCCAGATGGCGCTCAACGGCGGCGCGATCCCGGTCTGCGTCGTCTCCAGCCCGGAGAAGGCCGCGATCGTGCACTCGATGGGCGCCGAGCTGGTCATCGACCGCTGCGCCGAGGGTTACCGGTTCTGGAAGGACGAGGACACCCAGGACCCGAAGGAGTGGCAGCGGCTCGGCAAGCGGATCCGCGAGCTGACCGGGGGCGACGACCCCGACATCGTCTTCGAGCACCCGGGCCGGGAGACCTTCGGCGCGTCGGTCTACGTCGCCAAGAAGGGCGGCACCGTCGTCACCTGCGCCTCCACCAGCGGCTACCTGCACCAGTACGACAACCGCTACCTGTGGATGAACCTCAAGCGGGTCATCGGCTCGCACTTCGCCAACTACCGCGAGGCCTGGGAGGCCAACCGGCTCATCGACCGGGGGCTGATCCACCCGACGCTGTCGAAGGTCTACCCGATGGAGGAGGTCGGCCAGGCCGCCTGCGACGTCCACCGCAACCTGCACCAGGGCAAGGTCGGCGTCCTCACCCTCGCCCCCGAGGAGGGCCTCGGCGTGCGGGACGCCGCCAAGCGGGAGCGGCACCTGACCGCGATCAACCGCTTCCGCGGCGTGTGAGGGAGGACCTCCCGCAGGGCCCCGCCCCGGGGACGTAGCGCGTTCCCAGGCGGGACTGGCACGCTTCAGGGAAGCGCTGCCCGACCGACCCCGGTCCCCCGACTCTGCGAGGATGAACGCATGGACGATCCCCGCCGCGACCTGCTGCCCATGCGTGAGGCCCAGCACTCGTTCGACGTGGTGCTGCGGGGCTACGACCGGCACCAGGTGGCCGAGACGATCGAGCGGCTCGAGGCCGACATCCGCGTGGCGCTCGCCGACCGCGACGCCGCGATGAACCGGTCCGCCGACCTCGCCGGTCAGCTGCAGGCCCTGCACGGGGAGATCGACGCGCTGCGGCGCAAGGCGGCCTCGGCGGGCCCGCCCACGTTCGAGAACATGAGCGAGCGCATCTCGCACATGCTGCGGCTGGCCGAGGAGGAGGCCGCCGACATCCGGCGGGCCGCCGAGCAGGACGCCCAGGCGGTGCGGGAGCAGACCGCCGCCGAGGAGCGGGCCATGCACGAGCGGCACGCCGCCGGCCAGGCCGAGGTGGAGCGGATGATCGCCGAGGCCCGCCACAACGCCGAGCAGATCGCCACCAAGGCCCAGATCCGCGCCGACGAGCTGGTCAGCAAGGCCCAGGAGAAGGTGGCCCGGCTCGACGCCGAGTCGCAGGCGCGGCGGACCAAGGTCGAGGAGGACTTCGAGATCGCCCAGCGGGCCCGCCGGCAGGAGGCGGCGCGGATCGACGAGGAGCGCGACCGCACCTCCGCCGAGGCCGCCCGCCAGCGCATCGCCGCGGCCGAGAAGCACGCCGCCCAGGTGGTCGGCGAGGCGGAGGCCACCGCGGCGGCGATCCGCGCGGTGCGCGACGAGCTCACCGGCCGGCTGGTCGAGGCCCGCCGGGTGCTGGAGAAGCTGCCCGACCTCGGCGACCGCAGGCCCGAGGCCCCCACCGGCCAGCGGCCGCCGGTCCCCGCGCAGGACCGACCGCAGCCCGGTCCCCGCCAGCCCGCGCCCCAGGCCGGCGGACCGCAGACCGGCGCGCCCCAGGCACCGTCCCAGGCGCAGGCCCCGGCGGGTCCGGCCCAGCCGCAGGCACCGCGCAGCACCGCTCCCGAGCCGGTGGGCCCGCCGACCGCGCAGCAGCCCGCGGTCGGCCCGCTGACCGGGCAGCAGCCCGCCGTCCGGCCCACCACCGCCCCGCAGCCGGCGGTGCGCCCGGGCGAGCCCCCGCACGCCGGCAGCGGGGAGGCGGCCGCGGCCCGCCAGCCGACCCGTCCCCCGGCCGCGCAGCCCCCGGCGCCCGGTCAGCAGGGCCCGGCCCAGCAGCCGGCCTCCGGGCAGTCCGGCTCCCCGTCGCCGCAGCAGACCCAGCTGATCCAGCCGGTGCCGTCCGGCAGCACCGCCGCGTCCGCCAGCGCCGCCGCGGACACGCCGCGGACCGACCCGCCGACGCTGGTGCAGCCCGCCGTCAAGCCCGACGGCGCCGACACCGGCAGCCAGCCGGTCACCCCCAGCCGGCGCTGAGCGGCGCGGGGCCGGGTCCCCGGCGGCCCGCGCCGTCGAGGACCGGCCGGAGGAGTGCGACCGCCCGCCTGCTGGTGGTCGTGCTCCTCGCCGTGCTCGCTGCCGGCCTCGCGCCGAGTGCCGCTCCCGCGGCGGCGGAGGACACCGGCCTGCTGCGGGTGGCGCACCTGTCGCCGGACACGCCCGCGGTCGACCTCGCCGTCGACCCGCGGGGGCGGCCGGGCGCCGGGACCGCCGTGACCGACGTCGGCTACGGCGACCTCTCCGACCACCGGGAGCTGGCCGCGGGGACCTACGCGGTCAGCGTCCGCACCGCCGGCGGCGACCCGGCCGCCCCGCCGCTGCTGTCCACCACGGTGGAGGTGCCCGCCGGAGGCGCCCGCACGGTGGCCGCGGTGGGCGGCTTCGCCGACCTGCGGCTGACCGTCCTCGACGACGACCTGTCGGCCCCGCCGACCGGTTCCGCCCGCGTCCGCGTGGTGGACGCCGCGCAGAGCGTGCCCTCGCTCGACGTCACCACCGCCGACGGCACCGCCCTGGCGACGGGCCTGGCGTTCGCCGCCGCGGGGGCTCCGGTCCCCGTGCCCGGCGGTCCCACGACCCTGCAGGTGGCCGCCGGCGGTGCGCCGGCCGCCGTCCCGGCCGACCTGGCGGCGGGCTCGGTGTACACGGTGCTGGTCCTCGACCGGCCGGAGGGCGGGCTGGAGGTGCGGACGGTCCTCGACGCCGCCGGCGCCGCCGTCGTCCCCACCGGTGGCGTGGAGACCGGCGCGGGCGGGACGGCGGGCACCTCGCCGGGCCTGGCCGTGCTGGCCGCCGGCGCGCTCGTCGTGGCGGGCGTGCTGCTGTGGCCGCGGGCGCAGCGCCGGTGAGCGTGCTGTCCGCCGTCCGCCGGCTGCTGGCCGCCACCGCGCTCGTCGCCGGCGCGGTCGCGCTGCTCTCCCCCGCCGGGCCGGACCCCGCTCCGCCCACCCCGGTCGTCGCCGCGGCGGTCGCCGACCCCGCGGCCGAGCCGGTCCGCCTGCGCATCCCGGCGATCGGGGTGGACACCGCCCTCGTGCGTCTCGGGGTGGACGCCGACGGCGCCCTGGTGCCCCCGGCCGCGTTCGACCGGGCCGGCTGGTTCCCCGGCGGGCCGGCCCCCGGGGACGTCGGCCCGGCGGTGCTGGCCGGGCACGTGGACTCGCGCACCGGGCCTGCGGTCTTCTGGCGGCTGCCCGACCTGCGCCCCGGCGACGAGGTGGCGGTCGACCGCGCCGACGGGACGGCGGTGCGCTTCACCGTCACCGGGGTGAGCCGCTCCCCCAAGGCCGACTTCCCGACCGAGGCGGTGTACGCGCCCACGCCGCGGGCGGAGCTGCGGCTGGTCACCTGCGGCGGCGACTTCGACCGCTCCCGCCGGAGCTACACCGACAACGTCGTCGTCTTCGCTCGGGCGACGTGAGGCCCCGTCCAGAGCGTGCGAAGGGTGGGGCCTCCTCCTACCGACGGCGGCCGCGCGCCCGCCAGCAGGCGGTGTGCCAGTGCCGGCGGCGGTCGGCCGCCGACTCGGTGTCCCAGGGGTCGAGGTCGGAGTCGCGGGCGTAGGCCGGCCAGGTCACCAGGTGCGGCGTGCCGGGACGGATCTCCTGGTCGCAGCCGGGGCAGCGGTAGGTCTTGCCGGTCGCCGAGCCGGTCAGCGAGCGCACCACCCAGTCGCCGTCCGCCGCCTCCTCGACGGGGTCGGAACGGCGGACGGGGTCGCGGCCGGGAGACCGCGACCCGCCGCGTCCGCTCCTGCGGGCCACCGACTCAGCGGGCGACGTGGTCGCGGAACCCGCGGCCGGTCTTGCGGCCCAGGTACCCGGCGGTGACCAGGTGCTCGAGCAGCGGCGCCGGCGCGAAGCCGGGCTCGCGGAACTCGACGTAGAGCTCCCGCTCGATGGCGAGGGCGACGTCGAGACCGACCACGTCGAGCAGCTCGAAGGGGCCCATCGGGTAGCCGCAGCCGACCTTCATCGCCGCGTCGATGTCGTCGGCCGTCGCGTAGTGCGCCTCGAGCATCTTCACCGCGTCGTTGAGGTACGGGAACAGCAGCGCGTTGACGATGAACCCGGCGCGGTCGGTGCAGGACACCGGGTGCTTGCCGAGCGCGCGCGCGACGGCGTGGGCGGTCGCCGCGACGTCCGGCGCGGTCGCGATGGTCGAGACCACCTCCACCAGCTTCATGACCGGGGCAGGGTTGAAGAAGTGCAGGCCCACGACGTCGGCCGGGCGGCCGCTCGCCTGCGCACACTCGATCACCGGCAGGCTCGACGTCGTCGTGGCCAGCACGGCGCCGGGCTTGCAGATCTCGCCGAGGTTGGCGAACAGCGCCTGCTTGACGCCGAGGTGCTCCACGACGGCCTCGATGACCAGGTCGACGTCGGCGAGGTCGTCGAGCGAGGTGCTCGCGGTGACCCGTCCCAGCGCCTCGTCGCGGGCGGTCTCCTCCAGCCGGCCGCGGACCACCTGCTTGTCCAGCGACCGGCCCAGCGCGGCCTGCACTCCCTCGGCCTTGTCCAGGGTGCGGGCGACGAAGACGACCTCGTAGCCGGCCTTGGCCACGACCTCGACGATGCCGGTCGCCATCGTGCCCGAGCCCACGACACCGACCCGGTGCACCGATCGGGCGCCCTCGGCGGCCCCGCCCTCGGCCGGGGTCAGGGCGTCGGGGACGACCTGGGCGGAGTCGCGGTCGGCGTAGGTGTAGAAGCCGCGGCCGGTCTTCCTGCCCAGCAGCCCCGCGGTCATCATCTGCTTGATGACCGGGGTCGGCGCGTGCAGCCGGTTGCGCGACTGCTTGTACATCGTGTCGAGGATCTCGTAGGCGGTGTCGATGCCGATGAGGTCCATCAGCGCCAGCGGGCCCATCGGCAGGCCGCAGCCCAGCCGCATGGCCGCGTCGATGTCCTCGCGGCTGGCGTAGTGGTTCTCGTACATCGAGACCGCGTGGTTGAGGTAGCCGAACAACAGCGCGTTGGCGATGAACCCGGCCTTGTCGCCGATGGTGACGTCGACCTTGCCCAGCCGGGTGGCCAGCGCCTCGACGTCCTCGACCACCGACGGCTCGGTGACGACGGTGCGCACCACCTCGACCAGCTTCATGACCGGCGCCGGGTTGAAGAAGTGCATGCCGATGACCTTGCTCGGCCGGCCGGTGGCCACCGAGATCTCGGTGACCGACAGGCTCGAGGTGTTGGTCGCGAGGATGGTGTCCGGCGGGCAGATCTCGTCCAGCGCGGCGAAGATCTCGCGCTTGAGCTCCATCCGCTCGGGGACGGCCTCGACGACGAGCTCGGCCTGAGCGAGGTCCTCCAGCGACGTGGTGAAGCGGATCCGCTCGAGGATCGCGTCGCGCTCGGCCTCGTCGAGCTTGCCGCGCTGCACCGCGCGCCCGGTGGAGTGCGCCAGGTGCTCGCGCCCGCGGGCGACCGCCGCGTCGTCGACGTCCACCGCGGTCACCGACAGGCCGGCCCGGGCCAGCACCTCCGCGATGCCGGCGCCCATCGTGCCCAGCCCGACGACACCGATCTCGTTCAGTTCCCTGGCCACGCTGCCATCTCCCTCGAGAGCCGGTGCCCCGGGGCACCGTCGTCCGGAATCGGGGCGAGTCTCCCACTCGGGCACGGCCTCCGGGACGGCGGCCTACCGATGGGTAACCGCTAGAACAGGCGCTCGGAGGGGTCGTCGGTGCCCTTGAGGACGGCGTAGTCGACCGTCACGCAGTCGATGCCGCGGTCGCCGGCCAGCACCCGGGCCTGCGGCTTGATCTCCTGCGCGGCGAACACCCCGCGGACCGGCGCCAGCAGCGGGTCGCGGTTGAGCAGCTCCAGGTAGCGGGTCAGCTGTTCCACGCCGTCGATCTCCCCGCGCCGCTTGACCTCCACCGCGACGGTGCCTCCCGCGGCGTCGCGGCAGAGGAGGTCCACCGGGCCGATGGCGGTCGGGTACTCGCGGCGGACCAGCGACCAGCCCGCCCCGAAGGTCTCCACGTGCAGGGCCAGCAGCCGCTGCAGCTCGGCCTCCACGCCGTCCTTCTGCAGCCCCGGGTCGACGCCGAGCTCGTGCGACGAGTCGTGCTCGACGGACTCGATGGTGATGATCAGCTGCTCGCCGGCCTTGTTGGTGATCGTCCAGGAGCCCGACCCGTCGGTCAGGTCCTCCTTGAACGAGCAAGGTGGGGTCATCCAGTTGAGCGGCTTGTAGGCGCGGTCGTCGGCGTGCACGGAGACCGAGCCGTCCGCCTTGACCAGCAGGAGGCGGGGTGCCATCGGCAGGTGGGCGGTCAGCCGCCCGATGTAGTCGACCGAGCAGCGGGCGATGACCAGGCGCACGGGGTCCGACGGTACCGAACCGCTAACGACGGCCCCGGGACGGCGGGCAGCGACGCGCGCCGGGGGCATCCTGACGCCGTGACGAGAGCCCTGCGTCCTGCCGCCGCCCTGGTGCTGGTCCTGCTGCTGTCCGCGTGCGCCCAGCGCGCCGGCGGCGGCGTGGGCGCGGCGCCGACGTCGCCGGCCGAGGGCCCGGGCCGGCTGGTCCTGCAGGTGGAGTACGTCGGCGGTTTCGTGACGCCGGAGATGCTGGCCGGCCGCCTGCCGCTGGTCACCGTCTACTCCGACGGCCGGGTCGTCGCCCAGGGGCCGCAGATCGCCATCTATCCCTCCCCCGCCCTGCCGAACCTGCTCGTGTGGCAGCTGGACCCCGACGACGTGCAGACCGTCGTCGACCGGGCCGTCGCCGCCGGGGTGACCGGGACCGGCGACCTGGGCAGCCCGCCGGTCGCCGACGCCCCCGCGACCCGGTTCACCCTCGTCACCGAGGAGGGCACCTACGTGCGGGAGGTGCAGGCGCTGTTCGAGCTGCCCGACGACGGCGGCCTCACCCCCGAGCAGCGCACCACGCGCGGCGAGCTGATGGGGCTGGTCGACGTGCTCACCTCGCCGGCGGGCCCGTTGGGTGCCGCGGGGCCGGAGTCCTACCGGCCGGACGCGATGGCCGCCGTGGTCCGGGAGTGGACGCCCGGCCCGGAGCCGGAGCTGGTGCAGCCGGAGGTCGCCTGGCCCGGGCCGGCGCTGCCCGGCGAGCCGCTGGAGGAGCGGCTGGGGCTCTCCTGCGTGGTCGCCCGCGGAGCCCAGGCCACCGCCGTCCTCGAGGCCGCCGCCGGGGCCAACGCCCTGACGCCGTGGACGGCGGAGGACGGCGGCCGGTGGGCGCTCACCCTCCGCCCGCTGCTGCCGCACGAGACCGGCTGCGCCGACCTGCACCAGCAGTAGGGACGCCGACGGCCCGGCCCTCTCGCGGGGAGAGGACCGGGCCGCAAGCGTCGGTCTCCGGGAGACCCCCGCGACGGTGCCGCGGGGACCACCGCGTCGGTTTCCGCGGGAACCGACGTCAGACGGTGGCGGGCTCGCGCAGGTCGGCGTCCACACCCGCCCGCTCGTCGACGCGGGCCAGCGGGTCCACCGTCGACGTCGACCGGTACCGCTCGACGTCGAGGATGCCCTCGCGCTGGGCGACGATCGTCGGGACCAGGGCCTGGCCGGCGACGTTCACCGCGGTGCGGCCCATGTCCAGGATCGGGTCGATCGCCAGCAGCAGGCCGACGCCGGCCAGCGGCAGGCCCAGCGTGGACAGGGTCAGGGTCAGCATGACCACCGCGCCGGTGACCCCGGCGGTGGCGGCCGAGCCGACGACCGACACCAGGGCGATCAGCAGGTAGTCGGTGATGGACAGGTCCACGCCGAAGAACTGGGCCACGAAGATCGCGGCCAGCGCCGGGTAGATCGCCGCGCAGCCGTCCATCTTCGTCGTCGCGCCCAGCGGGACGGCGAAGGAGGCGTAGGACCGCGGCACCCCGAGGTTCTGCTCGGCCACCCGCTCGGTCACCGGCAGCGTGCCGATCGAGGAGCGCGAGACGAAGGCCAGCTGGATCGCCGGCCAGGCACCGGCGAAGAAGCGCAGCGGCGAGAGGCCGTGCAGCCGCAGCAGCACCGGGTAGACGACGAACAGCACGAGCGCCAGGCCGATGTAGACCGAGCCGGCGAAGACGCCCAGCGAGCCGAGGGACTCCCAGCCGTAGGTGGCCACGGCCTTGCCGATCAGGCCGACGGTGCCGATCGGGGCGAGCAGGATGACCCACCACAGCACCTTCTGCACGATCGCGAGGGCCGAGCGGGTCAGCGCGAGGAACGGCTCGGCGGGCTCGCCGACCTTGAGCGCGGCTACGCCGATCGCCACGGCCAGCACGATCAGCTGCAGCACGTTGAACGACAGCCCGACCGTCCCGTCGTCGTGCGGGGCGGCCTGCAGGCCGAGGATGTTGCCGGGCACGAGGCCGTTGAGGAAGTCCCACCACGAGCCGGTCGTGCCGGGGTCGGTCTGGGCGGCGGCGTCGACGGAGCTGTTGCGGCCGGGCTCGGTGAGCAGGCCCAGGCCGATGCCGATGGAGACGGCGATCAGCGCCGTGACGGCGAACCACAGCAGGGTCTGCCCGGCCAGCCGGGCGGCGTTGGAGACCTGCTTGAGGTTGGCGATGCTGACGATCACCGCGGTGACGATCAGCGGCGGGACGAGGACCTTGAGCAGCGTCACGAAGGTGTCGCCGATGGTCTGGAGGGTGCTGGTCAGCCAGTTCGGGGTGCCGTCGGCGACGGGGCCGAGGTCGCGGGCGACGAGGCCGAGGGCGATGCCGAGCACGAGGCCGAGGAGGACCTGCGCCGCGAAGGGGACGCGGCGGAGACGAGCGAGCACGGGAGGGGCCTTCCGGGGAGTTCGGGGTGGGACGACGGGGCGCGGCGTGCGCACTCAGCCGTCGGCCGTCACCCGCCCGAAGTCGAGCGCGCGCCGCCGGGTCAGGCCCCACACGTTGCGCACGCAGAGGTCAAGGCGTCCCGCCGTCGCGACCATCCCCGGTGTGGGCACTCTCACCCGCCCTCCGCCATCCGCCCCACCCCGCGATCATGGACCTCGGGAGACGACGCGCCGGACCGCGGCGGCGATTCACCTCCCACGCTTCATGATCGTCCGGCGGGTCGGGGCCGGCGGGGGCTCAGTCGGGCCAGACCGGCCGGCGCTTCTCCAGGAAGGAGCTCATCCCCTCGACGGCGCCGGGCAGCTGGCTGGCCGAGGCCATGACCTCGACGGCGGTCGCGTAGGCGTCCCGCTCGGGGCGGTCGAGCTGGGCGTACATCGTCTGCTTGCCCCAGGCCTTGCTCGCCCGTGAGCCGCGGGTGGCGCGCGCCATCAGGTCGGCCACGGCCGCGTCGAGGTCGGCGTCCGGGACCACCCGGTTGACCAGGCCCCAGTCCAGCGCGGTGGCGGCGTCGATGACGTCCCCGGTGAGCGCCAGCTCCATCGCCCGCTTGCGGCCCACGTTGCGGGCGATCGCCACCATCGGCGTGTGGCAGAACCAGCCGCCCTTGCCGCCCGGGGCGGCGAAGCCGGCCGACTCCGCGGCGACGGCGAGGTCGCAGGAGGCGACCAGCTGGCAGCCGGCCGCGGTGGCCAGCGCGTGCACCCGCGCGAGCACCACCTGCGGCACCGCCTGGATGGTCTGCATCAGCTCGGTGCACAGCTGCAGCAGGCTGCGCACCTCGGTCACCGGCCGGCCCACGACGTCGGCGAAGTCGTGGCCGGCGCTGAACACCGGCCCCTCGGCGGCGAGCACGATGCCGGCCGCGTCGCTCTCCCCCACCTCGGTCACGGCGGCGAGCAGCTGGCCGAGGTGCTCCCGGGAGAGGGCGTTGCGCCGGGCCGGCCGGCACATCGTGATGGTGACGACGTCCCCGTCGCGCACGACCCGGGGCGCACCCTCTGCAGTCATGGCCCGACGCTAGCCGACCTCGGCGTCCAGGACCCGGCTCGAGAGCCGCCCGCGGCCGCCCTCCTTGGCGCCGTACATCGCCAGGTCGGCCTGCTGCAGGACGACCTCGAACGGCGTGCCCGGCTCGGCCATGGCCAGCCCGATGCTCGCCGAGACCCGCACGCTGCGCCGTCCGACGACGACCTCGTCCACGAGCGCGGCGACCAGCCGCCTGCCCACCGTCTCGGCCGTCGCGCGGTCCAGGCCGGGCAGGACGGCGGCGAACTCGTCCCCGCCCAGGCGGCCCACGACCGCGTCCGGCACGTCCTCCAGGTGCGCCCGCAGGCGGTCGGCGAGCCGCACCAGGAGCTGGTCGCCCACGGCGTGACCGCCCCGGTCGTTGACCTCCTTGAAGCGGTCGACGTCGACGAACAGGACCGCTCCGCCACAGGTGAGCGCCGCCCGACCGACGTCGAGGAGGTGGGCGCGGTTGGCCAGGCCGGTCAGCGGGTCCTGCCGCGCCACGCGGGTCAGCGCCCGGCGCCAGCCGTCGGCGTCGGTCGCCACCGTGGTCAGCCGGTCGACGGTCTCGGTCAGGGCCCGCTGCTGGTCGGCGTCGGCGTCCGGCGAGAGCTCGCGGACGGCGGCGGAGAGCAGGTCGAGGACGTCCTCCAGCGGTGCCCCGGTGGCCACGGCCTCGAGCACCCGGCCCTGCGCGGCGAGCAGGCGGGCGTCCCAGCGGTGCGCCGCGACCTGGCGCCGCAGCGATAGGACGCTGCGCACGAGGCGGACCTGGATCTCGAGGGTGTCCAGGTCGTCGCCGCGGAAGGTGCGGACGTCGTCGTCGAAGACGCCCAGCGAGCCGAGGACGAAGCCGTCCTCGTCGATGAGGGGGACCCCGAGGTAGGAGCGGATCGCGCCGGCGGCCACCGCGGGGTTGTCGGCGAAGACCGGGTGGGCGAGCGCGTCGGACACCTCCAGCGGTTCGCGCGCCGCCACCACGTAGGCGCAGAACGACAGCTCGTCGGGGACGTGCGAGAACGGTGCGCCGACGCCGATCTCGGCGGGGAAGCACTGCAGGTCGGGACCGACCAGGTTGATCACCGCGATGGGCGCGTCCAGGGCGCGGGCCATGTAGGCCACGACGGCGTCGAGGTCCGCGTCGCCGGCGTGCCCGCCGAGCCGGTAACTGGCCAGCGCGGCGAGCCGGTCGGGGTCGGCGACGGCGGGGCGAGGGCTCTGCACGCGCGGCACCGTAGCGGGTGTCGGTGACCAAGTGTGCCCGCAGCGGTACGGGCGGTCTCGGAACTTCGGCGGGGACGGGCGGAGGGCATGATCACCGCATGGATCCCGTGCGGTTCGGACTGGTGGGGTACGGCTTCGGCGGCCGGTACTTCCACGCGCCCCTGCTGGCCGCCGCCGCGGAGTGCGACTTCCTCGGCGTGGTGACGACGTCCCCCGAGCGGCGGGCCCAGGTGGCCGCCGAGCACCCCGGCCTGCGGACGTTCGCCTCGCTGGAGGAGCTGGCCGGGGCCGGCGCGGAGGCGGTCGCGATCTCGACACCGGCCGACACGCACACCCCGCTGACCGAGCAGGCGCTGGGGCTGGACCTCGCCGTGGTGTGCGACAAGCCGTTCGCGCTGGACGCCGCGGCCGCCCGGCGCGCGGTCGACCTCGCCGCGGCGAGACGGCTCCCGCTCGCGCCGTACCAGAACCGCCGCTGGGACTCCGACTTCCTCACCGTCCGGGAGCTGGTCGCCGAGGGGCGGCTGGGCACGGTGACCCGCTTCGAGTCGCGGTTCGAGCGGTTCGACCCCGAGCCCGGCCCGCCCGCGGCCGGCGGCGGCACGCTGCTGGACTTCGGCGCCCACCTGGTCGACCAGGCACTGGTGCTGCTCGGGCCGGTCACCTCCGTCTACGCCGAGTGGCGGCTGCGCGACACCGGCCTGGACGACGACGTCTTCGTCGCCCTGACCCACGCCGGCGGCGCCCGCTCCCACCTGTGGGGCAGCTGGAGCCAGGGCGCGCCCGGCGACCGGTTCCGGGTCGCCGGCACCGAGGGGGCCTACACCGTCGGCGGCCCGATGGACGGGCAGGAGGCGCTGCTCCTGGCCGGGGAGACCCCGGCGACCCTCAGGGAGCGCTGGGGCGCCGAGCCGGAGGAGCGGTGGGGGCGGCTGCGCCGGGGGGACGACGGCGAGCAGGTGCCGACCCACCGCGGGCGCTGGGACACCTTCTACCCGACCTTCGCCGCCGCCGTCCGCGGTCGGGGGCCGGTGCCGGTCGACCCGCAGGACGCCGTCGCCACCGCCGCCGTGCTCGACGCCGCCCGGCGCAGCGCGACCGAGGGCGACGTCGTCCGCCTGGGCTGAGGCGACGTGCCCCCGCAGCAGGCTCCGCCGCCGGACGACGTCCGGCCGGTGCTGCTGCGGCAGGTCTGGCGGGACGTGGCGTTCCTGCACTGGCCGCTCGACCCCGCCGTGGCCGCGCCGCTGCTGCCGCCGGGCACCCGACCCGACGTCCTGGACGGGACGACCCACGTCGGCGTGGTCGCGCTGCGGATCTCACGGACCGCGGTCGCGGCCGGCCCGGCGCTGCCGTGGGCCGGCTCGTTCGACGAGGTCAACGTGCGGCTCTACTCGGTCGACGAGCACGGCCGCCGCGGCGTGATCTTCCTGCGCATGGACGCCGCGCGGCTGCTCGCCGTGCTGGGGGCCCGGGCCGTGCCCCGGCTGCCCTACGTCTGGTCACGGACCCGCGTGCGGCGGGACGGCGACCGGTACGCGGTCGCCGTCGGCCGGCGGCTGCGGATCGGCCTGCGCATCGGCGCCCCGGTCGAGCCCGACCCGCTGGCGGCCTCCCTGACCGCCCGCTGGGGCCTGCACACCCGGATGGCGGGCCGCACGGTGTACCTGCCGGTCAGGCACCGGCCGTGGCCGCTGCGGTCGGCCGAGCTCACGGGGGTCACCGGCGACCCGCTGGCCGCCGCAGGGCTGCCCGGGATGGCCGGTGCCCCGGTCAGCGTGCTCTTCTCCCCCGGCGTGGACGACGTCCGCTTCGGCCCGCCGTCCCGCTGAGCGGAGTGGGAGGGACGCGTCTGCCGCGCTGTGGCACTCCGCTCAGGCGTTCGCGGGGGCCGGCTGGTCGAGGCCGTGCGCCTCGCGGACGACGTCGACGACCTCACCCATGATCTCGGTGAGGCCGACGTCCTTGGGCGTGAAGACCCGGGCGACGCCCTGCTCGCGCAGCCGGCGGGCGTCGCTGTCCGGGATGATCCCGCCGACCACCACCGGGACGTCGTCGAGCCCGGCCTCGCGCAGGCCGCGCAGCACCGCGGGCACGACCTGCAGGTGGGAGCCCGACAGCACCGACAGGCCGACGACGTCGACGTCCTCCTCGACGGCGGCCGCGACGATCTGCGCGGGGGTCAGCCGGATGCCCTGGTAGACGACCTCGAAGCCGGCGTCCCGGGCGCGGACGGCGATCTGCTCGGCGCCGTTGGAGTGTCCGTCCAGGCCCGGCTTGCCGACGAGGAACCGCAGCCGGCCGCCGAGCTCCTCCCCGGTGGCGCGGACCCGCTCCCGGACGCCGGTCAGCGTCGCGTCCGCCGCCCCGCCGGGGGCCGCCGCGACACCGGTGGGCGCCCGGTACTCGCCGAACACCTCGCGCAGCACCCCCGCCCACTCCCCCGTCGTCACGCCGACGCGGGCGCACTCGAGGGTCGCGGGCACGAGGTTCTCGTCGGTCCCGGCCGCCGCGCGCAGCCGCTCCAGCGCCCGGCGCACCGGCTCCGGGTCCCGCTCGGCGCGCCACCGCTGCACCGACGCGCAGGCCGCCGCCTCCACCGCCGGGTCGACCACCTGGATCGCGGCGTCGAGGTCGGCCAGCAGCGGGTTGGGCTCGGTGGACTCGAACCGGTTGACGCCGACGACGACGTCCTCGCCGCTCTCGATCCGCCGCCGCCGCTCGGCCAGCGACGCGACCAGCTGCCCCTTCATGTAGCCGGACTCGACCGCGGCCACCGCCCCGCCCATCTCCGCCACCCGGGCCATCTCCGCCCGGGCGCCCGCCACCAGCTCGGCGACCTTCGCCTCGACCACCACCGACCCGGTGAACAGGTCGTCGTACTCGAGCAGGTCGGTCTCGTGGGCGAGCACCTGCTGCAGCCGCAGCGACCACTGCTGGTCCCACGGACGGGGCAGGCCGAGCGCCTCGTTCCACGCCGGCAGCTGCACCGCCCGGGCGCGCGCGTCCCGCGACAGGGTGACCGCGAGCATCTCCAGCACGATCCGCGGCACATTGTTCTCCGGTTGCGCCTCGGTCAGGCCCAGCGAGTTGACCTGCACGCCGTACCGGAAGCGGCGGTGCCGCGGGTCCTGGACGCCGTAGCGCTCCCGGGTCAGCTCGTCCCAGAGCTCGGTGAACGCCCGCATCTTGCACATCTCCTCGACGAAGCGGACGCCCGCGTTCACGAAGAAGGAGATCCGTGCGACCACCTCGCCGAAACGCTCCTGCGGCACCTGGCCGGAGTCGCGCACCGAGTCCAGGACGGCGATCGCGGTGGACAGCGCGTAGGCGATCTCCTGCACCGGCGTCGCGCCGGCCTCCTGCAGGTGGTAGCTGCAGATGTTGGTCGGGTTCCACGTCGGCATCGCCGTCACGGTGTAGGCGACGACGTCGGTGACCAGCCGCATCGAGGGCCCGGGCGGGAAGACGTAGGTCCCCCGCGACAGGTACTCCTTGATGATGTCGTTCTGCGTCGTGCCGGCCAGCGCCGAGACGTCGATCCCCTGCTCCTCCGCGACGGCCTGGTAGAGCGCCAGCAGCCACATCGCCGTGGCGTTGATCGTCATCGAGGTGTTCATCCCGTCGAGCGGGATGCCGTCGAAGAGCGCCCGCATGTCGCCGAGGTGCGTGATCGGGACGCCGACCTTGCCGACCTCCCCGGCCGACAGCTCGTCGTCGGGGTCGTAGCCGGTCTGCGTCGGCAGGTCGAACGCGACCGACAGCCCGGTCTGCCCCTTGGCCAGGTTCCGCCGGTACAGGGCGTTCGACTCGGCCGGCGAGGAGTGCCCCGCGTAGGTCCGCATGACCCAGGGGCGGTCCCGGTCCTCCGGCGCTGAAGGGAAGGGCATGCCAGCGGAGTGTAAGGGCCGCTACTCGTCAGTAGCAGGCCCGCGGCCGGACTTCCCGGTGGCACACTCACAGGGCACGCGGAGGGGGTGGCCATGCCGATCGGGGCGGGGAGCAACCTGCACTACCTGGTCGGGCCGACCATCGCCTTCGCCGTCCTGGCGCTGCTCGCGCTGTTCCTGCGCTGGGCCTTCGGGCCCGACGAGCGCCGCCGTCCGCCGGCCGACGACGGGCTGCTGACGCGGGTCGCCACGCTGTCCCGCCGCGAGTCGGCCCTCGCGTTGCGGGCGGTGCTGTCCGACGCGGGCATCCGCTCCACGATCCGCTCCCCCGCACCGCACCGCGTCGAGGTGCTCGTCTTCCCCGAGGACGCCGACCGGGCGCGAGCGCTGGCCACCTCGTTCCCCGGTCCTTGAGCCCGAGGGCACGAGGGTCCCTTCTCAGTCGGGGCGGGTGACCCGCTCGATCCCCGCCCCCAGGCCGCGCAGGTGCTGCACGAAGTCGGGGTAGCCGCGGTCGACGTGGTGCACGTCCTGCACCTCGGTGACGCCGTCGGAGACCAGCCCGGCGAGCACCAGCCCGGCCCCGGCGCGGATGTCGGTGGCCAGCACCGGGGCGCTGGACAGCCGCTCCCGCCCCCGGACGACGGCGTGGTGTCCGTCGATGCGCACCGACGCGCCCAGGCGCACCAGCTCGTTGACGAACATGAAGCGGCCCTCGAACACGTTCTCGGTGATCAGCGCGGTCCCGGTGGAGACCGCCGCCAGCGCGACCGCCATCGGCTGCAGGTCGGTCGGGAAGCCCGGGTAGGGCAGCGTGACGACGTCGACCCCGCGCGGCCGCTCGGCCATGGCCACGCGCAGGCCCTCGGGCAGCACCTCGATCTGGGCGCCGGCGTCGGTGAGCTTGTCCAGGGCCACGGTGAGGTGCTCGGCCACCGCCCGCTCGACGACGACGTCTCCGCGGGTCATCACCGCGCCGATCGCCCACGTGCCCGCGACGATCCGGTCGGGCACGGTCGTGTAGGTGACCGGCTTGAGGTCGGTGACCCCCTCGACGGTGATCGTCGAGGTGCCGGCTCCGTCGATGGTGGCGCCCATCGCGGTGAGCATCGCGCACAGGTCGGCGATCTCGGGCTCGCGGGCGGCGTTGTCGATGACCGTCGTGCCCTCGGCGAGCACCGCGGCCATGACCAGGTTCTCGGTCGCTCCCACCGACGGGAAGTCCAGCCAGATGGAGGTGCCGGTCAGCCGCGGGGCCGTGGCGACGAGGAAGCCGTGCTCGCTCTCGATCGTCGCGCCCAGCCGCTCGAGCCCGGAGATGTGCATGTCCAGGCCGCGCGACCCGATCGCGTCACCGCCGGGCAGCGCCACCCGCGCCGAGCCGCACCTCGCCACCAGCGGGCCCAGCACGCTGATCGAGGCGCGCATCTTGCGCACCAGGTCGTAGTCGGTCTCCGTGCCCGGCGCGTCCGGGACGTCGACCACCACCCGGCCGCCCCCGCCGTGCTCGTGGCGCTCGTAGCTCACGTCGCAGCCGAGGCGGCGCAGCACCTCGCTCATGATCGCGACGTCGAGGATGTCGGGGACCTCCTCGATGGTGGTCCGGCCCGCCGCCAGCAGCGCGGCGGCCATCAGCTTCAGGGCGCTGTTCTTGGCGCCGGTGACCCGCACCCGTCCGGTCAGGGCCGTGCCGCCGGTGACCTCGAAGCACTCCACCGCACCACCCTACGGCGACGCCACGCGGCCGCTCCGCGACCTCCTAGGCTCGGGGTATGAGCGTCCGGCTGACCCGCATCTACACGAAGACCGGTGACGCCGGGCAGACCCACCTCGGCGACATGAGCCGGGTGGCCAAGACCGACCCCCGGCTGGCCGCCTACGCCGACGTGGACGAGGCCAACAGCGTGCTCGGCCTCGCGCTGGCGCTCGGCTCTCCCGAGCCGGAGATGGCCGGCCTGCTGCGCAGCGTGCAGAACGACCTGTTCGACGTCGGCGCCGACCTCTCCACGCCGATCACCCCGGACCCGCAGTTCCCGCCGCTGCGGGTCACCGCCGCCTACACCGAGCGGCTCGAGGCGGCGTGCGACACCCACAACGCGGCGCTGGCCAAGCTGGCCAGCTTCATCCTCCCCGGCGGCACCCCGCTGGCCGCGCTGCTGCACCAGGCGCGGGTCGTCGTCCGACGGGCCGAGCGCAGCGTGTGGGCCCTGCTGGCCGCCGACGGCGACCGGACGAACGCGGAGACCGCGCGCTACCTGAACCGGCTGTCGGACCTGCTGTTCATCCTCGCCCGGGTGGCCAACCCCGGTGGTGACGTGCTCTGGGAGCCCGGCGCGCACAGCGGCGCGCACGCCCAGCGGACCGCGGCCCAGCAGGAGCCGACCGAGGGCTGAGCGCGGCTACCGCACCGGCGGCGCGGACTCCACCCAGGACAGGAAGCCGGTCACCGTCGCCGGGTCCATGGCCAGCTCGCGGGGCCCGGCGGCGGTGGCGCAGGACAGGACGACGACGTCCGGGGGCAGCGCGACGTCCTCGGGCGTGGCCCGGCGCCGTCCCTCGACCTGGAACTCCGCGCGACACAGCCGCTGCTGCGGGCGCGGCGAGAGCGACAGCGCGCGGTACCAGAGCAGCGCGTCGCCGCCGTACCAGGCCACCCCGACCGACCAGCGGGTGGAGCCGGCCGGACGCAGCCACATGGTGACCGCGCCGAGGCCGGAGAGCAGGAAGCGCCGCCGCAGCAGGAAGGCGACGACGAGCCCGACGACGAGCGCGACGGCCAGGACGACGAGTGCGGTGGTCATCCTGGCTGCCGGCGCATCGGGGAACGGTCCGGGTGGGGCTCAGGCGTCCTGTCCGGCGGCCCGCAGCCGGGACTGGGCACGGCGGGCGGCGGCCACTGCCTCAGCGTCGTCACCGGCGTCCTGGGCGCGGCGCAGCGCCTCCCGGGCCCGCTCGACGTCGATCTCGGAGGAGATCTCCGCGGTCTCGGCCAGGATCGACACACCGCGGTCGGTGACCGACAGGAAGCCACCGTGGGCGGCGACGACGAGGTCCTCGCCCTGGGAGGTGCGGATCGTCACGACGCCGCCCTCGGCGAGCTGGCCCAGCAGCGGCGCGTGTCCGGGCAGGACGCCGAGCTCACCCTCCGTGGTACGCGCGATGACCATGTTGGCCTCGCCGGACCAGATCAGCCGCTCGACGGCCACCAACTCGACCTGCAGGGTCGCCACGACACTCCTCGGGGTCCACCGACGGGCGGTGCGGGTGTCGCCGGCCCGGGGAGGACACGGCGACGGGTCAGGGTCACTCTAACGGCCGCGTGTCGCGGCACCGGCGGGCGATCCCGCGCGGGGCCCTGTCACGGGTCCGGCGCGTGGGAGTCGGGTTCAGGCGGCCCGGCGGTACAGCAGCGTCCAGCGGCCGACCCGCACCCACGGGTGGCGCACGGTCGACGCCGGAGCCCAGCGCTCCGTGGCGTACTGCTGGTGGCCGGCGTACGGGAGGCCGGCCGACGGCGGCCAACTCCAGTCGGCGCCGTCCCACCTGGTCCCCGTCGTCGCGTCCACGGTCTTCTCCCGTACGCCGCCCGGCCGTTCCGGACGTCCCGTCCTGGATGATCGGCATGCAGCATCCCGCGCTTGAACGGCTCCCCGCCAGGTCTTTCGTCACGTGATGAGCCGAACTCCGGGTGACGGGGGGCGGAACGCGCGTCGGCCGGGCCCCCTCCGGGGCCCGGCCGACGTGTCGTGCTGGAACGGCCACCCTTCCCTCCACGCCGAGGTTCGAGGCGTGGGGGGAAGGGTGGTCCTTCTACTTCTTGAGCTTGTCGGCGTTGCGCTCGAGGTCCTCGAGGCCACCGCACATGAAGAACGCCTGCTCGGGCACGTGGTCGTACTCGCCGTCGGTGATCGCCTTGAACGCCTGCAGCGTCTCCGCCAGCGGGACGAACGAGCCGGGCTGCCCGGTGAACGCCTCGGCGACGAACATGTTCTGCGAGAGGAACCGCTCGACGCGACGGGCCCGGTTGACCGTGACCTTGTCCTCCTCGGAGAGCTCGTCGATGCCGAGGATGGCGATGATGTCCTGCAGCTCCTGGTAGCGCTGCAGCACCTGCTTCACCGTCTGGGCGATCGCGTAGTGGTCCTGGCCCACGTACTGCGGGTCGAGGATCCGGCTGGTGGAGTCCAGCGGGTCCACGGCCGGGTAGATGCCCTTCTCGGAGATCGGCCGGGAGAGCACCGTCGTCGCGTCGAGGTGGGCGAAGGTGGTGTGCGGCGCCGGGTCGGTGATGTCGTCGGCGGGCACGTAGATCGCCTGCATCGAGGTGATCGAGTGACCACGGGTCGAGGTGATCCGCTCCTGCAGCTCGCCCATCTCGTCGGCGAGGGTCGGCTGGTAACCCACGGCGGAGGGCATGCGGCCCAGCAGCGTGGACACCTCGGAGCCGGCCTGGGTGAACCGGAAGATGTTGTCGATGAAGAGCAGCACGTCCTGGTTCTGCTCGTCGCGGAAGTACTCCGCCATCGTCAGCGCGGACAGCGCGACCCGCAGCCGGGTGCCCGGCGGCTCGTCCATCTGGCCGAAGACCAGGGCGGTCGAGTCGATGACGCCGGACTCGGTCATCTCCGTGATGAGGTCGTTGCCCTCACGGGTGCGCTCGCCGACGCCGGCGAACACCGACACGCCACCGAACTCCTGGGCGACCCGGCGGATCATCTCCTGGATGAGCACCGTCTTGCCCACGCCGGCACCGCCGAACAGGCCGATCTTCCCGCCGGCCACGTAGGGGGTCAGCAGATCGATGACCTTGATGCCGGTCTCCAGCATCTCGGTGCGGCCCTCGAGCTGGTCGAACCGCGGCGCGTGCCGGTGGATCGTCCACCGCGGGGCGTCGGTGCCGTAGCCGGGCTCGTCGAGGCACTCGCCGAGGGCGTTCCACACGTGGCCGGTGGTCACGTCACCGACGGGCACGGAGATCGCCGAGCCGGTGTCGACGACCTCGGCGCCCCGGATGAGGCCGTCGGTCGGCTGCATGGAGATGGTGCGGACCACGTTGTCGCCCAGGTGCTGGGCGACCTCGAGGGTCAGCGTCTTGCCCAGGTCGGCGAGGGTGACCTCCACCTTCAGGGCGTTGAACAGGTCGGGCATCGCGTCGCGCGGGAACTCGACGTCGACGACCGGCCCGGTGACCCGGACGACGCGGCCGGTCGTCTGGGTGGTCGGACGGTCCTCGGTGACGGTCATCTGTACTGCTCTCCTGCCCTCGGGCTCGGGTGTGGTTCCGCGTCTTCTGTGTCCCCGCCGCGCGGGGAGGGGTCAGTCGTCGGCGTTGGCCGACACCAGCGCGTCGGCGCCGCCGACGATCTCGCTGATCTCCTGGGTGATCTCCGCCTGACGGGCCTGGTTGGCCTGCCGGGCGAGGTTCTTCGCCAGCTCCTCGGCGTTGTCCGACGCCGACTTCATCGCCCGCCGCCGGGACGCCGACTCGGAGGCCGCGGCCTCGAGCATCGCCGCGTAGATGCGGGCGTTGACGTACTTCGGCAGCAGCGCGTCGAGCAGGACGTCGGCCGAGGGCTCGAACTCGTAGGAGGTCGGCACCCCGCTGTCGCCGGCCCGGCCGGCCTCGCGGTCCTCCCGCTCGTAGTCGAACTCCTCGACCTCCTCGACCTCCAGCGGGGCCATCCGCTTGGCGACCGGGACCTGCGAGAGCAGCGAGCGGAACTCGGTGTAGACGATGTGCAGCTCGTCCACGCCGAGGATCCCGTCGGCCCCCGCACCGGTCTCGTCGTCGTCCTCGCCGGCGGTGAAGGCGTCGATGAGCGCCTCACCGACCCGCTGCGCGTCGACGAAGTTCGGCTGCTCGGAGAAGCCGGTGAAGGTGTCGGCCATCTCGCGGTTGCGGAAGGAGTAGTAGGTCTCCCCCTTCCGGCCGACCACGTACAGGACCGGGTCCTTGCCCTCCTGCCGCAGCAGCGAGAGCAGCTCCTCGGTGCGGCGCAGCACGTTGACGTTGTACGAGCCGGCGAACCCGCGGTCGGAGGTGATCACGAGGACCGCCGCGCGGCGCGGGTTCTGCCGCTCGGTGAGCAGCGGGTGGTCCAGCGACGCCGAGGACGCCAGCGCCGAGAGCACCCGGGTGATCTCCCGGGCGTAGGGCTTGGAGGCCTCCACCCGGGCCTGGGCGCGCACGATGCGGGCGCCGGCGATCAGCTCCTGTGCCGAGAAGATCTTCTTCGTCGACTGCGTGGAGCGGATCCGGCGCCGCAGCGCACGGAGGTTGCCGGCCACGGTCAGGCGCTCCGCTTGACCTGGACGCGCTCCTGGCCACGCTCGGACGCGTCCATGGCCTCGGCCTCGGGCTCGTTGAGCAGGGTGCCGCCCTCGGAGGTCTGGAACTGGCCGTAGAACTCCTCGACCGCGCCCTCGAGGCTGCGGACGGCGTCGTCGCCGAGGGCCCGCGACTGCCGGATCTCGTCGTAGATGCCGTTGTTGCCCCGGCCGACGTAGTCGAGGAACTCCCGCTCGAAGCGGCGGACCTCCGGCACCGGCACGCGGTCGAGCTTGCCGGTGGTGCCCAGCCAGATGGAGACGACCTCGCGCTCCACCGGGTACGGCTCGTACTGGCCCTGCTTGAGCAGCTCCACCAGGCGCTGGCCACGCTCGAGGGTGGCCCGGCTGGAGGCGTCCAGGTCCGAGGAGAACGAGGCGAACGCCTCGAGCTCGCGGTACTGGGCCAGGTCCAGGCGCAGCCGGCCGGCGACGGACTTCATCGCCTTGATCTGCGCCGAGCCGCCGACGCGCGACACGGAGATGCCGACGTTGATAGCCGGGCGGACACCGGAGTTGAACAGACCCGTCTCGAGGAAGATCTGCCCGTCGGTGATCGAGATGACGTTGGTCGGGATGTACGCCGACACGTCGTTGCCCTTGGTCTCGATCAGCGGCAGGCCGGTCATCGAGCCCGCGCCCATCTCGTCGGACAGCTTCGCGCAGCGCTCGAGCAGCCGGGAGTGGAGGTAGAAGACGTCGCCGGGGTAGGCCTCGCGGCCCGGCGGACGACGCAGCAGCAGGGAGACCGCGCGGTAGGCCTCGGCCTGCTTGGACAGGTCGTCGAACACGATCAGGACGTGCTTGCCCTCGTACATCCAGTGCTGGCCGATGGCCGAGCCGGTGTAGGGGGCGATGTACTTGAAGCCCGCGGCCTCCGACGCCGGGGCGGCGACGATGGTCGTGTACTCCATCGCGCCCGCGTCCTCGAGGGCGGAGCGGATGGAGGCGATCGTGGAACCCTTCTGGCCCACCGCCACGTAGATGCAGCGGACCTGCTGGGTCGGGTCGCCGGTCGCCCAGTTCTGCTTCTGGTTGATGATGGCGTCGATCGCGATCGCGGTCTTGCCGGTCTGCCGGTCGCCGATGATCAGCTGGCGCTGGCCGCGGCCGATCGGGGTCATCGCGTCGATGGCCTTGATGCCGGTCTGCAGCGGCTCGTGCACCGACTTGCGCTGGACGACGGTCGGGGCCTGCAGCTCCAGGGCCCGGCGGCCGGTGGTGGCGATCGGGCCGGCTCCGTCGATCGGGTTGCCCAGCGGGTCGACGACGCGGCCCAGGTAGCCGTCGCCGACCGGGACGGAGAGGACCTCGCCGGTGCGGCGGACCTGCTGGCCCTCCTCGATGCCGGAGAAGTCACCCAGGATGACGACGCCGACCTCGCGCACGTCCAGGTTCAGGGCCAGGCCGCGGACGCCGCTCTCGAACTCGAGCAGCTCGTTGGTCATGACCGAGGGCAGCCCCTCGACCCGCGCGATGCCGTCACCGGCCTCGGTGACGATCCCGACCTCCTCCCGGGACACGTCCGGGGCGAACTCGGTGACGTAGTTCTGGATGGCACTGCGGATCTCGTCTGCGGAGATCGTCAGCTCGGCCATGGGGCTCTCGTCCTCTTCCCTGCTGGGGTGGTGTCTGACTGCTGGACTGGGGCTCGGGTGCTCAGGCGGCCGGCGTCAGCCGACCAGCCGCCGCCCGGCGGCCTCGAGACGGTGGGCGATGCTGCCGTCGATGACCTCGTCACCGACACGGATGACCAGGCCGCCGAGGACGTCGGGGTCCACGGTGACCTGCAGCCCGATCGCCCGGCCGTAGAGACGGCTGAGCACGTCGGTCAGCCGGCGTTCCTGCGCCGGGGTCAGCGCCGCGGCCGTGGTCACGCGCGCGATCGAGCGGCCCCGCCGGCGGGAGGCCGCCTCGGAGAGCCGCTCGACGACGTTCTCGGCACTACCGACGTACCGGCCGGTCAGCTGGTTCCGGAGCAGCTGCGCGGTGACGGGACTGACCCGGCCGGAGACCAGCCGGTCCACCAGGGCCGTCTTCCCGGCCGCCGGGGCGGTGCGGTCGCTGAGGATCCGGGAGAGCTCCGGGTCCCCGGCGACGATCCGGCCGAAGCGGAACAGCTCGTCCTCGACCCCGTCGAGCTCCCCGCGGGCCGCGGCGGCGTCGAGCGCGGCCTCGGTGGCCAGCGTCTCGGTCGCCTCCACCAGGTCCAGCGGCCGCGACCAGCGCAGACCGGCCACGGTCTCGACCAGGTCGACCGCGGCCTCCGACACCCGGCCGGCCAGGACCCGACGGGCCAGGCCCGCCCGGTCGGCCGGCTTGGCCGACGGGTCCGACAACGCCCGGCGCAGCGCGATCTGGCCGTCGAGCAGGCGGGCGACCGCGAACAGCTCGTCGGCCAGGCTCAGCAGGGCGGTGCCGGCCGCGCCGCGGGAGCGCTCCTCGAGGCGCTCGCGCGCCTGCGCGAGCGCCGCGCGGCTGGAGGCGTCCATCAGCGGTTGCCCTCCGGGGTGTACACCGAGGCGCCGCTGCGGCCGTTCGGGGAACCGGCGGCCATGCCGTCGAGCTGGTCGAGGAACCGGTCGACGGTGCCGCTGCGGCGGGCCTGGTCCTCGAGCGACTCGCCGACCACCCGGCCGGCGAGGTCGACGGCGAGGACGCCGATGTGGCCCCGCAGCTCGTTGACCACCTGCTGGCGGGAGGCGGCCAGCTGCTCCTCGCCGCGGGCGAGGATCCGGGCCGACTCCTGCTGGGCCTGCGCGCGCAGCTCCTCGAGGATCTGCTGGCCCTCGGCCCGGGCCTGGTCGCGGATCTGCGCCGCCTCGGTCCGGGCCTCGGCGAGCTGAGCGCGGTACTGGTCCAGCGCCGCCTTCGCCTCCGCCTGCATCGACTCGGCCCGCTCGATGCCGCCCTCGATGGCCTCACGGCGGGCCCGGAAGACCTGCTCGAAGCGCGGCGCGACGAACTTCGCGAACACGAAGAAGACGATCGCGAAGGCGATCAGCCCGATGATGATCTCGCCCCACGGCGGGAGCAGCGGGTTGTGCGCCTCCGCAGCCTGGATGCTCATGAGTGTGTCCCTACGTCAGATGGGTCCGACCTGGAGGGAACGGGTCAGCCGGCGTTGCCGGGCCCGAAGATGAAGGGGACGACCAGGCCGATCAGCGCGAGCGCCTCGGAGAGGGCGGCGCCGAGGAAGGCGTAGGTACGGGTCAGGCCGGCGGACTCGGGCTGCCGGGCGGTGGCCTGGATGTAGGCGGCCCAGACGATGCCGACGCCGATACCCGGGCCGATGGCGGCGAGACCGTAGCCGACCGAGCCGATGCTGCCGACGAGCTCTGCGAGAACGTCCATTGCGGGGTGGTTCCTCCTGTGTCGGTCGCCCGGGTTTCCGGGCGGCTGGCTTGGGGGTGGAGCGGTCAGTGAGCGGGCTCGACGGCGCCGTTGAGGTAGGTCGCCGTCAGCACGGTGAAGACGTAGGCCTGGAGCACGATCACCAGGAGCTCGAAGAACGTCATGATCACGGCCATGACGAACGAGGCGGCCCCGAACAGCGGCATGATGCCGCCCGCGGTGAACAGGTAGACCGCGCCCAGGGAGAAGACGACGAGCAGCATGTGGCCGGCGAACATGTTCGCGAAGAGCCGCACGGCCAGGGTGAACGGCCGGATGATGAACACCTGGAGCAGCTCGATCGGCGTGACCAGGATGAGCGCACCGATCGGCACGCCCGGCGGGATCGCGGCGTCCTTGAGGTACCTGCCCAGGCCCTGCTCGCGGATGCCGACCCAGTTGTAGAGCACCCAGACGATCACCGCGAGGACCAGCGGGAACGCGAACTTCGACATCGGCGAGATCTGCGCGAACGGGATGATGCTCATCGCGTTGTTCGCGAGGATGAAGAAGAACAGCGACGCGAGGAACGGCGCGAACGGCAGCCCCTTGGGGCCGATGACGTCGCGGGCCATGCCGTCGCGGACGAGGGAGTAGCCGCTCTCACCGAGCCACTGCAGCTTGCCCGGCACGATCGAGGGCTTGCGGACCGACGCGACCAGCAGCGCGAGGATCACGGCGGTGGCGATCCAGAGGAGGATCGTGATGCGGGTGATCTCGAAGTCGATCCCCAGGAGGGAGAACGAGGCGAGCGGCTCCGGGTAGAACTCCTCGATGGTCGGAGCCTGGAAGCCGCCTTCCTCACCACCTTCGGCGGCGGCGAGCACGTCGACGAGCGCGAGGGCGCTGGAGGTCACCGTTGTCCCTTCTGCGTCCTGGTCGGGCTGCGTCGCCCGCCCCGGGTGGAGCCGGTGCGCCGGGCCTCCTCAGCCGGGGGCACGGCGCCGTACTTGACGACCACCAGGTAGATGGCCACCGTGAGGCCGAGGAGGACGCCGATCAGGGCGACGAAGCGCGTGCCCCACCAGCGGTCGAGCAGCAACCCGGCCCCGCCCCACACGATGATCCCGGAGAGCATGGTCCCGGTGATCCCCCAGCCGATGTCGGCCCCGCTGGGCTGACGATCGGTGGGCGTTGCAGGTCGGGGTCGAGAACCCCCGCGAGAGGAGCTGTCCTCGGCCATCGCTGCGGACACTATCAGCCGCGTGTCGCGGGCCTCTCCGGCGGACTGGGAGTTCCCCCGGTCGGGGGCGGCGCGGGTGGCTGGACGTAGTAGATCCGACGGGTCCAGACCCAGCGCTGCTGGACGACGCTCCACAGCAGCGCCCCGGCGATGACCGTCCACGCCAGGGTGCGCCGGTCGACCCAGCCGTCGGCCGGCAGGGACTCCAGGACCACGGCCAGGACCAGCACCTTCACGAAGAAGGAACCCAGCGCCGCCGGGAGGGTGAAGGCGTCGCCGTGGCGGCCGGCCCAGGCGATGACGAGGCCCGACGCGGCGAAGAACGCGGTCACCACGGCCGCTCCGACCAGCACCGCGAGGGCCTCGTCCGCACCGCCGAGGAGCGCCGCGAGCGGGGCGGCGACGGCGGTGAGCGCGGCGGTGACCAGACCTCCCACCCGGAGGAAGGAGAGGTCCCAGGGGATCTCGCGCTGGGGTGTGGACTGCGTCATCGGACTCCCTGCCCGGCCCCGGCCGCCCGCGGGGACGGCTCGGCGCCCTCGTCGGGGAACCGGCCGGGCTCGCTGGTGGTCGCGCGGAGGGCCCGCGCGGTGGGGTGGGCGGCGCGGCTGCGCTCGCGCTGCGCGGCGAGCTCGGCGGCCCGCGCCTCGCGTGCGGCCCGGCGGGCCCGCGGGCTGAGGACGACGACGACGCCGACGACCAGCAGGACGCCGATGGCGACCAGCAGTTCGGCCGTGCCGCCGGTGATCGACAGCGTCACCGCGCCGAAGGACAGCAGCGCCGCCCAGAAGTACATGACGAGCACCGCGCGCCGGTGCGAGTGGCCGATGGCCAGCAGCCGGTGGTGCAGGTGCATCTTGTCCGGCGAGAACGGCGACTGCCCGCGCCGGGTGCGGCGGATCACGGCCATCACCAGGTCGATGAACGGGATGGAGAGCACCGCGATCGGCACCAGCAGGGGCAGGGCGAGCGGCAGCAGGCTCGCCGCGGAGTCGAACGACTGCGGGTCCACCCGGCCGGTCGCGGAGACCGCCGCCGCCGAGAGCATCAGCCCGACCAGCATCGAGCCCGAGTCGCCCATGAAGATCCGCGCCGGGCTGAAGTTGTGCGGCAGGAAGCCCAGGCAGGCGCCGGCGAGCACGGCGGTGATCAGCGCCGGGGCGCTGGCGACCTCGTCGTAGCCGACCAGTCCGAGGTTGTAGCTGTAGGCGAAGAAGGCCAGCGCGGCGACCGCCGAGACGCCCGCCGCCAGGCCGTCGAGGCCGTCGATGAAGTTCAGCGCGTTGACCGTGAGGACGGTCAGCAGGATGGTCAGCGGGACGCCGATGTCGGGGCCGAGGGAGAGCGTCCCGATGTCGGCGACCGGGAGGAAGACGAACACCAGCTGGACGCCGAGCAGCACCATCACGCCGGCCGCGGCGATCTGGCCGGTGAGCTTGGTCAGCGCGTCGAGGCCGAACTTGTCGTCGAGGACACCGAGGGCGCAGATGAGCCCGCCGGCCACCAGGACGGCGGCGGTCTGCGAGTCCTCGAAGGTCCGCTGCAGCGCCGGCAGGCGGGTGGCGACCAGGATCGCCGCGGCCACGCCGAGGTACATCGCCACTCCCCCGCCGCGGGGGGTGGGGATCACGTGCACGTCCCGCTCGCGCGGCGCGGCCATCATCCGCAGCCGGACCGCCGCCACCCGCACCACCGGGGTGGCCAGGAAGGTGACCAGCCCGGCGGTGAGCAGGACGACGACGTACTCGCGCATCGGTCAGAGGGGCCCGGAGGGGGTCCCGGGCGCACGGCCCGCCGCCCGGCCGGGGGCCCAGGAGGGGGTGCTCATGGCGGCAGGTCTCCCGGCGGGATCGGCGACGGACGGTCGTCCCACGGTATCCCTCCGGACGGCCGTCCAGCCGGACGGCGCGTGCTGCCCGGCCCCGCCTTCAGTCGGTGAGCTCGGGCACGACCTCGCGGAGCCGGTCGACGGGGATCGCGCCGATGCGCAGCACCCGCGGCGTCGGGCCGGTGCAGTCGACGATCGTGCTGGCCGCCGAGGAGTCCCGCGGCCCGCCGTCGAGGACCACCGCCGCGTGCAGGCCCAGCTGCGCGACGGCCTGCTCGGCGGTGGTGGCGGCCGGCCGGCCGGAGCGGTTGGCGCTGGAGACCGCCAGCGGCCCGGTGCGGCGCAGCAGGTCCCGGGTGATGTCGTCGGCGGGCAGCCGGACGGCGACGGTGCCCTCGGCGTCCCCCAGGTCCCAGGCCAGCGAGGACGCGTGCTCGACCACGAGGGTCAGCCCGCCCGGCCAGAACGCCTCGGCCAGCCGCGTGGCGACGTCCGGCACGCGGTTGGTGAGGCCGGCCAGCGTGGACGCCTCCCCGATGAGCACGGGCACGGGCATCGTCCGGCCGCGGTTCTTCGCCGCGAGCAGCCGGGTGACCGCCGCCGGCGTGAACGCGTCGGCCGCCACGCCGTAGACCGTGTCGGTGGGCAGTAGCACCAGCTCGCCGGCGCCGATCGCCGCCATCGCGGCGTCCAGCCCGGCCGCGCGGGCCTCGGGGTCGGTGCAGTCGTAGAGGTCGGCCACGGGACCGGAGTCTGTCATCCCGCCGCGCGGCGGGCGGTGGTGAACCGGGGACGCCCGGCCAGGTCGGGATGGTCGGCGACGTCGGTGAAGCCGCCGTTCGCCCGGACGACGGCCGGCAGCGCGGTCCCCTGCTCGTCGGCGTGCTCGATGCCGATCCACCCGCCGGGTCGGAGCAGCCGGGCGGCGGTCACCAGCAGGCCGCGGACGACGTCCAGCCCGTCGGGTCCGCCCCACAGGGCCAGCGGCGGGTCGTGGTCGGCGACCTCGCGGGGGACGCGGGCGCCGTCGGGCACGTAGGGCGGGTTGGAGACGACGAGGTCCACCGCACCGTCGAGCGCGGCCAGCAGGCCGGGGTCGGTCATGTCGCCGGAGAGCACCTCGACGGGGGTGTCCCCCGCGGCGGCCCGGACGGCGGCGTTGTGGCGGGTCCACTCGATGGCCCCGGCGTCCCGCTCGACGGCGGTGACGCGGGCGCCGGGGTGCTCGTGCGCGATCGACAGCGCGATGGCGCCCGACCCGCTGCCCAGGTCGACGACGACGGGCTCGGGGGTCCCGGCCACGCGGTCCAGGGCCCACTCGACGAGCTGCTCGGTCTCGGGCCGGGGCACGAACACCCCCGGGCCGACGGCGAGCTCCAGGTGCCGGAACGGCGCGCGCCCGGTGAGGTGCTGCAGGGGCACGCGGGAGGCCCGCTGGTCGAGCAGGCCGGCGAAGCGCCCGGTCGCGTCGGCGGGGACGTCGCCGAGGGTGAGCAGGCCGGTGCGGGTCATGCCCAGGACGTGCGCCAGCAGCAGCTCGGCGTCCACCCGCGGTGACTCGACACCGGCGTCGGCGAGCCGGCGCGCGGCGTCGGCGAGCAGCGTGCGGGGGTTCAGGAGCCGGCCGCCAGGAGCTCGGCGGTGTGCGCGCGGGTCAGCGCGTCGATGACCGGGTCGAGCTCGCCGTCGAGCACCTGGTCGAGGTTGTGCGCCTTGAAGCCGACCCGGTGGTCGCTGATCCGGTTCTCCGGGAAGTTGTAGGTGCGCACCCGCTCGCTGCGGTCGACGGTGCGGACCTGGCTGCGCCGCTGGTCGCTGGCCGCGGCGGCGGCCTCCTCGCGGGCGGCGGCGAGCAGCCGCGAGCGCAGGATCCGCAGTGCGGACTCCCGGTTCTGCAGCTGGCTCTTCTCGTTCTGGCAGCTGACCACGATGCCGGTGGGCAGGTGGGTGATCCGGACGGCGGAGTCGGTGGTGTTCACGCTCTGCCCGCCGGGGCCGCTGGACCGGAACACGTCGATGCGCAGGTCGTTCGGGTCGACGGTGACGTCGACCTCCTCGGCCTCGGGCAGCACGAGGACGCCGGCGGCGGAGGTGTGGATGCGGCCCTGGCTCTCGGTGACCGGCACCCGCTGGACCCGGTGCACGCCGCCCTCGAACTTCAGCCGCGACCAGATGCCCTCGTCCGTACGGGACTTGACGGCGACCGAGACGTCCTTGTAGCCGCCCAGGTCGGCCTCGACGGCGTCGATCACCTCGGCCGACCAGCCCCGCCGCTCGGCGTAGCGCAGGTACATGCGCAGCAGGTCGCCGGCGAACAGCGCCGACTCCGCGCCCCCCTCCCCCGCCTTGATCTCGAGGATGACGTCCTTGTCGTCGTCGGGGTCCTTGGGCAGCAGTAGCTCGCGCAGCCGGTCCTCCAGCTCCGGGATCCGCTGCTCCATCGCCTCGGCCTCGGCGCGGAAGGACGGGTCCTCGGCGGCGAGCTCCCGGGCGGCGGCGAGGTCGTCACGGACGGCGTCCAGGGCGCGCTTGGTCTCGACCAGCCGGGCCAGCTGCGCGTAGCGCCGGCCGAGCCGGCGGGCGCGGGCGGCGTCGGCGTGGACGGCCGGGTCGGCGAGCTCGGCCTCCAGGGCCGCGTGCTCGGCCAGCAGCCCGGTCAGGCGATCGGGCGCGGTCTCGGTGGGGCTGCTCAACGGGGGAACTCCGGGAGGGGGCGGTTTCCGCGAAAACCGACGGTGGGGGGCGGGGGCGGACACGACGACGGCGCCCGCCCCACAGGAGTGGGACGGGCGCCGTCGGGGGGACTACTTGCCGGCGGTGGCGTTGCGCTTGCCGAACCGCTTCTCGAAGCGGGCGACGCGGCCGCCGGTGTCCAGGATCCGCTGCTTGCCCGTGTAGAACGGGTGGCAGGCGGAGCAGGTCTCGACGGTCAGCTGGCCACCGGGGGCCGTGCTGCGGGTGGTGAAGGTGTTCCCGCAGCCACAGGTCACCGTGGTGGTGTGGTAGTCGGGGTGGATTCCGGGCTTCATCTCGCCTCTTCCGGGGGTCTGTGCCGTACTGGTCTGTCGAACGCCGGCGGCCGGCCGGGCATTCCGGCCGCGCAGCGGGGCTCAGTCGCTCAGTATCCCTGATGTCCGAGCCCCGCCGGCGGCGGCCCTGGCGACGTGCTGGAACGGCCCCCGTCCCGGGCCCCGCCCTGAGCCTGCGAAGGGTGGGGAGGACGGGGATCCTCTCACTCGCGCTCGGGGCCGAGGGTCGTCTTCTGGATCTGCATGAGGAACTCGATGTTGTTCCGCGTCTTCTTGAGCTTGTCCAGCAGCAGCTCGAGAGCCTGCTGGGGCTCCAGCGCGGCGAGCACCCGGCGCAGCTTGATGACGATGGCCAGCTCGTCGGGCGACATGAGGATCTCCTCCTTGCGCGTGCCCGACGCGTTGACGTCGACGGCCGGGAAGACCCGCTTGTCCGCCAGCCGGCGGTCGAGCTTGATCTCCGCGTTCCCGGTGCCCTTGAACTCCTCGAAGATGACCGTGTCCATCGTGGAGCCGGTCTCCACCAGCGCCGAGGCGATGATGGTCAGCGAGCCGCCGTTCTCGATGTTGCGGGCGGCGCCGAGGAAGCGCTTGGGCGGGTAGAGCGCCGTGGAGTCGACACCACCGGAGAGGATGCGTCCGCTGGCGGGGGCCGCCAGGTTGTAGGCGCGGCCCAGGCGGGTGATCGAGTCCAGCAGGACGACGACGTCGTGGCCCATCTCGACCAGGCGCTTGGCCCGCTCGATGGACAGCTCCGCGACCGTGGTGTGGTCCGACGGCGGCCGGTCGAAGGTCGAGGCGATGACCTCGCCCTTCACCGAGCGCTGCATGTCGGTGACCTCCTCGGGCCGCTCGTCGACGAGGACGACCATGAGGTGGCACTCGGGGTTGTTGGCGGTGATCGCGTTGGCGATCGCCTGCAGCACCATCGTCTTGCCGGCCTTGGGCGGGCTGACGATCAGCGCGCGCTGCCCCTTGCCGATCGGCATGACCAGGTCGATGACCCGGGTGGTCAGCTGGTGGGGCTCGGTCTCCAGCCGCAGCCGCTGCTGCGGGTAGAGCGGGGTCAGCTTGGTGAACTCCGGACGCTGCCGCGCCTGCTCGGGGTCGAGGCCGTTGACGGTGTCGAGCCGGACCAGCGCGTTGTACTTGTCCTTGCGCTCGCCCTCGCGCGGCTGCCGGACGGCACCGGTGATGGCGTCACCGCGGCGCAGGCCGTAGCGGCGCACCTGCGACAGGGACACGTACACGTCGTTGGGCCCGGTCAGGTAGCCCGACGTCCGGACGAACGCGTAGTTGTCCAGGACGTCGAGGATGCCGGCCACCGGCAGCAGGACGTCGTCCTCGCTGATGGTGGGCTCGTTCGGCTCGAACCGGTCGCGGCCGTTGCCGCGGCGGTTGCGGTCCCGGTAACGGCGCCCGCGGCGGCCGCGGCCGCCCTCGAAGTCGTCGTCGTCCTCGTCGTTGCGGTTGTCGGTGCGGTTGTCGTCGCCCCGGCCGCGGTTGTCGTTGCGGTTGTCCGGCCGGCCGCTCCGGTCGCCGCGCTCGGGACCGCGGTTGCCGTCCCGGTCGCCGCGCGCGCGGTCACCGTCCCGGTCGCTGCGGGCGCGGTCGCCGTCCCGGTCGCTGCGGGCGCGGTCGCCGTCGCGGTCGCTGCGGGTGCGGTCGCCGTCGCGGTCGCTGCGGGTGCGGTCGCCGTCGCGGGTGCCCCGCTCGGCACGGTCACCGTCGCGGTTGCCGTCCCGGTCGATGCGCTCGGTGCGCTCCGTGCGGTCGCGGTTGCGGCCGCCGCGCTCGCGGTTGCGCTGCGGGCGGTCGCCGTCGGCCCGGTCACCGTCGGTGCGGTCGCCGTCGGTCTCCTCGCGGGCCGGGGCCGGGGCGGGGGCTGCGGCCGTGTCGGCGGCAGGCGCCTCGGTGCGCGGCTCGGGGGTGCCGGGGGTCGCCTCGACGGCCGGGGCGGCGGTCTCGCCCGCAGGCGCGCCGGCCGGACGGCTGGCCGCGCGGCGACGCCGCGGCGCGGCCTCGGCGGGGGCGTCGGCCGCGGGGGTCAGGGGGCCGCTGTTCGCGCCGCCGGTGACCGGGGCCTCGAGCGGCGCAGCCGTGGTGGCGGGGCCGGAGTCGGCGCCGCGGGCCTCGCTGCGCGGCGCGGGCGCGCTGGCCGGGGCCGGGGTCTCCGAGCCGCCACCCGTCTGGCGGGCGGAGATGGCGGCGACCAGGTCGCCCTTGCGCATCCGGCCGGTGCCGGAGATGCCGAGCTCGGCCGCCAGCCGCTGCAACTCGGGCAGCAGCATGCCGGACAGCCCGCTGCCGCGGCGACGGGTCCGCCCCGTCGTCCCAGAAGCGGCAGGTGCCTCGTCGTTACCCGCGCTCGGCGGGGTGACGAGGTCGGTGGTCTCGCTCACGTACAGGTCCTTCCCTGCGGAGACCTGCGCCTAGCAGCGCAGGGGGTGACCCGGTTCCTCCCGCCGCTGTCCGCAACCTGGGCAGCGAGAAGAACGGGATCCAGTGGGTGCGAGGCGGTATCTGCGGCGACGGAATGAGATCGTCTGCATCGCCCCGCGCGAGGCTCGCCCTACTGGGCGGCTACGTCGGTGAGCCTAAACCGCGCTCACGGACACGACAACACCGTCCGACACGGGTGTGTTCCTCGTTACCGAGAAGATACCTGAGGCTGACCTGCGAGCACGCAGGCACCCGTCCGGTCGACGTCGAGGGCCAGCCCCGTCCACCCCTCCGGGGTGAGATTCCCCACCTCGGCGGCGTCGGCCGGGCCGTGCGCGAGCACGAGGACGGTCGGTCCGGCCCCGGAGACGACCGCGGCGTGGCCGGCGGCCCGGAGCCGGTCCACCAGGTCGATCGACGCGGGCATCGCCGCGGCCCGCTGTCGCTGGTGCAGCCGGTCCTCGGTCGCCTCGCGCAGCAGCGCGGGCGCGGTCGTCAGCGCGTGCACCAGCAGCGCGGCCCGGCCGGCGGTGAACGCGGCGTCGGCGTGGGGGACGGCGTCGGGCAGCAGTCCGCGCGCGACGTGCGTCGACAGCGTCGCGTCCGGCACGAACAGCACGGGGACGACGTCCGGGTGCACCTCGAGCCGCTCGGCGCGCGCCCCGGTCGAGGTCATCCACGACAGCGTGGCCCCGCCCAGCAGGCAGGCGGCCACGTTGTCGGGGTGCCCCTCCAGCTCGGTGGTCAGCCGCAGCACGGCGGCGTCGTCGACCGCGTCGACCTCCGGGCACAGCGCCCACGCGCCCAGCACGCCGGCCACGACCGCCGCCGCCGACGAGCCCATCCCCCGCCCCTGCGGGATGCCGTTCTCGGCGCTGACCCGCAGCCCCGGCGGGGTCCAGCCCAGCTCGGCGCAGGCCGCGCGGAAGGCGCGGACGACCAGGTGCGACTCGTCGGTCGGCAGCTCACCGGCTCCGACGCCGGAGACCTCGACGGTCAGCCCGGCCGGCTCGACGGCGAACTCGAGCACGTCGTGGCGGGCCAGCGCGAGACCGGCGCAGTCGAACGCGGGGCCGAGGTTGGCGCTGGTCGCCGGCACGCGCACCCGCACGGCCGGGGCGGAGTCCGGGGTCACAGGCCCAGCTGCGCGGCGGCGACGGCGGCGTCGACCGGCACGGTCACCGGTGCCGGTGCGCCGGAGATGGCCCACTCCGGGTCCTTGAGGCCGTTGCCGGTGACGGTGCAGACGACGCGCTGCCCCGGCTCGAGCCCGCCCGCCTGCGCCACCTTGAGCAGGCCGGCCACCGAGGCGGCCGACGCCGGCTCGACGAAGACCGCCTCGTTGCGGGCCAGCAGCCGGTAGGCGGCGAGGATCTCCCGGTCGGTGACCGCGTCGATGCGCCCACCGGACTCGTCGCGGGCGGCCAGCGCCTTGGTCCAGGACGCCGGGTTGCCGATGCGGATGGCCGTGGCGATCGTCTGCGGGTGCTCGACGACCTGCCCGCTGACGATCGGCGCCGCGCCGGCGGCCTGGAAGCCCCACATCCGCGGCGTCCGTGACGCCGTCCCGTCGGCGGCGTACTCCCGGTAGCCCTGCCAGTAGGCGGTGATGTTGCCGGCGTTGCCCACCGGCAGGCAGTGGACGTCGGGGGCGTCGCCGAGGACGTCGACGATCTCGAACGAGGCGGTCTTCTGCCCCTCGATGCGGTACTGGTTGACGCTGTTGACCAGGCTGACCGGGTAGTCGATCGCCAGCTTGCTGGCCAGCGCGAGGCAGTCGTCGAAGTTGCCGTCGACCTGCAGCAGCTTGGCGCCGTGCACCAGCGCCTGCGCCAGCTTGCCCAGCGCGATCTTGCCCTGCGGCACGAGGACGGCGCAGACGAGGCCGGCCCGGGCGGCATAGGCCGCGGCGCTGGCGCTGGTGTTGCCGGTGGAGGCGCAGATGACCGCCTGCGAGCCCTCCTCGACGGCCTTGGTGATGGCCATCGTCATCCCGCGGTCCTTGAACGACCCGGTCGGGTTGGCGCCCTCGACCTTGAGGTAGACCTCGCAGCCGGTGCGGCGGGAGAGCTCCTGCGCCGGCACCAGCGGGGTCGCCCCCTCCTGCAGGGTCACCACCGGGGTGCTGTCGCTGACCGGCAGCCGCGACCGGTAGGCCTCGATGAGCCCCGGCCACAGCGGCGAGACGGTGCCCCGCACGGGCAGCTGCGTCGTCATGACAGTCCTTCCACACGCAGGATGCTGGTCACGGCCCGGACGGCGGGCATCTCCCGCAGCGCCGTGACCGTCGCCGACAGCGCGGCGTCGGGGGCGCTGTGGGTGACGATGACCAGCGTCGCGGCGTCCCCACGCCCGTCCTGCCGCACGGTGGCGATGCTGACCCCGTGCCGGGCGAACTCCTGCGCGACCGTCGCGAGCACGCCGGGCTTGTCGGCGACGTCGAGGCTGACGTGGTACCGCGTGGGTGTCTCGGCGATCGGCCGGGCGGGCAGGCCCGCGTACGTGGTCGTGCCGGGGCCGGCGACACCGGCGACCCGGTTGCGCGCCACGGCCACCAGGTCGCCGAGGACGGCGCTGGCGGTGGCGTCACCGCCGGCGCCCTGGCCGTAGAACATCAGTTGCCCGGCGGCCTCGGCCTCGACGAAGACGGCGTTGAAGGCCCCGCCGACGGCGGCCAGCGGGTGCGTCGTCGGGATCATCGCCGGGTGCACGCGGACGGCGACGGAGTCCCCGCCCTCTCCCGGCACACGTTCGCAGATGGCGAGCAGCTTCACCGTGCAGCCGATCTCGGCGGCGCGGGCGACGTCGGTCGAGGTGACCGTGGAGATCCCCTCGCGGTGGACGTCGGCCGCGGTGACCTCGGTGTGGAAGGCCAGCGAGGCGAGGATGGCCGCCTTGGCCGCGGCGTCGAAGCCGTCGACGTCGGCGGTCGGGTCGGCCTCGGCGTAGCCGAGCTCGGTGGCCTCGGCCAGCGCCTCGGTGAACCCGTGCCCGGTCTCGGCCATCCGGGACAGGATGTAGTTCGTCGTCCCGTTGACGATGCCGACCACACGGCGCAGCTGGTCCCCGGCCAGGGACTCGCGCAGCGGGCGCAGCAGCGGGATCGCGCCGGCCACGGCGGCCTCGTAGTAGAGGTCGACCCCGGCCTTGGCGGCGGCCGCGTGCAGCTCGACGCCGTCGTCGGCGAGCAGGGCCTTGTTGGCGCTGACCACCGACTTGCCGGCCTCGAAGGCGGCCAGCAGCAGCGAGCGCACCGGCTCGATGCCGCCGATCACCTCGACGACGAGGTCGACGTCCGGCCGGGTGACGAGCCCGTGCGCGTCGGTGGTGAGCAGGTGCGCCGGGACGTCGGGGTGCCGGTCGGGACGGCGGACGGCGACCCCGGCCACCTCCACCGGCCGGCCGATGCGGGCGGCGAGGTCCTCGGCCTGCTCGCCGAGCAGCCGCAGCACGGCGCTGCCGACGGTGCCGCAGCCGAGCAGGGCCACCTTCAGGGGCGTGGTCACGACTGCGCCTCCGCGCCGACTCGCGGGCCGGTCGACCGGACCCCCGCCGGGTGCTCGGGCGCGGGCTGGTCGATCGCCGGCGAGGGGGCGGGGACGTCGGCGAGGACGGCGTCGAGGGCGAACACGTCCGACAGTGTCTGACGCCGGACCACCTCCGTGGCGACGCCGTCCCGCACGGCGACCACCGGCGGCTTGAGCAGGTAGTTGTAGTTGCTCGCCATCGACCAGCAGTAGGCGCCGGTCGCCGCGACCACCAGCAGGTCGCCGGGCTGCACGTCCGAGGGCAGCCACAGGTCGCGGACCAGGATGTCGCCGCTCTCGCAGTGCTTGCCGACGACGCGGCACAGCGCCGGAGGGGCGTCGGAGACCCGGTTGGCGAGCACGCAGGTGTAGGCGGCGTCGTAGAGGGCGGTGCGGATGTTGTCGCTCATCCCGCCGTCGACCGAGACGTAGTTGCGCACCAGCGGCGCCCCCGGTGTGCCGCTGGCCCCGAGCCGGACCGGCTTGATGGTGCCGATCTCGTAGAGGGTGACCGTGCCGGGGCCGGCGATGGCCCGGCCGGGCTCGACGGCCAGCCGCGGCACGGGCAGGCCGGCCATCGCGCACTCGGCCTCGACCACCGCGCGCAGCCGCCGGGCGACGTCGGCGGGGCTGACCGGGTCGTCGTCGGAGAGGTAGGCGATGCCGAAGCCGCCCCCGAGGTTGAGCTCCTCGAGCACCTGCCCGGTCGCCTGGTGCACCTGCCCCATGAGCCCCACCACGCGGTGTGCGGCGGCCTCGAAGCCGGCGGTGTCGAAGATCTGCGAGCCGATGTGGCTGTGCAGCCCGGTCAGCCGCAGCGCCGGCTCACGGATCACCCGCACCGCGGCGGTCAGCGCGTCGCCGGTGGCCAGCGAGAAGCCGAACTTCTGGTCCTCGTGGGCGGTGGCGATGAACTCGTGGGTGTGCGCCTCGATGCCCACGGTGGCGCGGATGAGCACCGGCACCGGCGCGCCGCCGGCGGCGACCCGCGCCGCGGCCAGCGGGACCAGCCGCTCGATCTCGTCGAAGGAGTCCAGGACGACGTGCCCGATGCCGGCGTCGACGGCCAGCTGCAGCTCGACGAGCGACTTGTTGTTGCCGTGCAGCGCGATCCGCTCGGCCGGGAAGCCGGCGGCCAGCGCCAGGGCCAGCTCGTTGCCCGAGCAGGCGTCCAGGTGCAGGCCGTCCTCGGCGATCCAGCGGGCCACCTGGCCGCACAGGAAGGCCTTGGAGGCGTAGTGGACGTCGGCGCCCTCGAACGCGGCGGCGAAGTCGGCGGCCCGGCCGCGGAAGTCGGCCTCGTCGAGGACGAACAGCGGCGTCCCGTGCGCCCGGGCGAGCTCGGTCACCGGCCGGCCGCCCAGGTGCAGCTCGCCGTCGACCCGGGTCGCCGAGCGCGGCCACACCTGCGGGTCGAGGCCACCGAGGTCGGCCGGGGGCGGCCCGGCCGCGGGAGGCGGGGCGATGTTGCCGTGGAGGGGACCGGCCGGGTGCGCTCTCACATCCGCTCCGGTGCGCTCACGCCCAGCACGCCCAGGCCGTTGCGCAGGACGACGGCGGTCGCGGCGCACAGCCAGAGCCGGGCGGTGGTCAGCGGCGTCGGCTCCTCGTCGCCGCGCGGCAGCACCCGGCAGGTGTCGTAGAACCGGTGGTAGGTGCCGGCCAGCTCCTCGAGGTAGCGGGCCACCCGGTGCGGCGCACGCAGCTCGGCGGCCGACGTCAGCACCCGCGGGAACTCCCCGATCGCCCGGAGCAGGTCGTTCTCCCGCTCGTGGGTCAGCTGCGCGGCATCGACGGCACCCGCCTCGCCGAGCCCCAGGCCGAGGTCGGTGGCGTTGCGCAGCACCGAGGAGATGCGGGCGTGCGCGTACTGGACGTAGAAGACCGGGTTGTCGTTGGTCTGCCGGCTCCACAGGTCGACGTCGATGTCGATCTGCTGGTCGACCGAGGCGCGGGCCAGCGCGTAGCGGGCGGCGTCCACGCCGATCGCGTCGACCAGGTCGGAGAGCAGCACGATCGTGCCCGCGCGCTTGCTCATGCGCACCGGCTCGCCGCCCCGCAGCAGGTTGACCAGCTGCCCGATGAGGATCTCGAGGTGGCTGTCGGGGTCGTCCCCGGCCGCGGCGACGAGCGCCTTGTACCGGCCGACGTAGCCGGAGTGGTCGGCACCCAGCATGATCACGACCCGGTCGAAGCCGCGGGCCCGCTTGTCCAGGTAGTAGGCGCAGTCGGACGCGAAGTAGGTCGTCTCGCCGTCGGCCTTGACCAGCACGCGGTCCTTGTCGTCGCCGAAGTCCGTCGTCCGCAGCCACACGGCGCCGTCGGCCTCGTAGACGTGCCCCTGCTCCCGCAGCCGGACCAGCGCCTTGTCCACCGCCCCGGCGTCGTAGAGCGACTTCTCGCTGAACCAGACGTCGAAGTCGACGCCGAAGTCCTGCATCGACCGGCGGATCTCGTCGAGCATCAGCGCCACGCCGCGGTCGCGGAAGACGCGCAACTGCTCCTCGTCGTCCCGGCCGAGGACGTCGGGCTCCAGGGCGACCACCTGCGAGGCGATGTCGGCGATGTAGGTGCCGCCGTAGCCGTCCTCGGGGACCGGCCGGCCGTTGGCGACCGCCTGCAGGCTGCGGGCGAACCGGTCGATCTGCGCGCCGGCGTCGTTGATGTAGTACTCGCGGGTCACGTCGGCGCCGCTGGCCTCCAGCAGCCGGCCGATCGCGTCTCCGACCGCGGCCCACCGGCTGCCGCCGATGTGCACGGGCCCGGTCGGGTTGGCCGAGACGAACTCCAGGTTCAGCCGCTGCCCGGCGAGGGTGCCGGTCCGCCCGAAGGTCTCCCCCGCGGTGACCGCCTCGACCGCGATCCGCCCGAGCGCCCCCTGCGCGAGGGTGATGTTGAGGAAGCCGGGGCCGGCGACGTCGACGGCGGCGATGCCCGGGTGCGCGCGGAGCTCCTCGGCCAGCACCTCGGCGACCGCCCGCGGCGGCTTACCGGCGGGCTTGGCCAGGCGCAGCGCGACGTTGGTGGCGTAGTCGCCGTGCTCGGGGTTCTTGGGACGCTCGACGAGCACGTCGTCGGGGACCGCCACGGGCAGCACGCCGCGCTCGACGGCGGCGGCCACGGCGGTCCGGACGACGTCGCGCAACTGCTCCGGTGTCACCGCACGAGCGTACTGACCGCCGATCGCGCGCTCTGCGGCCCTCCGGGCGCGCGCGTGCCCGGGGCTGACAGGTCGCCGACCTACAGTGGAGTCCTCAGGGGGCGGGCGCCGGGCTCGTCCCCGGGCCCGGCGCGCCCGCCCGGCCCCAGCACCCCCCGACGAGCACGAGGAGCAGGCCGTGGCCAAGGACCGTAAGCCCCAGGACGGCCGCGCGCGCGGCGGGTCCGGCACGCCGGGCTCCGGTTCGGGCAGCCGGCCGGCCGCGAAGGGCGGGCGCACCCGCCCGCCGGTCACCAACGTCGTCAGCCCGCAGCGGCCCTGGGGCCTGATCGCGGCCGCGGTCGCCGTGGTGGTGTTCGCCGCCGCGGTCATCACCTACGCGGTGGTGCAGGTCAACGAGGCCGACGCCGCCCGGGTGGACTCCGTCGACGAGATCTCCGGGGTCTCGACGTTCGACTACGCCGCCGGGCAGGAGCACGTGACCACGCCCGTGCAGTACGAGGAGTCCCCGCCGGTGGGCGGGCCGCACGACGGCGAGTGGGCCGACTGCACCGGCACGGTCTACGACGTCGACATCCGGCACGAGAACGCCGTCCACAGCATGGAGCACGGCGCGGTGTGGATCACCTACGACCCGGACCGGGTCTCCGGCGCCGACGTCGACACGCTGGCCGCCGTCGCCAGTGAGTCCGGCCGGATGCTCTCCCCCTACGCCGGCCTGGACTCCCCCATCAGCCTGCAGTCCTGGAACCACCAGCTGAAGGTCGACTCGGTCGACGACCCGCGGATCGAGCAGTTCGCCGACTTCATGACCTTCAACCCCGACTTCTACCCCGAGGTCGGCGCCAGCTGCGAGAACCCCCAGTTCGTCAGCGACCCGCTGACCGTCGACGACAGCAGCCGCGGTACCAGCGCCATGACCACCGACGCCCCGACCACTCCCACGGCCGCGGCGGAGACCGGCACGCCGTGACCGGCGGCGACGCGCCGCAGGCGACGGGCCGCGGGCTGCGGACGGCACTGCTCGCGGTCATCGCCGTCGGGCTGCTGCTGCTCGGCGGCGGAGCGGCGGTCGCGCTCGGCGTCGGCCGGGACGACGCCCCCGCCACCCCGACCGCCGACTCGGTGGACGCCGGGTTCTCCCGCGACATGGCCGTCCACCACCTGCAGGGCGTGGAGATGGCCAACGTCGCCCTGGAGGTGAGCACCGACCCGGAGGTCCACCAGCTGGCGTTCGACATCTCGGCCACCCAGACCAACCAGGTCGGCCGGATGCAGGGCTGGCTGTCGCTGTGGGGGCTGCCGCCGTCGGGCGGCGACCCGATGTCGTGGATGGGCGCCGACAGCGGCCACGGCGCGCACGAGACGGCACCCGGCGCCCTGATGCCCGGGATGGCCACCGAGCAGGAGCTCACCGAGCTGCGCGGGCTGACCGGCACGGCGTTCGACGTCCGCTTCCTGCAGCTGATGATCCGCCACCACCAGGGTGGCCGGGAGATGGCCGAGTACGCCGCCCAGCACGCCGCCGTGCCCGCGGTGGCGACCCTCGCCCGCACGATCGCCGAGACCCAGACCGCCGAGACGTCGACGATGACCGGGATGCTCACCGCCCGCGGTGGCACCCCGCTGCCGGCTCCCTGACGCACCGCCGTCCGGTGCGCCGGGCGGGGCTGGTAGGTTTCTCCCTGCCCCACCGCAGAGCCCCCGTAGCTCAGGGGATAGAGCACCGCCCTCCGGAGGCGGGTGCGCAGGTTCGAATCCTGCCGGGGGCACCCCACGACAGGCCCCGTGGCCGCCGCGACAGCGGTGGTCACGGGGCCTGTCGCGTTCCGCGGCACCGGCGTAGCGTGCGGGCCGCTGTGGACTGGATCACGTTCGAGGTGCTCGACGGTCCGACCTCCGCCGCCGACTGGGCCCGTTCCTGGCACGACCGGCTCGTCGAGGCCGCGGTGACCGGCGGCGCCCTCTTCTGGGACGAGCACGAGCACCGGTGGGGCGTCGTGCTCGAGTTCGTGTTCGCCGACGAGCGGCGGCGGGACGCGTTCCGCTCGGCGCCGGTCGTCCGCGCCGCGCTCGACGCCGCACCGGACCCGGTCAGCGGCGTGCTCGTCTACCCGCACCGGGGCGGCGGCAGCGGCGCCCGGCAGCCCCGCCGGCCGCGGCCGGTGGCCCTCGGCGGCGCGGCCGCGGTCCCCCCTCCCCCGGACGACCGCGTCCTCGACTGCACCGGCGGGGCCGGCCCGCCGGACGTCGTCAGCTGGTGAGCAGCCCGCCCTCGACCGGCAGCGTCGTCCCGGTGACGTAGCCGCCCGCGTCGCTGACGAGGAACACCAGCGCCGCGGCCAGCTCGTCGGGGTCGCCCTTGCGGCCGGCCAGCACCCGGGCCATCTGGCCCTCGATGTAGCCCTCGGGGTACTGGTCGGTCATCTCCGACTCGAAGAACCCCGGCGCCAGCGCGTTGACCCGGATCCCCTTGCGGCCGGTCCACTGCTGGGCGAGGTCTCGGGTGAGACCGATCAGCCCGGCCTTGCTGGCCGCGTAGGCCGCCTGCGGCAGGCCGGCCGTGGTCAGGCCGAGGATGCTCGAGATGTTCACGATCGAACTGCCCGGCTGCATCACCCGCCCGGCGGCCTGGGCCATCCAGTAGCAGCCGTTGAGGTTGACGTCGATGACCTGGCGGAACTGCTCGGGCGTCTCGCGGGTGGCCGGGACGGCGGTGCCCACGCCGGCGTTGTTGACCAGCACGTCGACCTTGCCGAACTCGGCCATGGTGGCGTCGACCAGCGCCTGGCAGTCCTCGGGCCGGGAGACGTCGGTGCGCACGGTGATCGCCCGGCGGCCGGCCGACTCCACCGCCGCCCGGGTGTCGCCGAGGCGGTCCTCCCGCCGGGCGCCGAGCGCGACGTCGCAGCCGGCCTCGGCCAGGGCCCGGGCGAAGACGGCGCCCAGCCCGGACGACGCCCCGGTCACGATCGCCACCCGGCCGTCGAGCCGGAACATGTCGAGGATCGTCCTGCCAGCCACTGCGGCGCTCCCGTCGTCGGTGTCGGTCCCGCTGGCGAGCCTGTCGTGCGGCGCGCCCGGCCGCCACCGCGACCGCAAGTGAGGGGTGGACCACAACGAGGCCGGGTAGGGGTGCGACCCAGTCCCGAGAGCAGGGAGGCACCGTGGCCAACCTCGCGCAGCACCTGGTGGACACGGCGGCCCGGCACGGCGACCGCCCGGCCCTCCGCATGGACGACGCCGTCCTGACCTACGACGGGTTCCGGCGGGCCGCCGCGAGGGTGGCCGCGGGCCTGCGGGCGCGCGGGGTGACCCCGGGCGACCGGGTCGGCATGGTGCTGCCCAACGTGCTGAGCTTCCCGGTCGTGTTCTACGGCGGGCTCATGGCGGGGGCGGCCGTCGTCCCGATGAACCCGCTGCTCAAGGCGCGGGAGGTCGAGTACTACCTGCGCGACTCCGGTGCGCGGCTGGTCGTCGCGCTGGACTCCGTCGCCGCGGCGGCCACCGAGGCGGCCGGCGTCGTCGGCATCGAGGCGGTTCCCGTCGGGCCGGCCGACGTCGGCGACGCCCTCAGCGGTCCGGACGACGACGCGGTCGTCGACCGGGACGACGCCGACACCGCGGTGATCCTCTACACCTCGGGCACCACCGGACCGCCCAAGGGCGCCGAGCTCACCCACGCCAACCTGCGCGGCAACGCCCGCACCACGCAGGAGACGCTGCTGGAGGGCACGCCGGACGACGTGGTCATGGGCTGCCTGCCGCTGTTCCACGTCTTCGGGCTGACCTGCGCCCTCGACGCCGCCGTCCTGGCCGGGGCGTGCCTGACCCTGCTCCCTCGGTTCGACGGCGCCAAGGCGCTGGAGGTCGTCCAGCGAGACCGGGTGACGGTGTTCGAGGGCGTGCCGACGATGTTCGCCGCGATGCTCCACCAGCCCGACCGGGACCGGTACGACGTCGCCAGCCTGCGGCTGTGCGTCTCCGGCGGCTCGGCCATGCCGGTCGAGGTGATGCGCGGCTTCGAGGAGGCCTTCGGCTGCATCGTGCTGGAGGGCTACGGGCTGTCGGAGACCTCGCCGGTCGCCTCGTTCAACCACCCGCACGCCGAGCGCAAGCCCGGCACCATCGGCACGCCCATCCGCGGCGTGGAGATGCGCCTGGTCGACGACGAGGGCCGCGACGTCCGCGCGGACGAGGTCGGCGAGATCGCCATCCGCGGCGAGAACGTCATGAAGGGCTACTGGCGCAAGCCCGAGGAGACGGCGAAGGCGATCCCCGACGGGTGGTTCCGCACCGGCGACCTCGCCCGCCGGGACGCCGACGGCTACTACGCCATCGTCGACCGCAAGAAGGAGATGATCATCCGCGGCGGCTACAACGTGTACCCGCGGGAGATCGAGGAGGCGCTCTACGAGCACCCGGCGGTCGCCGAGGCCGCCTGCGTCGGCGTCCCGCACCCCGACCTGGGCGAGGAGGTCGCCGCCGCCGTCGCGCTCAAGCCCGGCGCGCAGGCCGACCCCGCCGAGCTGCAGGCCTGGGTGAAGGAGCGGGTGGCCGCCTACAAGTACCCGCGGCACGTCTGGCTGGTCGACGCCCTGCCCAAGGGGCCGACCGGCAAGATCCTGCGCCGCGCCGTCGAGGTCCCCGCGGAGGTCGCGAAGTGACGCAGCAGTTGGACACCAGCCACCTGGGCGAGGCCCTGGGCACCGACTTCTTCTCGGTGCGCGAGCAGTTCACCGAGGAGCAGTGGGAGAAGTTCATCGCCGTCCGCCGGTTCGTGGACCGGGAGGTGGTGCCGGTCGCCGGTGAGTACTGGGAGAAGGCCGAGGTGCCGTGGCCGCTGATCCGCCGGCTGCCGGAGCTGGGCATCGTCGGCGGCAGCATCACCGGGCACGGCGCGGCCGGGATGAGCCCGATGGCGGCCGGGCTGGTGCAGATGGAGCTGCACCGCGGCGACGGCAGCCTGGGCACGTTCGTCGGCGTGCACGCCGGGCTGGCGATGCAGTCGATCGACATGTGCGGCTCGGAGGAGCAGAAGGCCCGCTGGCTGCCGAAGATGGCCACGCTGGACAAGCTGGGGGCGTTCGCGCTCACCGAGCCGCACCACGGCTCGGACTCCGTCTCGCTGGAGACCACCGCCCGCCGCGAGGGCGACAGCTGGGTGATCGACGGCGCCAAGCGGTGGATCGGCAACGGCTCGCTGGCCGACCTGGTGATCGTGTGGGCGCGCGACACCGAGGACGGCAAGGTCAAGGGCTTCGTCGTCGAGACCCCGGCCGAGGGGTACGAGGCGACGGTCATCACCGGGAAGGTGTCCCTGCGCTCGGTCTGGCAGGCCCAGATCGAGCTGCGCGGTGTCCGGGTGCCCGAGGAGAACCGGCTCCAGGAGGCGCACAGCTTCGCCGACACCGGCCGGGTCCTGGCCACCACCCGCGGCGCCTGCGCCTGGATGGCGCTGGGCCACGCGACCGCCGGCTACGACGCCGCGCTGACCTACGCCAAGGAGCGCCGGCAGTTCGGCAAGCCGCTGGTCAGCTTCCAGATCGTGCAGGAGCGGCTGGTGCGGATGCTGGCCGACCTCACCGGGATGCAGCTGTACTGCATGCAGATCGGCCGGCTGGCCGAGGCCGGGCGGCTGTCCCCCACCGTCGCCGGGCTGGCCAAGATGCACAACACCCGCACGGCGCGCGCCATCCTCGCCGAGGCCCGCGACCTGCTCGGCGGCAACGGGATCCTGCTGCAGAACCACGTCATCCGGCACATGGCCGACATCGAGGCCATCCACACCTTCGAGGGGACCGAGACGGTGCAGACGCTCATCGTCGGCCGGGACATCACCGGGGTCGGCGCCTTCACCTGAACCGCCGACGTCCGGGAGGGAGACCGCATGGCCGACACCCGCCCGCCGCTGTGGCGGCAGGCCTTCGACGCCGCCGAGCGCCGGGTCACCCCGCGCGCCGAGGAGTTCGTCCGCACGGAGACCTTCGCGATCGGCGCCGCGCTGGTGCGGCGCGCCACGACCCTGGCCCGCGACTCCGCCCGCGGGGTCACCACCCGGGCCTGGCACCTGCTGAACCTGCCCGCCGGCACCGACGTCAGCCGGCTGCGCGCCCAGGTCGGCGCGCTGGACCGGGAGGTCCGCCGGCTGACCCTGCAGCTGGAAGCCGCGCGGCGCCGTCCCGCCGAGGAGGACCATGCCGACCGTCCCCAGCCCGCAGACCCTCCTCGAGCGCGTCCGCCGCGACGTCGAGCGCAACGCCCTCCGCGCCCGTAACGGCCTCAAGCTGGTCGCCGGGGTCGACCGTCCCGGGGTGGGCCAGACCCCCAAGGACGTCGTCTGGCAGCGCGGCCGGACCCAGCTGTGGCACTACCGCAACGACCCCGACACCCACGGCGGGGTGCGGCACTCCCCGCCGCTGCTGATCGTCTTCAGCCTGGTCAGCCGCAGCTACATCCTCGACCTGACGCCGGGCAACAGCTTCGTCGAGCAGCTGCTGGCCGCCGGGTTCGACGTGTACCTGCTCGACTGGGGCGAGCCCGACGCGCGGGACGCGGCCAACACCCTCGAGGACTACGTCGACGACTACGTCCCGGCCGGGGTGCAGCGGGTGCTGGAGGTCTCCGGCGCCGACGAGGTCAACCTGTTCGGCTACTGCTTCGGCGGCGACCTGGCCCTGCTGTACGCCGCCCACCACCCCGACGCGCCGCTGCGCAGCCTGAGCGTGCTGGCCACCCCGGTCGACTTCCGCCACATGGGCCCGCTGGCCGACCTGTTCCGGGTCGGCGGGCTCGACGTGCGCGACGTCCTCGACGCCGACGGCAACGTGCCGCCGCAGGTGGTGCTGCAGGGCTTCCGGGCGCTGACCCCCACCGCGGAGGTCACCCGGTACGTGACCCTCTGGGAGCGGCTCTGGAACGACGAGTACGTGGCCGCCTACCAGGCGATGACCAGCTGGTCGGACGACCACGTGCCCTTCCCCGGGGCCGCCGCGGAGGAGACGGTGCGCATGCTGGTGCGCGACAACGGGATGGTCACCGACCGGCTGACCGTCGGCGGCGACCGCGTGCACCTGTCCGACATCCGGGTGCCGTTCCTGACCGTGCGCGCCGACCGGGACCACATCGTCCCGCCCGAGGCGACCGCGCCGCTGGTCGACCTGGTCGGTGCGGCGGACAAGCACGAGCTGCGGCTGCCGGCCGGGCACATGGGCCTGGTGGTCGGCCGGACGGCCGCCCGGACGACGGTGCCGACGATCATCGACTTCCTCCGCCGGCGCAGCGAGCCGGTCGCCCCGACCGCCGAGGAGGCCTGACGTGGCCGCCGTCACCGAGCTCACCGACGCGCACTGCGACGCGCTGCTGGGCTTCTTCACCGCCCTGCCCGAGGGCGACCGCACCTTCATCCGCGAGGACGTCACCGACCCCGACGTGGTGCGCGGCTGGGCGGCCGGCGGCACCCCCGGCGTGCGCCGCTGGGTGGTCCTGGACGACGGCGGGCAGGTCGCCGGCTACGTGGCGGTGCTCCGCCTGCCCGGCTGGTCCGACCACGTCGGCGAGGTGCGGCTGGTCGTCGCGCCCGGCGCGCGCGGCGGCGGGCTGGGCCGCACGCTGGCCCGCCACGCGCTCGTGCAGGCGGTCGAGGACGGGCTGACCAAGCTCGTCGTCGAGGTGGTCGCCGAGCAGGGCGCGGCCCTGGCGCTGTTCACCGACCTCGGGTTCAGCGGCGAGGCGCTGCTGGTCGACCACATCCGCGACCGCGAGGGCCGGCTGCGCGACCTGATGGTGCTCGCCCACCACGTCCGGGACACCTGGTCGGGCATGAGCGCCGTCGGGCTGCCCGAGGCGCTCGGCGAGGACCTGTCCTGAGCCGGCGGGGAGCCGGGCAGCGCAGCCGCGCGTGGGTGCCGGTCGCGGCGACGCTGTTCGCCATCGGCTGGGGCGCCAACCAGTTCGTCAGCCTGCTGGTCGCGTACCGGGAGCGCAGCGGGCTGTCGGTCGCGACCGTCGACGCGCTGGTCGGCGTCTACGCCCTCGGCCTGATCCCGGCGCTGCTGGTGCTGGGCCCCGTGTCCGACCGGCACGGGCGGGTCCCGGTGCTGCGCGGCGCGCTGCTCGTCTCGCTCGTCGCGACGACGGTGCTGCTGCTGGAGGGCCTGGCCGCGCTCTACGCCGGCCGCTTCCTCGCCGGCCTGGCCAGCGGCGCGGCGTTCGCCGCCGGCAGCGCGTGGGTGGAGGAGCTGTCGACCGCGCCGTGGGACCCGGCGGCTCCGGACGGAGCCGGCGCCCGCCGGGCGGCGATGGCGCTCACCGCGGGATTCGGCCTCGGCCCGGTCGTCGCCGGGCTGATCGCCCAGTGGGCGCCCGCGCCGCTGGTCACCGCCTACCTGCCGCACCTGGCCGTCGCCCTGGCCGTGCTGGTCCCGCTGTGGCGGGCTCCGGAGACGGTGGCCGACGCGGGCCCGGAGTCGGGCTCCCTGTGGTCGCGGATGCGCGTGCCCTCGGCCGCCGACCCGCGCTTCCGCCGGCACGTGGCCCCGGTGGCCCCGTGGGTGTTCGGCGTGGCGACGATCTCGATCGCCGTCCTGCCCGGGCTGGTGCGCGACACCACCGCGGGGTGGACGGTCGCCTTCAGCGCCGTCGTCGCGGGCGTCACCCTGGGCACGGGCGTCGCGGTCCAGCCGAGGGCGCGCCGGCTGGCGGCCGCCGATCCGCGGCGCGCCGCGGCGGTCGGGATGGCCGCGGTGGTGGCCGGGCTGCTGGTCGCGGCCGCCGCCGCCGCGACCACGCACCCGGTGCTGGTGGTCCTGGCCGCGGTCATCCTGGGCTGCGGGTACGGGCTCTGCCTGGTCGCCGGCCTGCTCGAGACCCAGCGCGTCGCACCGCCGCGGGAGCTCGCCGGGCTCACCGCCGTCTACTACGCGCTGACCTACCTGGGATTCGCCGCGCCCGTCGTGCTGGCCGCGCTGGCCGCCCTGGTCCCCTACCCGGCGCTGCTGGCGGGGCTGGCCGCCCTCGCCGCCCTGACCCTGCTCCTCACCCGCCGAGCCGCCGCGCGACCGTCCCCCGACCGCCCTCCGGTCGCTCCCTGAGCGTCACCGGTCGGTCACCTGCGCCCGCGACCCTCGCAGGCACGCGGGCCCGCCCCGGGCCCCGAGCGCTCCGGAGGTCCCGGTGCCACGACCCGCCGTGCCGGCCCACGACCCCTCCCGCCTGCTGCGCGCCGGCGCCCTGCTCGCCGCCGAACGACTCCGCCCCGGGACCGCCCGGCGCCGGGCGGTGTGCGGCGCGGCCCGCCTGCTCACCGGCCTGGGCGTGCGCGTCGCCGTCCGCGCCCCGTCGACGGCGTGGCCCCGCGCCGGCCGGGACCGCGGCCTGCTCCTGGTGGCCAACTCGGTCTCCCCGCTCGACCCGCTGGTGCTGCTGACCGCCCTGCCCGGCGTCGTCGTCGCCACCTCGGGGCCCGACCGCTTCGCAGGCGTGGCCTGCCCCACCGTTCCGGCCACCGTCGAGGCGGTGCGCGCCGCGCTGGCCGACGGCGCGAAGGTCGTCGTCCGCCCCGAGCTCCCGGCGGGCGGGCCGGCGACGCTGGGCCGCTTCTCCCCCGAGCTGTTCACCGCCGCCGTCGGCACCGGCGCGGCGGTGTGCCCCGTCGTCCTCCGCTACACCGGGGACGGCGGCGCGCCGCCGCCCGCACCGGGCGGCCGGTCCCTGCGCGCGGCGCTGCGCTGGATCGGCAGCGCCCGGGACGTCGTCGTCGAGGTGCGGCCGCTGCCGGCCCTGACCTGGGACGGCGCCACGGCCGAGGAGCTGGCGACGCTCGCCGAGTACGCCGTCGCCGCGCAGCTCGAGCCCAGCCCCTCGGGTCTGGGGACGCGCTGAGGCCCGCTCAGCCGGCGATCGCCGCCTCCAGTGCGGCCCGCTCCTCCGCCTCGAGGCTGGCGAAGGGGTGGTCCACGACGTACAGCCAGCCGCCGTCGGGCTGCCGCCGGGCGACCTCGGCCGTGACCGCCGACATCGACTCGTCGCCCACGGTGTAGGTCCACTCGTTGCTGAGGACCGCCAGGTCCCCCGCCTCGATCGCGTACCGGCTGCGGACCGCCATCCGCCCGCCGAACTGCAGCATCCCCACGTACTGCTCCCGGATGGCCTCGGTCCCCGTCACCGTGGTGCCGTCCACCATGACCAGGGTGGCGTCCGGTTCGTAGAGGGCCACCAGTGCGTCGGCGTCCTGTGCGTTGAACCCCGCCTCGACGGCCGGGTGGATGTCCTCGAGTGCGACGCCGCGGGCCATGGGCCTCTCCCTCCGTGCCGGTGCCGGAGCGACGAACGGTAGCCCTCTGCAACTTCCTCGCCGCCGCGGTCGGGCGCCGCGCCCAGCGTGGGTGGGCGCGGCGTCGTCTGTAGGAGTGCGGTCGTGACCCGGCGTGTGCGCCCTACGCGTCGGTGACCCGCCCGCCGTCGACGGTGAGCCGCCGGGTGGTCACCACCGCGGCCAGCATCCGGCGGTCGTGGGTGACCAGCAGCAGCGTGCCGCGGTAGCCGGCCAGGGCCTGCTCGAGCTGCTCGATCGCGGGCAGGTCGAGGTGGTTGGTCGGCTCGTCGAGCACCAGCACGTTGACCCCGCGCGCCTGCAGCAGCGCCAGCCCGGCGCGGGTGCGCTCGCCGGGCGAGAGCGTGTCGGCCGGGCGCAGCACGTGCTCGGCGGTCAGCCCGTACTTGGCCAGCAGGGTGCGCACCTCGGGCGCCGGCCAGTCGGGGACCTCGGCCGAGAAGGCCGCCAGGAGCGTCTCCGAACCGAGGAACGCCTCCCGGGCCTGGTCGATCTCGCCGATCCGCACCGACGGGCCGAGGGTGGACCGGCCGCCGTCCAGCGGAACCCGCCCGAGCAGGGCGTCGAGCAGGGTGGACTTGCCCGCCCCGTTGGGCCCGGTGATCGCCACCCGGTCACCCCAGTCGACCTGCAGGTCCACCGGGCCCAGGGTGAACCCGCCGCGGTGCACGACCGCCCCGGAGAGGGTGGCCACCACGGCGCCGGCGCGGGGCGCCGCGGCGATCTCCATCCGCAGCTCCCACTCCTTGCGCGGCTCCTCGACCACCTCCAGCCGTTCGATCCGCCGCTCGGTCTGGCGGGCCTTGGCCGCCTGCTTCTCCGAGGTCTGCCGGGCGAAGTTCTTGACGTGCTTGTCGGGGTCCTTGGACTTCTTCATCGCGTCCCGGACGCCCTTGGCCATCCAGTTGCGCTGGGTGCGGGCCCGCGCTTCCAGGCCGGCCCGGGTCTCGGCGTACTCCTCGTACTCCTCGCGGGCGTGCCGGCGGGCGACCTCGCGCTCCACCAGGTAGGCCTCGTAGCCGCCGTCGTGCACCCGCACCAGCTGCTGGGCGAGGTCGAGCTCCACCACCCGGGTCACGGTCCGGGCGAGGAACTCGCGGTCGTGGCTGACCAGCACGATGCCGCCGCGGGCGTCGGTCACGAACCGCTCCAGCTGCGCCAGCCCGGCCAGGTCGAGGTCGTTGGTCGGCTCGTCGAGCAGCAGGAGGTCGTAGCGGGACAGCAGCAGCGCGGCCAGCCCCACCCGCGCGGCCTGGCCGCCGGACAGGCCGGTCGTCGCCGCGTCGAGGCCGACCCCGGGCGCGACGTCGGCGACCACCTGTTCGGCGCGCTCGTCGAGGTCGGCGCCGCCGAGGGCCAGCCAGCGCTCCAGCGCCTCCCCGTAGGCGTCGTCGGCGCCGTCGACCCCGGCGGTGAGCGCCTCGGTCGCGGCGTCCAGGGCGGCCTGCGCGGCGGCCACCCCGGTGCGGCGGGCCAGCGCCTGGCGCACCGTCTCCCCCGGCCGGCGGTCGTGCTCCTGCGGCAGGTACCCCAGGGTGGCCGTCGGCGGGCTGACCGTCACGCTGCCGGACTCGGCGGGCAGGTCGCCGGCGAGGGTGCGCAGCAGCGTGGACTTCCCCGCGCCGTTCACCCCGACCAGACCCACGACGTCGCCGGGGGCGACGACCAGGTCGAGGTCGGAGAACAGGACGCGGGCGCCGTGACCGGCGGCCAGCCCGCGGGCGACGAGGGTGGCACTCACCGCCTCATCCTCCCTGGGCCGTGCCGTCGTCCTCCCCCAGGACCTCGTCGGCCATCTCGTCGAGCATGCCCTCCAGGGACAGGTCGGCCTCGCCCGGCGGACGGCGGCGGACCAGCCACGGCTGGAGCTGCTCGTAGCCGCGCACCGACACCCGCCGCAGCGGCCGCACCCGGTAGCGCGGCAGCCCCCGCAGGTGCCGGGCCAGCTCGCGGTCGACCAGCAGCGTCTCCGGCCGGGCGATGGTGGTCAGCCGGCTGGCCAGGTTCACCACCGGCGAGTAGACGTCGCCGAGGTGGGTGAGCACGGTGCCGTAGGCGGCGCCCACCCGCAGCGGCGGCCGGTCCTCGGCGTGCCAGGCCTCGGGCAGCTCCAGGCCGATCTCCACGGCGTCGATCGCGGAGCCGGCGGTGTAGAGGACGCCGTCCCCCACCGTCTTCACCACCCGGCCGTGGTGGCGGGCGATGACCTCGGCGGCGATGGCCTCGAAGTCCTCCACCATCGCGCCCAGCTCGCGGCCGTTCATGCCCTGGCTGCGGGTCGTGTAGCCGACCAGGTCGGCGAAGCCGACCGCCAGGTCCCGCCGGTCCCCGCCGCCGGCGCTGGCCAGCAGCCGCTCGGCGTTGGCGGCGAGGTGCCGCCGCCAGACGTAGTCCTGCACGGCGCGCAGCAGTGGCAGCAGGCGGCGGGTGCCCTCCACCGCCTGCTCCGGGTCGATCGGCGCTGCTGCGTCCGCCTCGCCGCGGCCGAGGACGCCGGCGAGCAGGTCGGTCTGCCAGTCGGCCAGGCGGGACAGCGACTGCGCCATGGCCCGGACGATCGACGCCTCCGACTCCTCGTCGACGAAGCCGGTGTCGATCAGTGCCGACAGCAGCCCCAGCGCGTGGACGTCGGCGTCGGTGAAGACCAGCTCGTCGTCCTCGGCGTCCGGGAAGCCCAGGGCCCGCCACAGCCGCCGGGTCCGCTCCGAGGACATGCCGGCCACGCGGCCGACGTCCAGCCGCGTGTAGCGCCGCGGGCCCCCGAGGAGCAGGCGTTCCAGTGCCTCGCGGGCGTCGGGCGCGCCGGGGTCCTCCCCCGGGACGGTGTCGGGCAGCGCTCAGCCCGTCGTGTGCACGACCAGCACGTCGACCGGCGAACGGCGGGTCACGTCGGAGGGGACCGAGCCGAGCAGCCGGCCCTTGAGGCTGTTGAGCCCGCGGTTGCCCACGACGAGCAGGTCGGCCTGCTCGCGGCTGACGACGTCGAGCAGCGTCTCGACCGGGGAACCGACGACGGCGATCGGGTAGAGGTCGGTCGCCCCGGCCTCCCGCGCCCGCTCGGCGGCGGTACGCACGGTCTCCTCCGCCGGCCCCGAGCCGATCACCTGGTACGCGTCGTCACCGAAGACGTCGCGCGCCTCCTGCAGCTCGCGGTCGTCGACCCGCGGAGGCACGTAGGCACAGATGATGACCAGCCGGGCGCCGCACGCACCCGACAGCGCCGCGGCGCGCCGCACCGCCCTGAGGGAGGACTCCGACCCGTCGGTCCCGACGACGACCGTGCGATACGCGCTCACGGGCGGGGAACCTACCGGCAGCGGCGCGGGATCGCCGTGTGCAGGGTCACTGCGCGGTGGCCGGGAACAGCGGGAACACGCCGGGCGGAGCCCGCGGTCCGCGCCGGGGCGTGCGCTTGGATGGACCCGTCGTCCGGCTGATCACGAGGAGACCGCCATCCACCCCGGCAGCACCGCCCACCGCGACCCCGTGCGGGTCGAGGTCCGCGGCCTCACCAAGACCTTCGGCGCCGTCCGCGCCGTGGACGACCTGACCTTCACCGTCGAACCCGGTTCCGTGACCGGCTTCCTGGGCCCCAACGGCGCCGGGAAGACCACCACGATGCGGATGGTGCTGGGGCTGGAGCGCCCCGACGCCGGCACCGCGACCTTCGACGGCGTCCCCTACACCGCCCTGTCCTCGCCGGTCCGCACCGTCGGCGCCGTCCTCGAGACGGCCTTCCACCCGGCGCGGTCGGGCCGCAACCACCTGCGGGTGTACTGCCGCGCCGCAGGCCTGCCGATCTCGCGCGCCGACGAGACGCTCGCCCAGGTCGGCCTGGCCGACGCCGGCAACCGGCGGGCCGGCGGCTACTCGCTGGGCATGCGCCAGCGGCTGGCCCTGGCCACGGCGCTGCTCGGCGACCCGGCGGTGCTGGTCCTCGACGAGCCGGCCAACGGGCTGGACCCCGAGGGCATCCAGTGGCTGCGCGGCTTCATCCGCCACCTCGCCCACGACGAGGGCCGCACCGTGCTCGTCTCCAGCCACCTGCTGTCGGAGATGGAGCACACCGCCGACCGGGTGGTCATCGTCGGCGCGGGCCGGCTGGTCCGGGAGGGGTCGATCGCCGAGCTCCGCTCCGGGGCGCAGGGCGCCGGCACCGTCGTCGTCCGCAGCCCGGAGGCCGGCCGGCTGGCCGGGGTCCTCGACGACGCCGGGTTCGCGGTGACCCCCGACGGGGACGGCCTGGTGACCGTCACCGGCACGACCCCCGCCGCCGTCGGTGCGCGGGCCTTCGCCGCCGGCATCGAGCTGCACGAGCTGCGCGCGGAGACCAGCGGCCTGGAGGAGCTGTACTTCCGGCTCACCGCCGGCCAGGAGCAGTACGCCGCGTCCACGACCGACCCGACGCCGCAGGGAGCTGCTCGATGACCGCCCTCGTCCGCGCCGAGTGGACCAAGCTGTTCACCACCCGTGTCTGGCTCGGGCTGCTGCTCGGGTCCTGCGTGATGGTGGCCGGGTTCGCGGTGCTGTTCACCTCCTTCGCCGGCGGCACCGAGAGCGGGCTGCCCCCGGTCGGCAGCGACCAGTACGAGCAGCTGGTCCTGGCCGTCACCGCCAACGTCACGGTGCTGTTCCTGATCCTGGGCATCATCGGGATGACGCAGGAGTACCGGCACCGCACCGCCACCCCGACGTTCCTCACGACGCCCCGCCGCGGCCGGGTGGTGGTCGCCAAGCTGTTCGGCTACGCCCTGGTGGCGGTGCCCTTCGCCCTCGTCGTCATGGCGGTCAACTACCTGGTGGTCGCCGTGCACGCCGGGGCCCGGGGGGCGGCGCCGTCGCTGGCCGGCGACAACCTGCGGATCCTGGCCAGCAGCGGCCTGGCCCTGGTCATCTACGCCGTCATCGGCGTCGGCCTGGGCGCGCTCCTGCGCAACCAGGTGGGGGCCATCGTCGGCGGGCTGGTCTACCTGTTCGTCGTCGAGCCGATCATCCGGTCGATCCCGGCCACGGCGCCGGCCTACAAGTGGCTGCCGGGAGGCGCGCTCGAGGCGATGACGGCGACCTTCCGGGGGCCGGACCTCCTCGCCCCCTGGCAGGGCGGCCTGCTGCTGCTCGGCTACGGTCTGGTCGCCGCCCTGCTGGGCACGCTGCTCGCCGTCCGCCGCGACGTCGTCTGACGAAGGACCCCTGCCCCACCACTCGCAAGCCCGCGGCAGGACCCGGCAGGGGGGCCACCCATCCTCCGATCGGAACGGGGATCCCCCGATGACCACCCGCATGACCGCACAGCGGCTGGCCCGGCTGATCGCCGACGGCGACGTCGAGGCGGTCCGCACCGCCGTCGACGACGCCCCACGCCTGCTGTCCGCCACCGTCGAGCACGCCGGCCAGGGCGGCTGGACCCCGCTGCACCTCGCCGTGGCCTCGGGCCGCACCGAGGTCGTGCGGCTCCTGGCCGCGGCGGGAGCAGACCTGTCGGCCCGCACCGAGCACGACCGGACGCCGCTGCACGTGGCCCTCGAGTTCGCCCCCGCCCTGGTGGCGGTGCTCCGCGAGCTCGGCGCCCCGGTGGACGCGCCCAGTGCCGCCTACCTCGACGACGTCGCCCAGCTCACCACGGAGCTCGCAGCCGGCGCGCCGCTCGCCGACCCGGTCACCGGCGTGGACCTGCTCACGTGGGCCGCGGCGGGCGGCGCGGCCACCACCGCGCGGACGCTGCTCGACCGTGGCGCCGACGCCGACGGCGGCGCGCTGCACGCCGCCGCCGGTCGTGGCCACCTGGAACTGGTCCGGCTGCTGCTCGCCGCCGGCGCCGACGTCAACCGGCGCGACCCCGACTCCGGCCGGTCCGCGCTGCACGTCGCGATCGCCTCGGCGACCGACGGCGGCGCGCCCGAGGTGGTGCGCGTCCTGCTCGACGCCGGCGCCGACGTCAACGCCACCACCAACGACGGCGCCAGCGCCCTGGACATCAGCCGGGTGGCCGCTGCCCGCACGCGGCAGGCCGCCGCAGGTCAGGCCAGCGCCCACGACGCACTCGCCGACCTCCTCGTCGCCCACGGCGCGACGGACTGAGCACGGACCCCGTCCTCCCCACCGCCCGCAGGCCCGCGGGGCGGTGACCTGGACGGGGTCGGTTCACTCCCGGTCCGACCGCAGGTGCGGGCGTAGACTGCCCTCCCGGTCCTAAGACGTCCACCGACGACGAAGAAGGCACTCGCCCCCGTGTCAAGCGTGAGCTCATCCCGGCCGTCCTCCACCCCCTCCTCCTCAGCGGTGGCAGGATTCGGCACCAACGAGTGGCTGGTCGAGGAGATGTACCAGCAGTACCTCGCCGACCCGTCCAGCGTGGACCAGGCGTGGCACGAGTTCTTCGCCGACTACCGGCCCGGTAGCCCGGTCGCGGCCAGCGACGACCGCCAGCAGCCGGCCGCCGCCCCCGACGGGGGCCCGGCCGCGCAGCCGTCGGCCACGTCCTACGCCAGCCCGGCGCCGGCGCAGGAGGTCGCCGCCGAGCCGGCGGCTCCCGCGGCCGCGCCGCAGCAGCCGGCCGGCGACGGCGGCTCGCCGTCCCGCGCCACCCCCGTCGAGCCGAAGACCGAGGCCACCGTCGTGAACCGCGCCGCGGACACCACCGCTGCCCAGAAGCAGGCGACCCCCGCGGCGAAGCCGGCCGCCAAGCCCGCCGCGAAGGCCACCCCCGCGGCCGGCGGCGACGGCCCGAAGCAGACCCCGCTGCGCGGTGCCGCGGCCAGCATCGTCAAGAACATGAACGCGTCGCTGACCGTCCCGACGGCGACCAGCGTGCGCGCGGTGCCGGCCAAGCTGCTGGCCGACAACCGCATCGTCATCAACAACCACCTCGCGCGGGCGCGCGGCGGGAAGGTCTCCTTCACCCACCTGATCGGCTACGCGCTGGTCCGGGCGCTGGACGACTTCCCGGGCATGAACGCCGCCTTCGCCGAGGTCGACGGCAAGCCGACGCTGGTCCAGCCCGAGCACGTCAACTTCGGCCTGGCCATCGACCTGCCCAAGCCCGACGGCACCCGCTCGCTCGTCGTCGCCTCGATCAAGGGCGCCGAGGAGATGGACTTCGCCGGGTTCTGGGCCGCCTACGAGGACATCATCCGCCGCGCCCGCGCCGGCAAGCTGACCCTCGAGGACTACTCGGGCACCACGATCAGCCTGACCAACCCCGGCACCATCGGCACCAACCACTCGGTGCCGCGGCTGACCGCGGGCCAGGGCGCGATCATCGGCGTCGGCGCCATGGAGTACCCCGCCGAGTTCCAGGGGATGAGCCCGGAGGCGCTGACCGAGCTCGGCATCTCCAAGATCATCACGCTGACCTCGACGTACGACCACCGGATCATCCAGGGCGCCGAGTCCGGCGACTTCCTCCGCCGGCTCCACCAGCTGCTGCTCGGCCAGGACGGCTTCTACGACGACGTCTTCCGGTCGCTGCGCATCCCCTACGCCCCGGTGCGCTGGATGCCCGACGTGCGGGTCAGCCACGAGGGCGAGATCGACAAGGAAGCCCGGGTCATCGAGGTCATCGAGGCCTACCGGCGCAACGGCCACCTCATGGCCGACACCGACCCGCTCGAGTACCGGGTCCGCAGCCACCCCGACCTGGACATCCTCGAGCACGGCCTGACCCTGTGGGACCTCGACCGCCAGTTCCCGGTCGGCGGGTTCGCCGGCGAGCGGCTGATGGCGCTGCGCGACATCCTCGGCGTGCTGCGCAACTCCTACTGCCGCACCGTCGGCGTGGAGTACATGCACATCACCGACCCCGAGGAGCGCGAGTGGCTCCAGAAGCGGATCGAGGTCAAGGCCGAGCAGCCCGACCGGGAGAAGCAGAAGCACATCCTCGGCCGACTCAACGCCGCTGAGGCCTTCGAGACCTTCCTGCAGACCAAGTACGTCGGTCAGAAGCGGTTCAGCCTCGAGGGCGGCGAGTCGGTCATCCCGATCCTCGACGAGGTCCTCATCGCCGGCACCGACCACGGCCTCGACGAGGTCGCGATCGGCATGGCGCACCGCGGGCGGCTCAACGTGCTGGCCAACGTGCTGGGCAAGAGCTACAGCAAGATCTTCGGCGAGTTCGAGGGCAACATCGACCCCGGCACCGTCCAGGGCTCCGGTGACGTCAAGTACCACCTGGGCGCCGAGGGCACCTTCGAGAACCCGTTCAAGGGCGGCGCCGAGATCGCCGTCTCGCTGGCCAGCAACCCCTCGCACCTGGAGACGGTCAACCCCGTCCTCGAGGGCATCGCGCGGGCCAAGCAGGACATGATCGACAAGGGCGAGGGCGGGTTCACCGTCATGCCCGTCCTGATCCACGGCGACGCGGCCTTCGCCGGCCAGGGCGTCGTCGCCGAGACGCTCAACCTCTCGCAGCTGCGCGGCTACCGCACCGGCGGCACGGTGCACGTCGTCATCAACAACCAGGTCGGCTTCACCACGAGCCCGGCGCAGTCCCGGTCGAGCCTGTACTCCACCGACGTCGCGCGGATGGTCAACGCGCCGATCTTCCACGTGAACGGCGACGACCCGGAGGCCTGCGTGCGGGTCGCCCGGCTGGCCGTCGACTACCGGCAGGCGTTCAAGAAGGACGTCGTCATCGACATGATCTGCTACCGCCGCCGCGGTCACAACGAGGGCGACGACCCGTCGATGACGCAGCCGCTGATGTACGACATCATCGACCGCAAGCGCTCGGTCCGGAAGCTCTACACCGAGGCGCTGATCGGCCGCGGCGACATCACGCTGGCCGAGGCCGAGGAGGCGCTGAAGGACTACCGCGGTCAGCTGGAGCGGGCCTTCGCCGAGACCCACGACGCGCAGGAGACCTCGAAGGCGCAGCCGGCCATGGACCAGCCGGCGCAGGAGACGCCGGTCGCCACGGCGATCACCACCGAGGTGCTCAAGGCGATCGGCGACGCGCACGTCTCGCTGCCGGCGGACTTCACCGTCCACCCGAAGCTCCAGCGGCTGCTCGAGCGGCGCGCGGCGATGGTCAGCGAGGGCGGCATCGACTGGGCGATGGGCGAGCTGCTCGCCTTCGGTTCCCTGCTCATGCAGGGTGTCCCGGTCCGCCTCGCCGGGCAGGACTCCCGCCGCGGCACCTTCGTCCAGCGCCACTCCGTGCTCATCGACCGGCAGACGTCCGGGGAGTACACGCCGCTGGCGCACCTGGCAGAGGAGCAGGCGAAGTTCTTCGTCTACGACTCGCTGCTCAGCGAGTACGCGGCACTGGGCTTCGAGTACGGGTACTCGCTGGCCAACCCCAAGGCCCTGGTGCTGTGGGAGGCGCAGTTCGGCGACTTCGTCAACGGCGCCCAGATGGTCATCGACGAGTTCATCAGCTCCGGCGAGGCCAAGTGGGGCCAGCGCTCCGGCGTCGTCCTGCTGCTGCCGCACGGCCTCGAGGGCCAGGGCCCGGACCACTCCAGTGGTCGCATCGAGCGGTTCCTGCAGATGTGCGCCGAGAACAACATGACCGTCGCCAACTGCTCGACGCCGGGCAACTACTTCCACCTGCTCCGCCGTCAGGCGCTGTCGGACGTGCACCGGCCGATGGTGGTGTTCACGCCCAAGTCGCTGCTGCGGGCCAAGGCCGCCGTCAGCCCGGTCGCGGACTTCACCGAGGAGAACTTCCGCCCGGTGCTGCCCGACCCGGGCGTGGGTGGCGAGCCGCTCGACGACGGCGCCGTCCGCCGCGTGCTGCTGTGCAGCGGCAAGGTCGCCTACGACCTGCTGGCGCAGCGCGAGGCCGACGGCCGCGCCGACACGGCCGTCCTGCGGGTCGAGCAGCTGTACCCGCTGCCGGCCGAGCAGATCCGCGCGGCCGTGGACCGGTACCCGAACGCCACCGACCTGGTGTGGGTGCAGGAGGAGCCGGCCAACATGGGCGCCTGGCAGTTCATGGCGATCAACCTGCCCGAGCACCTCGGCGGGCGTCCGCTGCGCCGGATCAGCCGCCGCGCCTCGGCCAGCCCGGCCGTCGGCTCGGCCAAGGTGCACGAGGCCGAGCAGAAGCAGCTGGTCGCGCAGGCCTTCGCCGACTGAGCCGCGCCCACCACGACGCCCGGCTCCCGGATCACCCGGGAGCCGGGCGTCGTGGTTTTCTGGGGCGTGTACTTCACCGACAGGGGTCTCGAGGAGCTGGCCGAGCGGCGGGGCGACGAGCAGGTCACCCTCGCCTGGCTGGCCGACCAGATGCAGGCGTTCGTCGACGCGTTCCCCGACTTCGAGGTGCCGGTCGAGCGGCTGGCCACCTGGCTGGCCCGCGGCGGCACCGACGACGAGGACTGAAGGAGGACCTCCCCCGGCGGCACGCTCAGGCAGGTCTCGGCACCTGGCCGCGGTGGGAGTCCGGAGGACGACAGACGGCATTGCCTAGCCTCGGGGCATGGGCACCGTCCTCGCCGTCCTCCACGTCGTGACCGCCGTCTTCCTCATCGGGCCGATGGCCCTGCTCCCGCACACCGGCCTGCGGGCCGTTCGGACGGGCAACACCGCGGCGGTCGAGTTGCTCACCCGGTCGACCCGGGTGTTCAGCTGGGCGTCGCTGGCGGTCGCGGTGTTCGGCTTCGGGGTCTCCGGGATCTACGGCATCCCGCTGTCGCGGACGTGGCTGTGGCTCTCGATCGTGCTCTACCTGCTGGCGCTGGTGGTCAGCCTCGTCCTCGTCGTCCCGTCGCTCGACCGGGCCGCGTCCTCCCTGCGCCGCGGCGACTCCTCCGCCAAGGCGCTCTACGGACGGATCGCGGCCGGGGGCGGCGTCGTCACCCTGCTGCTGGTGGCCGTCGCGGTGCTGATGGTCTGGAAGCCTTGAAGAAGGGCCCTGCTGCCCCCCACGCCTCGCGAGCTCAGGCGGAGGGCCCCTGCAGCAGGGCCACGGAGCGCCTCCCCGATCGGAGCGTGGTTCGCGGGCACGCTGGGTGCGTGCTCGGTCACTCCCACGCGCTCTCGGGGCTCGCCGCGGGCGCCGCGACACTGCCCTGGGCCCCGGTGGAGGGTCCCGTCGCCCAGGTCGCGTGGATCGCCGCGGCCGGCGGCTTCGCCATGCTGCCCGACCTCGACCACAGCGGGTCGACGGTCTCGGACATGTGGGGCCCGGTCACCGACGTCCCCTCCGGGGCGATCGGGCGGCTCGCGCAGGGCCACCGCTGGGGCACCCACGACGCCGTCCTGGCCCCGGTCGCGTTCGGGGCGCTCGCGCTGGCCGCGGCGAATGCGTTCTGGTCGAGCCTGCTGCTCATGGCCCTGGCCATCGGGCTGGCGCTGCGGGCCCTGCACTTCGTGATCCCCGGGCGGGCGGAGAACACCGTCGTCGGCAACCTCGTGCTGTCCTGGGCCGGCGCCTGGCTGCTGCTGGCGCACATGCCCCAGCCCGCCTGGCTGCCGTGGGCGGTGGCCCTGGGCGTGCTGACCCACATCGCGGGCGACGCCATCACCACGCAGGGTGTGCCGGTGCCGGTCCTCTGGCTGCTCAAGCGCTGCCGGCTGAAGCTCACCCCGCTGCGCACCGGCACCGTGCTGGAGAAGGCCGTGCTGGCGCCCGCCTTCGTGCTCGTGACGCTGTGGTTCGTCTACGAGAACACCGGGGTCCGGCAGGCGCTCGAGCCCTGGCTGCACGACCTGAACGGCCTGGGCTGACCGGAGGAGGTCCGTGCGCGTGACCCGCACGAACCTCCTCCGGTCGACTCACCGGGTGACGCCCTGCTCCCGCGCGCAGGCGGACACCGCGGCGGCGACGGCCTCGGCCACCCGGCGGTCCAGCGGGCTGGGGACGACGTAGTCCGGGCGGACGTCGTCGCCCACGACGTCGGCGATCGCGGTCGCCGCGGCCAGCTTCATCTCCTCGGTGATGCTGGTCGCGCCGGCGTCGATCGCCCCGCGGAAGACCCCGGGGAAGGCCAGCACGTTGTTGATCTGGTTGGGCTCGCCACTGCGGCCGGTGGCCACCACCGCCGCGTACCGGGCCGCCATGTCCGGGTCCACCTCGGGGATCGGGTTGGCCAGCGAGAACACGATGCAGTCCGGCGCCATCGAGGCGATCACCGACTCGGGCACCGATCCGCCGGACAGGCCCAGGTAGACGTCGGCACCCTCGAGCGCGCCGGCCATCGTGCCCGCGTAGCCCGCCCGGTTGGTGTTCTCGACGACCCACCGCTTGATCGGCGTGAGGTCCTCGCGGCCGGCGTGCAGGACCCCCCGGGAGTCGGCCACGGCGATGTCCCCGATGCCCGCCTCGAGCAGGATCTTCGTGCAGGCCACGCCCGCGGCGCCGGCGCCGGAGACGACCACCCGCAGGTCACCGATCTCCCGGCCGACCACCCGCGCCGCGTTGCGCAGCGCGGCCAGCACGACGATCGCCGTCCCGTGCTGGTCGTCGTGCATGACCGGGATGTCCAGCCGCTCGCGCAGCCGCTCCTCGATCTCGAAGCACCGCGGGGCGCTGATGTCCTCGAGGTTGATCCCGCCGAAGGACGGCGCGATCGCCGCCACCGTCTCCACGATCGCGTCGACGTCGGTGGTGGAGAGGACGACCGGCACCGACGACAGCCCGGCGAACTCGCTGAACAGGCAGGCCTTGCCCTCCATGACCGGCAGCGCCGCCGCCGGTCCGATGTCGCCCAGGCCGAGGACGGCGGTCCCGTCGGAGACCACCGCGACCACGCGCGGCGCCCAGGTGAACCGCCGCGCGAGCTCCGGCTCGGCGGCGATCGCGCTGGAGACCCGGGCGACCCCCGGGGTGTAGGTGAGGGCCAGGTCCGCCACGGAGTCGATGGACCGGGTCGGGCGGACCGCGAGCTTGCCGCCCTCGTGGACGGCGAAGGCCGGGTCCTCGGCGAAGCGGTCGGCGGTCCGGTCGTGCAGCTGCTGCTCGCCCATGGACCCGGGAGCGTAATCCAGTCGTGACCTGCTCCGCCCGGCGCGTGGTCGGCCCCGTCGGGGTGAGGGCAGGGGTGTCCTCGGCGGGCGGGCCGCGGGGCGCGGGATACCGTCCCGGCGTGCAGATCCGCGAGCTCGCCGTCCGGGACGCCTACGCCCTCGACCTGGTCCCCCACGGCGACGCCCGCGGCCGGTTCACCGAGTGGTACCGCGCGGACGTGCTCTCCGGTGCGCTCGGCTTCGGCCTCACCCTGGCGCAGGCCAACCACAGCGTGTCCGCCCGCGGGGTGCTGCGCGGGGTGCACTTCGCGCTGGTGCCGCCCGGGCAGGCCAAGTACGTGTACTGCCCGGCCGGGCGGGTGCTCGACGTCGTCGTCGACGTCCGGGTCGGCTCGCCGACGTTCGGCGCGCACGAGGCCGTCGTCCTCGACAGCGAGACGCCGCGCGCGGTGTACCTGGCCGAAGGCCTCGGTCACGCCTTCGTCGCGCTGGCCGACGGCAGCTCGGTGACCTACCTGGTCTCCAGCGGCTACGACCCGGCGCGGGAGTTCGGCATCGACCCGCTGGACCCGGGCCTGGCGCTCCCGTGGCCGGAGGACGTCGAGTTCGAGCTGTCGGCCAAGGACCGGGAGGCGCCGACCCTGGAGCAGGCGCGCGAGCAGGGGCTGCTGCCGACGATGGAGCAGTGCGCGGCGCGGTACGCGCAGCTACGCGCCGGCAGCTGAGTCCGGGCGCGACGCCAGCCGGCCCGGTCGCGGCCACAGCCGGCCCACCACCCGGCCGACGACGACGGCGGCCCCGAAGGCCCGGCTGTCGTCGGTGACGAGCGGGTTGTCGCCCTCCACCCAGTGACCGCCGGGCACCCCGCGGCGCACCCGCTTGACGACCAGCAGCTCCGGCCGGGCGGGGAACCGGGCCAGGACGACGTCCCCGGGGGCGACGGCGCCGTCGGCGGCGACCCGGCGCACCAGCAACCGGTCGCCGTGGCGCACCGTCGGCGACATGGACGGCCCGGCCACCCGGGCCACCACCCACGGCGTGACCAGCGGCGGAACAACCGGGGGCAGCTCCTCCGCGGGTCTGTGGTCGCCGTTCACCGGGAGTAGGGTCGCAGACGAACGAACCCACCGAGACCCGGAGGTCAGTCCATGCGATTCCGCATGTTCTCCGCCGTGGAGGCCACCGCGCACTGCGACCTCCCCTGCGGCGTGTACGACCCGGCCCAGGCCCGCATCGAGGCGGAGTCGGTCAAGGCCATCCAGGAGAAGTACCAGGCCAACGACGACCCGGCCTTCCGCACCCGGGCGATCCTGATCAAGGAGCAGCGCTCCGACCTGGTCAAGCACCACCTGTGGGTGCTGTGGACCGACTACTTCAAGCCCCCGCACTTCGAGAAGTACCCGCAGCTGCACGAGCTGTTCAACAAGGCCACCAAGCAGGCCGGTGCGGCCGGCGGCAAGGGCAGCATGGACCCGGCCGAGGGTCAGAAGCTGCTCGACTACATCGCCGAGATCGACAAGATCTTCTGGGAGACGAAGGCCGCGGCCTGACCGCTCCCCCGAGCAGCGGCGCCGATCGACGGGGAGACCCGCCGGCCGGCGCCGCTGCCGTCTCCGGTCCCACCCACCGCCGCGGCGCCGTCCGCGCTCCAGCCGAACCCGCCGGGAGGTCCAGCATCGACATCGGGGCACTTCTCCAGCGGGTCGAGGACGCGGCACCGATCGAGGCCGTCGAGGCCGTCGCCGCCACCCTGGCCGACCAGGTCGGGGCCCGGGCGGTCAGCCTGCTGATCGCCGACTTCAGCGGCAAGGCCGTCGTCCGCCTCACCTCCACGGCTCCGGTCGAGGGCGCGCGCACCCAGCACGCCGAGCAGGCCGAGACGGTGCCGCTCGAGGGCACCGTCTTCGAGCGGGTCCTGCGTGCACAGCAGGTCGACGTGCGGCGCGAGGGCGACCTGTACCAGGTGCTCGTCCCCGTGACCGACCGCGGGGACGCGATCGGCCTGATCGAGATGCTGCTCCCCCGGTCCCCCACGCCGCAGGAGGTCGAGCAGGTGCGCAGCGCGGCGCACGCGCTGGCCTACGTCGTCATCGCCGCCCGCCGGTACACCGACGTGTTCGAGTGGGGCCAGCGCACCACGCCGTTCTCCCTCGCGGCCGAGATCCAGCGCCGGCTGCTGCCCAGCTCCTACACCTGCGAGGCCGCGCAGTTCACGCTCGCGGGCTGGCTGGAGCCGGCCAGCTCCGTGGGCGGGGACACCTTCGACTACACGCTGGACCGCGACGGCCTGCAGCTGTCGATCACCGATGCCGTCGGCCACCAGATCCCGGCGTCCCTGCTCGCGACCCTGCTCGTCGGCGGTCTGCGCAACGGCCGGCGCCGGGGCATGGACCTGCTCGAGCAGGCCCGGTTCGCCAACGACGCGCTGGCCGAGAACGCTGCTGCGGGCCTGTTCGTCACCGGGCAGCTGGTGCGGCTGGACCTGCGCACGGGAGCGGCCCGCATCGTCAACGCCGGCCACCCGCTCCCCCTGCGGCTCCGGGCCGGCCGGGTGTCCGAGGTGGAGCTGGCCATCGACCCGCCGTTCGGCGTCCGGCCGGGCGGGTCGTTCACCGTCCAGCCCTTCGACCTGGAGCCGGGTGACCGGGTCGTCTTCCTCACCGACGGCATGCAGGAGCGCAACGCCGCCTCCCTCGACGTCGCCGCCGCGCTGGCCGACACCGCCGACCTGCACCCGCGGGAGGTCGTGCACGCCCTCGGCGCCGCGGTCCTCGGCGCCACTGGCGGCGATCTCAAGGACGATGCGACGATGCTGTGCCTGGACTGGTACGGCGGCCCACCGCGGCCCCGGGAGAGCGAGCACGGCGCCGATCCCGCCCGCGTCTCCCCGCCCACCACCGCCCGGTGACGCCGGGTGCGTCCCGGTACCGTTTGACCACGATGCGCATCGACCCGGCCGGGTGGCCGTTCATCACCGGACCTCTGGCTCCCGCGGCCCTGACCACCGTCGTCGGGCGGGTGTCCGGACGGCGCGGCCTCCGGCTCGCCGCCTGGCCGTTCGTGGCCCTGTCGGCCTACATGGCCCTGTTCTTCCGCGACCCCGACCGCCGGTGCGACGCCGAGCCGCCGGCGCCCGACGACGTCCTCTCCCCCGCCGACGGCGTGGTGATGGTCGCCGGGGAGCCGCAGGAGGGCGTCGCGCCCGAGGGCGACTGGCAGCAGGTCAGCGTGTTCCTCTCCGTGGTCGACGTGCACGTCAACCGCTCGCCGTACCGGGGCGAGGTCGTGGAGAGCTCGTACCGCAAGGGCAGCTTCCTGGCCGCGTACCGCAAGGAGTCGGCGCACCGCAACGAGCGCAGCGAGATCTGGCTGCGCGATGGCGACCGCACCGTGGTCTTCCGCCAGATCGTCGGCGTCCTCGCCCGGCGGATCGTCACCCGCACCGGAGTCGGGCGGCACCTGGCCACCGGCGAGCGGATGGGGCTGATGAAGTTCGGCTCGCGGATGGACGTGTTCGTCCCCCGCGACTGCACGATCGCCGTCCACACGGGGCAGCGCGTGCGGGGCGGCGAGACCGTCATCGCCCGCTGGCCCGCGGCCGGCTGAGGAGGCGGCCATGCCCAGCTCCGCGTCCGGCGCGCGCCCGCCGCAGACCCGGCGCACGGCCACCGTCGAGTTCGTCCGCGGATCGGTGCGGGGCAGCCGGCGGCGGGCCCTCGCCACCCTGCCCAGCCTGTTCACCCTCGCCAACATGATGTGCGGCTTCGCCGCGATCCTGGTCTCCATCCGGGGGCAGTACACGCTCGCCGCCGTCCTGGTGGGGCTGTCGGTGGTCTTCGACATCACCGACGGCGCGGTCGCCCGGCTGGTGGGCGCGGTGACCCCGTTCGGCCTGCAGTTCGACTCGCTGGCCGACCTGGTCTCCTTCGGGCTGGCCCCGGCGCTGCTGGCGTTCACCCTCTTCTCGGAGGGCCGGGACGAGTGGGACCCGCTGGGCTGGATCGCCTGCTTCCTGTGGGTGGCCTGCGCCGCGATCCGGCTGGCGCGCTTCAACACCACGATCGACCCGACGGCCGACAAGCGGTACTTCACCGGCATGCCCAGCCCCGGTGCGGCCGGCGTCGTGCTGGCCTCGGTGTTCGCGTTCGGCGACCAGATGCAGGGCCGCGACCGGCTGTGGGTGCTGCTCATCGTCGCCGTCCCGGCGCTGCTGATGGTCAGCACCATCCGGTTCCGCTCGTTCCGGTCGCTGGTCAGCCCCAAGAGCGGGCGCCCCTATGGGCTGATCGTCGCGGCACTGGCCGTCGTCGTCGGGTTCGCCCTCGTCCCGGTGATCACCGGGTGCGTGCTCGCCTACGGTTACCTGCTGGCGCCGGTGCTCGTGCCGGCCCTGTCCCCCCTCACCCGGCTGGTGCCGACCCGCGTCAAGGAGCTCCTCACATGAGCGTCCGTCCGATCCGCCCCGACGACGTCCCCGCCGTGGTCGGGCTGGTCCGGGAGCTGGCCGAGTACGAGAAGGCCGCCCACGAGGTGCAGCTGACCGAGGAGCAGCTGACCGCCGCGCTGTTCGGCGACTCCCCCGCGCTGTTCGGGCACGTCGCGGACGTCGGCGGCGAGGTCGTCGGGACGGCGCTGTGGTTCCTCAACTTCTCCACCTGGCGCGGCACCCACGGCATCTACCTCGAGGACCTCTACGTGCAGCCCGCGCACCGCGGCAGCGGCCTGGGCCGCGAGTTGCTGCGCACGCTCGCCGAGCTGTGCGTGCAGCGCGGCTACGGCCGGCTGGAGTGGTCGGTGCTGGACTGGAACACCCCCTCGATCGACTTCTACGAGGCCGCCGGCGCGGTGCCGATGGACGAGTGGACGGTCTTCCGGCTCACCGACGACGCCCTGTCCGCGTTCGCCGCCGACCGTCGCGTGCGCGCGTGAGCACCGAGCGCAAGCCGCCGGAGTGCTGGCTCACCGACATGGACGGCGTCCTGGTGCACGAGGGCCAGGCGCTGCCCGGTGCCGCCGACTTCCTGTCGCGGCTGGTCGAGCTGGAGCGCCGCTTCCTGGTGCTCACCAACAACTCGATCTTCACGCCGCGGGACCTCGCCGCTCGGCTGTCCCGCTCGGGCCTGCAGGTGCCCGAGGAGTCGATCTGGACCTCGGCCCTGGCCACGGCGGACTTCCTGTCCAGTCAGCTGCCCGGCGGCTCGGCGTACGTCATCGGCGAGGCGGGGCTGACCACCGCGCTCTACGAGGCCGGCTACACGCTCACGGACACCGACCCGGACTACGTCGTCCTCGGTGAGACGCGCACCTACTCGTTCGAGGCGATCACCCGGGCGATCCGGCTGGTCGGCAACGGCGCCCGGTTCATCGCGACCAATCCCGACGTCACCGGCCCCTCCCCCGAGGGCCCGCTCCCCGCCACGGGATCGGTCGCGGCGATGATCACCAAGGCGACCGGCGCCGAGCCGTACTTCGTCGGGAAGCCCAACCCGATGATGTTCCGCAGCGCGATGAACCGGATCTCCGCGCACTCGGAGTCGACGGTGATGATCGGCGACCGCATGGACACCGACGTCGTCGCCGGCATCGAGGCCGGGCTGGACACGGTCCTGGTGCTCACCGGGTCGACTCGCGCGGCCGACGTCGCACGTTTCCCGTTCCGCCCGAGCCGGGTGCTCGACTCGATCGCCGACGTCGTCGAGCTCGTGTGAGGGCCCCTCAGCGCTGCTGGGAGAACGCCAGCCGGGCCTCGGGGGCCATCAGCAGGTACAGCACCGCCGCGGCCAGCACCAGCAGCGGGATGCCGACCAGCGGGCCGTTCCACTCGAACGTCGAGTAGACGCCGAACAGCGCCAGGAACAGCTGCACCGCGACGACCGGGCCGCGCGCCCACGCGGCCACCCGCCACAGGCCGACGGCGGCGGCGCCGAGCAGGGCGGCGAACAGCCCGACGAAGACGACCTCGGCCACCGCCCGCGGCACGCTGTCCGGGGTCGAGGTGAAGGTCAGGAAGAGCAGCCACACGGCGACGGCGGCCAGCGCGGCCGCCTCCAGGCCGACCACCAGCGCGGCGCGGCGCACCGCCGGCGGCGCCTCGGACGGGGGCCGGGCCGGGCGCGCCGGGGAGGGCTCGGCGGCACTCCCCAGCAGCCGTTCGGACAGCCGGCGCTCCCGCGGCGGCCGGGCTCCTGGCTGCTCGGTCACGGCCGCGAGGGTACGCGCCGGACGCCCCGGCGCCCGGCTCCGCCCGCACCTGCCGGGCTGCAGCCGCTGCCCTGGCTAGCCTGGACGTCATGCGCGCGCTCGTGGTGGCCAACCCCGCGGCGACGACGACCTCCCGCAGGGTCCGCGACGAGGTCCTGGCCACCCTGGCCGGTGAGCTCAAGGTGGACGTCGCCGAGACCACCCACCGCGGGCACGGCAGTGACCTGGCCCGGGCCGCCGGCGCCGACGGCGTGGACGTCGTCGTCGCGCTCGGCGGTGACGGCACCGTCAACGAGGTGGTCAACGGGCTGCTGCACGCTGGTCCGGGTCCCGCGGTGCCGCTGCTGGCGGTGGTACCCGGCGGGTCCACGAACGTCTTCTCGCGGGCACTGGGGCGCTCCCGGGACCCGCTGGCGGCGGCCGCGGAGATCCTGGACTCGCTGCGGGCCGGGCGCACCCGGCGCGTCTCCCTGGGCACCGCGAGCGCCCGCGGCACCACGGCCGCGACGGTCGCGCTGCCCGACCCGGTGGTCGCCCAGGAGGCCGCGGACGCCGCTGCCGCCGCCTCTCCGGGGTGGACCGACCCGCGGTGGTTCGTGTTCAGCGCCGGTCTCGGGTTCGACGCCGACGTCATCGGCCGCGTGGAGGCGCACCGGGCCCGGGGACGGCGCTCGAGCGGGGTCCTCTACGTGTGCGAGGCGACCGCGGCGTTCGTGTTCGGGCGGGAGCGCCGGGACCCGCCGATGACGCTGGAGCAGCCCGGGGAACCACCGATGGACGGGTTGTTCCTCTGCCTGGTCTCCAACGTGGCGCCGTGGACCTACCTCGGGGCGCGGCCGGTCAACCCGAGCCCGGAGGCGTCGTTCGACACCGGCCTGGACGTGTTCGCCATGGGCCGCGTGGGCGTGTTCCGGATGCTCCACCACGTGCGGCAGGTGTTCGCCCGCCGTCCCGACGCGCGGGGGCGGGGTGTGCACCGGGTGCACGACCTGCCGTGCGTCACCCTCACGGCGCGGCGTCCGCAGGGCTGGCAGCTCGACGGCGACCACCTGGGGACGGCGACGGGACTGCGGGTGCGCAGTGTCCCCGCCGCCCTGCGCGTCGTCGTCTGACGCCGACTGGAACACCCCAGCGAGCGTCGGCGAGCGACGAACGGACCGGCGGCGGAAGGGCTGTCGGGGAGCACCCGAGCGGCTGTCGACGGGCCCGCTGTCAAGGCCCCCGAGACCGGGCCCACAGGGGATCTCCACCACACTCCGGAGAGAACTGGTCGTTCTCGGAACGGGCCTCTCACCTGCGGCTTTGCGCACGTCGGCCGGTCGATGTCAATGTCCAACGCCGCGGGAGCGTCCAGTCGAGTGGCGCACCTAGCATGCCCGTGGTGAGCTTGCTCACGAGGGGTCGACCGAAGCCTCCGATTCGCTTGACAGGCCTCTTCTCCGTGAAAACATCGCGTGAGGAAGGCAACCTGTCGGTAACAAATGCACTAAGTCGCTGTGCCATGGCGCTGGTCAACCCGGTGTCGGCCTGCGGAACCGTCCGCGGCCGGCGACTGATGCACCACACCGTAGACGACATCGAGGAGAACACCGCCATGGACTGGCGCCACCGCGCGCTCTGCCGCGACGAGGACCCGGAGCTGTTCTTCCCCATCGGGACGAGCGGTCCGGCTCTCGGGCAGATCGAGCAGGCCAAGGGTGTGTGCCGGCGCTGCCCGGTCGTGGAGTCCTGCCTGGACTGGGCCCTGCGCTCGGGTCAGGACTCCGGCGTCTGGGGTGGGCTCTCCGAGGACGAGCGGCGCGCGCTCAAGCGGCGCCAGGCTCGTACTCGGGTGCACACCGCCTGAACCCACCGCGATCCGGCTCCGGGCCTGCCGCCCGGCACCGCCACACGGAACCGTCACGAGGCCGGTCCGGGGACGTCCCCGGCCGGCCTCGCGGCTGTTTCACGGTCGTCATGCCGAGGTGCCGTCCCCGGCACGCCCTCACCGCCGGAGGCGGCCGGCGCCGGGCAGGGTGAGCACCACCTCGGTCCCCGGCCGGCCGGTGGACGGGCTGCCCATGGTCAGCCCTCCGCCCAGCTCACTGGTGACCAGCGTCCGCACGATCTGCAGGCCCAGGCCCTCGCTGGCGGCCACGTCGAAGCCCTCGGGCAGCCCCTGCCCGTCGTCCCGGACCCGGACGACCAGGTCGTCGCCCTCGCGCTCGGCCACCAGCTCGATGCTGCCCGGGACGCCGTCCGGGAAGGCGTGCTCGGCGGCGTTGTGCAGCAGCTCGGTGACCGCCAGGACCAGTGGGGTCGCCGCGACCGCGGGCAGCTCGCCGAACTGGCCCACCCGCCGGGTCCGCGCGGCCGGGCCCACCGAGGTCAGGTCGCCCAGCATCGGCAGCACCTGGTCGAGCACGTCGTCGACGTCCACGACGTCCTCCCGGCTGCCGGCCAGCGTCTCGTGGACCACCGCGATCGACGCCACGCGGCGCACCGACTCCTCCAGCGCCTCCCGCGCCGCCGGCTCGGTCATCCGGCGGGCCTGCAGCCGCAGCAGCGCCGCCACCGTCTGCAGGTTGTTCTTCACCCGGTGGTGGATCTCGCGGATGGTGGCGTCCTTGGTCAGGAGCGCCCGGTCACGCCGGCGGACGTCGGTCACGTCGCGCACCAGCACCAGCGCACCCTCCTCCGCGCCCGGGGCCTGCAGCGGCAGGGCGCGCACGAGCAGCGTGGCCGTGACGCCCTCGACGTCCATCGGGTCGGGGAACCGGCCCAGGACCGCCGCGCGGATCCCGGCGGCGACCGCCTCACCGGCCACGCGGTCGGCCGCGGAGTCCCGGGTCAGCCGTGCCAGGTCGGCGCCGACGACGTCCCCGGTCACCCCCATCCGGCGGTAGGCCGACAGGGCGTTGGGGCTGGCGTAGACGGCGCGCCCGGCCCCGTCCAGGCGGACCAGGCCGTCGCCCACGCGCGGGCTGAGCTCGGCGTCGAGGATCTTCTGCGGCGGGAAGGTGCCGGCCGACACCATGAGGCAGAGGTCGGCGGCGATGTCGAGGTAGGTCAGCTCCAGGGTGGACGGCGCCCGGGTCACGGCGAGGTTGGTGTCCCGGGCCAGGACGGCGACGACGACGCCGTCGTGCCGCACCGGGATCACCTCGCGTCGGCGTGGGGTGGCCCCCGACCAGTCCGGCTCGCCCTCGGTCACCGGACGGCCCTCGCGGTGGGCGACCTCGAACGGCTCCGCGGCCGGACCCTCGACCTCCGAGCCGACCAGGTCCTCGGGCAGGCTGGTCGGCGCGGTCAGCGGCCGCACCTGGGCCACGCACCACCACGCGCCCGACGACAGCGGAACCCACAGCGTGAGGTCGGCGAAGGACAGGTCGGACAACAGCTGCCAGTCGGCGACCAGCCGGCGGGCGTGGTCGACCTGGGCCGGAGCGGACGCCGAGCCGCGGGTGAGTCGTTCGGAGAGGCTGCTCATGGTGTCCCCGAGGGTAGGGAAGACCCACCTAGGCCCACCTAGGCTCCCCGGCGTGGTCTCCCCCGCCGGCGCGTCGTCCCTGCCCCTCGAGCCGCCGGTGTCCGTCGGGCCCGCGCGCCCCGACGACTTCGCGGCCATCGCCGAGCTGACCGTGCGCGTGTACGTCGACGGCGGCCTGGCCCCGCCCGAGTACGTGCCAGCGCTGGCCGACGTCGAGGGCCGGGCCTCGCGCGCGGAGCTGCTCGTCGCCCGGGACCGGGACGGGCAGGTGCTGGGCAGCGTGGCGCTGGTGCTCGAGGGCGACTTCGGCGAGGTGATCGAGTCCGACGAGGAGGCCGCTTTCCGCATGCTCGTCGTCGACCCGGCGGAGCGGGGTCTGGGCATCGGCGAGCGGCTGGTGGCCGGCTGCCTGGACCGGGCGCGCGCGGCCGGCAAGCGGCGGATGGTGCTCTCCACGGACCCGCGGATGACCACAGCCCACCGGCTCTACGAACGGCTGGGCTTCACCCGGCTCGCGGCCCGCGACTGGTCACCCGTCCCCGGGGTGGACCTGCGCGTCTACGCCCTCGACCTCTGAGGCGGCGCCGTCCTGGGCCGGCCCGTCCTCCTTCAGTCGTCGACGGTCGCGATGAGGTCGCCCTCCTGGAGCACCTCGCCCTCGACGACGTGCAGCTCGCGGACCGTGCCGGCGCGCTCGGTGAGGACGGGGATCTCCATCTTCATCGACTCGAGGATCACCAGGGTGTCGCCGGCCACGACCTGGCTGCCGGGTTGCACGAGCACCTTCCAGACGCTCGACACCATCTCGGCGTGGATCTCCTCGACCGCCACCTGCACCTCCCGGGCTGACCTGCGGTCCATCCAAGCACGCGGGGCACCCGGGCCCGGTCGTCAGCCTGCGGGGCTGGGGTGGCCGGCGGCCAGCCGGTCGAGCACCGGGCAGATCTCCGGGCCGTCGTGCGGGACACCGGTCTCCGGCAGCCCGGTGAGCACCTCGCTGGCCGCCCGCGCGGCCGTCGCGGTGTCGGCGGCACCGGCGCTGACCGTGGCCAGCAGCGCGTCGTACCAGCCGTCGAGCCGGTCGCCGGGCTCGTAGCCGCTGACGGCCACCACCTCGACGTCGGCTGCGTCCCCCTGGCGGAAGGCGGTCTGCGGCAGCCGGCCGGTGACCCGACCGGCGGTGCCCGGCGGCAGGGTCGACCGCAGCTGGACGGCGACCGCCTTCCGCGGCGTCCGTCCCGGGCCCGGGTCCGCCGCGGCCCGGCCCCCGGCGGCGCTGCGCAGCGCGAGCTCGACGGCGTCCACCCCGTGCGCGCGCTCCAGCACGGCCATGTCCAGGGAGAACCCGGCGGCCACCTCGGCGAGCTCGCCGTCGGGCGCGATGCCGACGGTCGCCAGGCCGCGCCAGCCCACCTCGGCCAGCCGCTTGGCGGCCGGGGGCAGCTCGACCGGCTCGTCCGGCGTCCACGAGACGCGTGCGATGCCGGCGGCCCGGTCGCGACAGACCGGCGTGGTGGCGTGCAGGCCCGCGTCGGTGACCCAGGCGAGGAACCCCCGCTCGCTGGCCGGCTCGACGCCGTCCCCGCCGAGGCGCTCCAGGACAGCCGCCGACGGCCCCACCCAGGTCAGCCCGGCGGCGACGACGGCCCCGGCGAGCCGCGCGTTGCCGGCCAGCGCCGGCGGCACGGGCAGGACGGCGGCCACGCCGCTGCGGCGGGCGGCCTCGACGATCCGGTCGACCGCGAGGTAGGACTCCGCGGCCGGCGCCGGGCCGAGCAGGATCGCGTCGTCGGCCAGCCGGACGTGGCGCGCGGAGCGGTCGGCCTCGGAGTGGACGGCGACCGTCTTGACGTCCAGCCGCGTGCAGGCGGCCATCACCGCGCACGCCACAGGGCCCCGCCCCGCGACGAGGACGCTCTCGATCCCGACCTGTGCCACCGTGCCGACCCTCTCCCGATGGTGCGCGTGCCGTGCCCAGCCTCACCCGCCACGGGCCTTCCCCGCCAGAGGGAGGGTGGCGGGCGAGGTCGTGAGAGGCTGGAGGGGTCAGCTTGACGGGTTCGCCGGTCCCGCACGCTCGCGGTCCCCGGCGCCCGGAGGGATCCAGGGGCCCGCGACCGGGCCCGCAGCAGCAGCGAGGAGAGGAGGGCAGCGATGTCCAAGCGTGGACGCAAGCGGCGCTCCCGCAAGGGGAACAAGGCCAACCACGGCAAGCGGCCCAACGCCTGAGAGAGGACCCCGTCCTCCCCGCCGCTCGCAAGCTCGCGGCGGTGCCTTGGACGGGGCCGAACGCAGCAGCGCCCCACCGCCTCAGGCGGTGGG
>NZ_JBJGYS010000010.1:0-144757 GCF_054050115.1 Geodermatophilus sp. SYSU D00708 | reverse complement strand
GTGGGAGTGCAGGAAACCTGCACTCCCACACTCCGGTCAGCCGGTGGGCGGGTGCAGGGCCAGCCACAGCTCGGCGCGGACGCCGGGGGAGTCCAGGTCGCGGCCGAGCAGCTCCTGCACCCGGTGGATGCGCTTGCGCAGCGTGTGCCGGTGGACGCCGAGGTGGGCGGCGGCGGGCTCCCACTGGCCGTGGGCGGCCAGCCACGCCCGCAGCGACTCGACGAGCTCGCCGGGCCCGGCCCGGTCGGCGGCGACCAGGGGGGCCAGCGCGGCCTCGGCGAACGCGGTGGTGGCCTCGCGGTCGAGCAGCGCGGCCAGGCCCCGGCCGGCGAGGTCGGCGAAGGCGGTGACCGGCCGGCCCGTCGCCCGCCCGTGCTCGGCGGCCTGCCGGGCCTGCCGCACGCCCTCGGCCAGCCGGCCCCACGGGGCGGGCGGCGCGGTCCCGACGACGGCTCCCGGCACCCGCTCGGGCAGGACGGCCAGCCGCCGGTCCAGCGGCCCGTCGGCGGCGACCAGGACGACGAGGGCGTCGTCCAGTTCCGCGGAGAACACCGGCTCCCGGTCCTGCGCTGCGGCGTCGGCGGCCACGTCGACGGCGGCGGCCCGCTGCTCGGCGCTGCCGAGCACGGCGAGCGGGCGCACCGGCTCGGTCGGCAGCCGGTCGCCGAGCGCGGCGACGGCCGGGGCGACCGCCGCCTCTTCCCCGGCGAGCAGCAGCCGCAGCAGCGCGGCCCGCAGCGCGGCGGTGGCGCTGTCGAGCGCCCGGGACTGCTCCAGCCGCAGGGTCAGCAGCAGTGCGGCGGCGTTGACGACGTGCCGGTCGGCGGCGGGGAACGGCCCGGGGCGCCCGACGGCGAGGAACCCGCGGGTGCGCGTGCCGGTGCCCAGCGACTGCAGCAGCACCGTCTCGTCGGGGCGGGTGAGCGCCGCACCGGCCGGGGGACGGGTCCCGCGCAGCCGGTCGAGGGCCGGGGCCAGCGCGCCGGCGCGGGACCGGGCCGCGGGCGGCGCCGCCTCCAGCGGCGTCCCGACGGCGTCGACGAGCAGCGCCCACCCGCCGAGGTGCCGGGCGAGCCGGTCGACGACGGTGGCCGGCGCCCCGGGGGCGACCGCGGCGCGGGTGAGCTCCTGCTGGACCGCCGAGGTCCGCGTGACCGCCGCGTACTCCTCCGCCGCCAGCGCGCTGGAGACCGCGCGCGACAGCGCGATGAACGGCGTCTGCCGGGGCACCTCCAGGACGGCGAGACCGTGCGCGTCGGCCGCGGTGACCAGCTCCTCCGGCACCGCGGGCAGGCTCAGGCCGGTGCCCAGCCCGAGGGCGACCACGCCCGCTCCGGCCAGCCGCCGCACGTAGTCCCGCTGACCCGCCGCGTCGGCCGGGAGCGCCAGGCCCGTGCTGAGCAGCAGCTCGCCGCCCTCGAGGAACGGGGTGGGGTCCACCAGCTCGCTGACGTGCACCCAGGCGAGGGGCCGGTCCACCGCGGCGGCGCGGGTGTGCAGCGTCAGCTCCAGGGAGGCGGTGCCCAGCAGCGTCGCGACGGTGACCGGCACGGCAGACCTCTCGACGGTGTGGACACCAGGACGCCTTCGGGACGCCGCAGTGGACGGTACCGACGGCGCCCCCGGGAGCCCACGCTGGACGCCGGATGCCGCCCCGACGGGGTGGCCGGGCTGCGAGGAGCTGGAGATGACCGACGTGCTCACCGGAACCGATCCCGTCGCGCAGGAGCGGCGGCTGGTCACCGAGGTGCCCGGCCCCCGGTCGCGGGAACTGGCCGCCCGCCGGGCGGACGCGGTCACCTCCGCCGTGGGCAGCGTCCTGCCGGTCTACGTCGAGCGCGCCGGCGGCGGCGTGGTCGTCGACGTCGACGGCAACTCCCTCATCGACCTGGGCTCGGGGATCGCCGTCACCAGCGTCGGGCACGCCTCCCCGGAGGTCGTCGCCGCGGTGCAGGCACAGGTCGCCGCCTTCACCCACACCTGCTTCATGGTCGGGCCGTACGAGGGCTACGTCGCCGTCTGCGAGGAACTGGCCCGGCTCACCCCCGGCGACCACGAGAAGCGCTCGGCGCTGTTCAACTCCGGCGCCGAGGCCGTGGAGAACGCGGTCAAGGTGGCCCGGGTGGCCACCCGCCGCTCGGCCGTCGTCGTGTTCGACCACGCCTACCACGGCCGCACCAACCTCACGATGGCGCTGACCGCCAAGAACATGCCCTACAAGCACGGGTTCGGGCCGTTCGCCGGCGAGGTGTACCGGGTGCCGATGTCCTACCCGTTCCGCGACGAGCCGGGCATGACCGGGGAGCAGGCCGCCGCCCGCGCGATCTCGCTGATCGAGTCGCAGGTCGGCGCGGACAACGTCGCCGCCGTGCTGATCGAGCCGATCCAGGGCGAGGGCGGCTTCGTCGTCCCGGCGCCGGGCTTCCTGCCGGCCCTGGCCGACTGGTGCGCCCGCTCGGGCGCGGTGTTCATCGCCGACGAGGTGCAGACCGGCTTCTGCCGCACCGGCGCCTGGTTCGCCTCCGAGCACGAGGGCGTCGTCCCGGACCTGGTCACCACGGCCAAGGGCATCGCCGGCGGCATGCCGCTGGCCGGGCTGACCGGCCGCGCCGAGCTGCTCGACGCCGTCCACACCGGCGGCCTCGGCGGCACCTACGGCGGCAACCCGGTCGCCTGCGCCGCCGCGCTGGCCACCATCCGGACCATGCAGGAGCAGGACCTCGCCGGGGCCGCCCGCGCCATCGAGGCCACCATGCTGCCCCGGCTGCGGGCGCTGCAGGAGCGCACCGGCGTGATCGGCGACGTGCGCGGCCGCGGCGCGATGATCGCCGTCGAGCTGGTGGAGCCCGGCACGACCACGCCCGACGCGGCACTGACCACCGCGATCTCCCGGGCCTGCCACGCGCAGGGGGTCATCACCCTGACCGCCGGCACCTTCGGCAACGTGCTGCGGTTCCTGCCCCCGCTGGTCATCGGGCAGGACCTGCTGACCGAGGCGCTCGACGTCCTCGACGCGGTGTTCGACGAGCACGTCCCGGGCCGGTGAGCGCCCCGGTGGCCGGCCGCCGGATGACAGACCCGGGAGCATCGCAGCGAGCGCCGGCGAGCGAGGAGCGGACCGGGTCGCGGAAGCCGGCCGATGGACACCGCCGGCGGCTGACCCTGCGGCCGGAGCCGGGCCGGTCCGGCGACCGCGTCCAGGGCCTGGTCACCTGGCCCGGCGACCGGCCACTGCTGGCCGACGTCGTGCCGGTCCTCGACCGGCTCGGGGTGCGGGTGGCCGACGCCGTCGCCGTCGCGGGGGACGACGGCGCCCCGGCGTCCCGGCTGGAGCTTCTGCTCCCGCCCGGCAGCGCCGCCGCGGCGGCGCTGCCCCGGCTGGAGCAGGCGCTGGCCGCGGCCTGGGCGGGGGAGACCGAGCTGGACGGGCTGTCCCGGCTCACCGTGGGGACGGGGCTGCCGGTCGGGGACGTCGCCGTGCTCCGCGCGGCCTGCCGCTACCTGGCGCAGGTCGGCCTGGGGCTGTCCCGCGGCTACGTCGAGGAGACGGTGCTCGCCGCCCCGGGCTTCGCCCGCGCGCTGCTGGCGCACTTCGCCGCCCGCCACGCCCCGGACGCCGTCGACCCCGCGGCCGCCGCGTCGGCCGCCGCGCACCTCGCCGAGCTGCTCACCCGCACGACCAGCCTCGACCAGGACCGCATCCTGCGGGGCCTGCGCGACGTGCTCGCCGCCGTGGTGCGCACCAACCGCTACCAGGTGGACGCCGAGGGCGCGCCCCGGCCGGCGCTGGCGCTGAAGATCGCCTCCCGCGACCTGGACCTGCTGCCCGCGCCGCGGCCGGAGGTGGAGACCTTCGTGTGCGCGCCGACGATGGAGGGGCTGCACCTGCGCGGCGCCCGGGTCGCCCGCGGCGGGCTGCGCTGGTCGGAGCGGCCCGAGGACTTCCGCACCGAGGTGCTCGGCCTGGTCAAGGCCCAGATGGTGAAGAACGCCGTCATCGTGCCCGCGGGGGCCAAGGGCGCGTTCGTCGTCCGCGGCGACCTGCGCGGGCTGGACCGCGCACAGGTGCAGGAGCGCGTGGCCGAGGCCTACCGCACCTTCGTCGGCGCCCTGCTCGACGTCACCGACGACCGCGACGGCGACCGGGTGGTGCACCCGGCCCGCACCGTGGTGCACGACGGGCCCGACCCCTACCTGGTCGTGGCCGCCGACAAGGGGACGGCGAGCTTCTCCGACCTGGCCAACGAGGTGGCCGAGCGCCGCGGCTTCTGGCTGGGCGACGCGTTCGCCTCCGGCGGCTCGACCGGCTACGACCACAAGGCCATGGGCATCACCGCCCGCGGCGCGTGGGTGTCGGTGCGCCGCCACCTGCGCGAGCTCGGCGTCGACCCGGACGGGGAGCTGACCGTCGTCGGGATCGGCGACATGTCCGGCGACGTGTTCGGCAACGGCATGCTGCTGTCCGACCGGCTGCGGGTGGTGGCCGCCTTCGACCACCGGCACGTGTTCCTCGACCCGGACCCCGACCCGGCCCGGTCCGCGGCCGAGCGCCGCCGGTTGTTCGGCCTGGCCGGCTCGTCGTGGGACGACTACGACCGCGCCGTCCTCTCCTCGGGCGGGGGCGTGTTCCGGCGGGACGCCAAGAGCGTGCCGCTGTCCCCGCAGGTGCGGGCCCGGCTCGGCGTGGACGCCGAGGCGCTGTCCCCGGCCGAGGTGGTCCGGGCGGTGCTTCGGGCGCCGGTCGACCTGCTGTGGAACGGCGGCATCGGCACCTACGTCCGGGCCGACGACGAGACCGACGCGCAGGTCGGCGACCGCGCCAACGACGCGGTGCGGGTGACCGCCGGGGAGCTGCGCTGCCGGGTCGTCGGCGAGGGCGGCAACCTGGGCCTGACCCAGCGCGCCCGGGTGGCCGCCGCGCGGCGCGGGGTCGCGCTGAACACCGACTTCATCGACAACTCCGCCGGGGTCGACACCTCCGACCGCGAGGTCAACCTCAAGATCCTGCTGGCGGGGGTGCCGCGCGCCGACCGGGACGCGGCGCTGCGCGAGGTGGCGGACGAGGTGGCCGCCGCGGTGCTGGCCGACAACGCGCTGCAGGCCCGGGCGCTGTCGGTCTGCGCGGCGCAGGCCCCCTTCCTGCTCGACCGGCACGCCCGGCTGATCAGCGACCTGGAGCGGCAGGCCGGCCTCGACCGCGGCCTCGAGCAGCTGCCGGGCGAGGCCGAGATCGAGCGGCTGCGCCGGTCCGGGTCCGGGCTGACCCGTCCGGAGGCGGCGGTGCTGCTGGCGCACTCGAAGAACCTGGTGCGCGAGGAGCTGCTGGCCGGCGACCTGCCCGACGACCCGTCGCTGGCCGGGGTGCTGTCGGCCTACTTCCCCCGGGCGGTGCGCGAGCGCTGGCCCGACCGGGTGGCCGGCCACCCGCTGGCGCGGGAGATCACCGCGACCCAGCTGGCCAACGACCTGGTCAACCGGGTGGGCCCGGGCTTCCTGCTGCGGCTGGAGGAGCGGCACGGCGTCCCGACCGCGGTCGCCGCGCGCGCCTACACGGTGGCCACGCGGGTGCTGGCGCTCGACCCGGTGTGGGCCCTCGTCGACGGCCTCGTCGGGGGTGAGGTGCCGCTGGCGGTGGAGCGGCTGGCGCTGCCCGAGCTGCAGGCGGCGACCGAGCGCACCGCCGACCGGCTGCTGCGGGCGCACCCCGACCCGGCGCGGCTGACCGCCTCGGCACCCGCGCTGGCCGCCGTCGTCGCCGAGCTCCCGCCGGCCACCTGGCTGGACCGGCCCGGCGTCGAGGGCGACCGCGCCCGCGCGCTGCGGGCGGAGCTGGCCGCGGCCGGGGCGCCGCCGGAGCTCGCCGAGCGGGTCGCCGTCCTGGGCGCCCAGGCCGAGCTGGTCGACCTCGCCGCGCTCACCCGCGACACGGGGTCGGGGATCGGCGAGGTCGTGGCGGCGCACGCGGCGGTGGGCGAGCTGCTCGAGCTGCCGCGGCTGCGCGGCTGGACGGCGGAGCAGCCGGGGGACTCGCACTGGGTGGTCGCCGCCCGGGCCGCGCTGCGCGACGAGCTCGACCGGCACCGGGTCGCGCTGGCCGGTGCGCTGCTGCGCGACGCGGACGGCGACGTCCAGCGGTTCGCCGAGCGGCACGCCCCCGCGCTGGCCCGGTTCCGGGCCGTGTGCGAGCAGGCCGCCGCGGCGCGGGACGACGTCGTGGCCCGCGGCTGCGTGGTCACCGCGGAGCTGCGCCGGCTGGTCGAGACGGTCGACTGACGAGCTGACCGGCCGGGAGTGGCCCCCTTGCAGGGTCCCGTCGCGAGCTTGCGAGCGGCGGGGGGCAAGGGGGTCCTTTCTCAGCCTCCCTCGCGCATCCCCCAGGGGGACCCGTAGGCGACGAGCAGGTCGAGGAAGGGCACCGCGTCGAAGGCCTCCGGGCCCAGCACCCCGCGCCCCTGCCACAGCCCGGTCGCCAGCAGCTCCAGGGCGATCACGGGGTTGACCGCGGTCTGCCAGACCACCGCCTGGGAGCCGTACTCGGCCATCGACCAGGCGTTGTCGACGACGTGGTACAGGTACACCTGCCGCGGGCTGCCGTCGGTGCCGGTGCCGCTGACCCACAGGCCGGCGCAGGTCTTGCCGGTCATCAGGTCACCGAGCCCCGCGGGGTCGGGCAGCGCGGCGGCGACCAGGTCGCGGGGGGAGACCTCGACGTCCCGGACCCGCACCGGCGTCGTGGAGTCCAGGCCCAGCTTGTGCAGCGTCTTGAGGACGTCGATGAACTCCGACCCGAGCCCGTACTTGAAGGTGACCCGTCTCGCGTCGACCCACCGCGGCATGAGGAGCACCTCCTCGTGCTCCACGTTGACGCACTCCACCGGGCCGATGCCCTCGGGGAAGTCGAACACCTCCGGCTCGCTGAACGGCTCGGTGGTGAACCAGCCGCGGTCGCGCTCCCACACCACGGGCGGGTTGAGGCACTCCTCGATCGTGGTCCAGATGCTGAACGACGGCGCGAACGTGTAGCCGCGCACCGTGAGGTCCGAGCCGTCCCGGACGCCGAGCTCGTCGATCTCGCGGAACAGGTGGTCGGCGGCGTAGCGGGCGAAGACGTCGGAGAGCCCCGGCTCCACCCCGATGCCGACCAGGGCCAGCCGGCCGGCCGCCTCCCACTCGCCGGCGAGGGCGAACTGCTCGTCGCCGAGCTTCACCCCGGTCTGCTCGTAGGGCCGCTCCGGGTGCGGGCGGGACAGCGACATGGCCATGTCCAGGTAGTGCACGCCGGCGGCCAGCGCGGCGCGGAACAGCGGCATGACGAAGCGCGGGTCGGTCGCGTTGAGCAGCGCGTCGCAGCGGTGCTCGGCCAGCAGCGCGCGGACGCCGTCCTCGTCGCTCGCGTCCACCCGGGCCGCCACGAACCGCGGGTCGCCGGTCGCGACGACCGCCTTCTCCGCGCGGGCGAGGTCGTAGTCGCCGACGACCAGCCGCTGCACGAACCCCCGGCGGGCCGCGATCGCGGCGACCGCGCTGCCGACCCCGCCGGCGCCGACGAGCAGGATGCGCATCTCCCACCTCCACAGGTGGCGGCCACCCTAGCCACTACTTCCGTGGTCGTCCCAGGGTTGAGACCGGCAAACCCTTGCCGACACGCCGTTCTGCTGCGATAACCGTCGCATGAGCGCGGAGCCCGCGAATCCCGCCGTCCGCCCGGACACGGAGGCGACCCTCCGCCCGGGCGCGATCGGCTTCGTCGACGCCCTCGTCATCGGGCTGGCGTCCACCTCGCCGGCGTACTCGCTGGCGGCCATCATCGGCGCGCTCGTCGCGCTCACCGGGGTCAACACGCCCGGCGTGCTGCTGGCCTCGTTCGTGCCGATGCTGCTGATCGCCTCTGCCTTCGCCGCGCTCAACCGGGTCGACCCCGACTGCGGGACGACGTTCTCCTGGGTGACGCGGGCGATGGGGCCGTGGGCCGGCTGGATCGGCGGCTGGGCGATCACCATGACCGGCGTCCTGATCATCGGGTCGCTGGCCAACGTGGGCGTCGTCTTCACGCTGCGGACGCTGAACCTGGACTCGCTCGCGGAGAACACCGTGGTCGTCCTCGTGCTCACCGTCGCGCTCATCCTGCTGATGACCTGGATCTGCGTGCTGGGCACCGAGCTGTCGGCGCGCCTGCAGAACGGGCTGATCATCGCCCAGACCCTCGCCCTGCTGGTGTTCGCCGCGGTGGCGATCGTCCGCGGCGTCACCGGGAACAGCCCGCTCGGCGGCCTGGACCCGAGCTGGAGCTGGCTCAACCCGTTCGGCGCCGGCGGGGCGGCGCTGTCCGGCGGCCTGCTGCTCGGCGTGTTCGCCTACTGGGGCTGGGAGTCGGCGGTCAACCTCACCGAGGAGACCCGCGACTCGACGTCCACGCCGGGCCGGGCCGCGATCGCCTCCACGATCGTCCTGCTGGTCACCTACGTCGGCGTCGCCATCGCCGTCCTCGCCTTCGCGGGCACCGACTACCTCGCGGAGAACGCGGACGAGGAGGAGGCGATCTTCGCGCTGCTGTCCACCGAGGTGATGGGCGGCTGGGACTGGGTGGTCCTGCTGGCCGTGGCCACGGCGGCGATCGCCTCGACCCAGACGACGATCCTGCCCGCCTCGCGCACCGGGCTGTCGATGGCGCGGCGGCACGCGTTCCCGCGCCGCTTCGGCCACATCTCGCCGCGGCACCGCACACCGGACGTCTCGACCTGGTGGGTGGGCGGCATCGCCAGCGTGTGGTTCGTGGCGGTCAGCCTGCTCAGCGAGAACGCGCTGTTCGACTCGATCACCGCCCTGTCGCTGCTGATCGCCTTCTACTACGCGCTGACCGGCATCGCCTGCGCGGTCTACCACCGCCGGCAGCTGACCCGCAGCGTGTCGTCGTTCCTGCTCATCGGCGTGGGCCCGCTCGTCGGCGCCGGGCTGCTGATCTGGCTGCTGGTGCTGGCGATCCGCGACATCTCCGACCCGGCGAACTCCTACACCGGGCAGGCATGGCTCGGGGTCGGGCCACCGCTGGTCATCGGCGTCGGCATCTTCCTCGTCGGCGTCGTGCTGATGTTCGTCTGGCGGACGAAGGACGGCCGGTACTGGCAGGAGCGGCCCGGGATCGCCGGGGACCGCATCGAGGTCGACGAGGACCTCCGGTGAGCACCGCGAGGACGACGGGCGAGCGAGCATCGCGAGCGCCGGTGAGCGAGGAGCGGAACGAGCCCGGAGTCGAGCAGTGAGCATCGTCCTCGGGTACGACGAGTCGCCGGGGTCGCGGCCGGCCCTGCGGATGGCGATCTCGCTGGCCGCCCGGTTCGACGAGCCGCTGGTCCTGGTCTACGGCGTCGAGCCGCCGGGTGGGATGGGGGAGGAGTTCCAGGCCCACCAGCGGGCGATCACCGAGCTGGGCCGGACGGCGGTGTCGCACGCGGTGGAGGAGGCCGAGGCGGCCGGCGTCGCGACGGTGGTCGAGGTGCTCTCGGAGAAGCCCGCCCAGGCGCTGGTCGACGCCGCGCACCGGCACGACGGCCGGGTGATCGTCGTCGGCACGCGGGGCGAGAGCCCGCTGCGCGGCGCGTTCCTCGGGTCGGTGTCACACAAGCTGCTGCACCTGTCCGATCGCCCCGTCCTGTGCGTGCCCGCGACGACCGACGAGGGATGAGGCCGCCGCGCTCGCTGTCCCTCTGGCACGACACGCTGCCCGCCGGGGAGCTCGAGCGCCGGCGGCCGGCACTGACCGGGCCGACCGAGGCCGACGTCGCCGTCGTCGGCGGCGGGTTCACCGGCCTGTGGACCGCCTACTCCCTCGCCCGGCGGAATCCGGGCCTGCGGATCGTCGTGCTGGAGCGGGAGTTCGCCGGGTTCGGCGCCTCCGGCCGCAACGGCGGCTGGCTGTCGGGCCTGCTGCCGGTCGAGGAGGACGCCGTGGCCGCCGCGTCGTCCCCGGCCGCGGCCGCCGCCTGGCGGCGCGCCGCCGAGGACACCGTCGACGACGTGCTGCGGGTGGCCGACGCGGAGGGGATCGACGCGCGGGCCGACAAGGGCGGCTACCTGTGCCTGGCCACCTCGGAGCTGCAGGCCCGGCGGCTGCGCGCGGAGGTGGCGGCGGCACGGCACCGGGGTCGCGGCGAGGAGGACCTGGGCTGGCTCCCCCGCGCGGAGGCCCGGGCACGGGTGGCCGCCGACGGGGTCTTCGGCGCCACGTTCACCCCGCACTGCGCCGCCCTCGACCCGGCCCGGCTGGTCCGCGGGCTGGCCGACGCGGTGGAGCGGCGGGGTGTCGTCGTCCACGAGGGGACGCCGGTGACCGGGATCGCCCCGCACCGGGTCCGCACCGCCGCGGGGGAGGTGCGGGCCCGCGTGGTGGTCCGGGCGCTCGAGGGGTACACGCCCGGGCTGCCCGGCCACCGCCGCACGCTGCTGCCGGTGCACTCGCTGGTGCTGGCCACCGAGCCGCTGCCGGCCGAGGTCCGGGCGGAGATCGGCTGGACCGGCCGGGAGACGCTGGGCGACGCCCGCCGGCTGCTCGTCTACGCCCAGTGCACCCGGGACGGCCGGATCGTGTTCGGCGGTCGCGGCGCGCCCTACCGCTTCGGGTCGCGGACCTCGCCGTCCGCCGAGCGGGCCCGCGGCGTGCACGACGCGCTGCGGCGCTCGCTGGTCGAGTTGTTCCCGGCGCTCGCCGGCGTCGCGGTGACGCACCGGTGGGGCGGCGTGCTCGGCGTGCCGCGGGACCGGTGGCCGTCGGTCGGCTACGACCCCGGCACCGGGCTGGCCCACGCCGGCGGCTACAGCGGGGACGGCGTGGCGCTGGCCGCGCTCGCCGGTCGGACGCTCGCCGACCTGGTCACCGGGCGGGACAGCGAGCTGGTCCGGCTGCCCTGGGTCGGGCACCGCTCGCCCCGGTTCGAGCCCGAGCCCGTGCGCTGGCTCGGCGTCAACGCCGGGATCGGCCTGGCCGGGCTCGTCGACGACCGCGAGCGGCGCACCGGCCGCCCGGCCCGCCTGCTCGACCGGGCGATGACCGCCCTCACGGGTCACTGAGTTCGCACGAGACGCCCGGTCGCCGCTCGGTCTCGATCCGGACACGGGTCCCCCGCTGCACCCCGCGACAGGGCGGATGGCGGAGACTGCGGCGGTCGGGACCACGCCGACCGAGGAGGAGCCGTGCGCCGGACGTGGTCGGCCATCGCCCAGGTCCGGCTCGCCCCCGTCCGGCTCGCCCCGGCCCTGCTCGCCCCGGCCCTGCTCGCCCCTGTCCTGCTCGCCTCGGCGTGCGGCCACGGCGCCACGGCCGGCGGTGCTGCCTCCTGCGTCGGTCTCCAGCTCGTCGGCCTCTCCCCGGATCGAGGTGCCGCGCTGACGTCGACCGAGCTGACCGTCGAGTGGCTGCGCGAGGGCTGCAACGACCACGGCGGCGCCGACGAGGAACGCGCCCGGCGCGACGTGCCGGTCTACTTCGTCCGGGAGCAGACCAACACGCGGGTCGGCACCGTGACCGGTTCCGGGGACCGCTACCGCGCCACCCTGCGCTTCCAGGTCCCCGACACCGCGACGCCCGGCCCCGCGCTCCTGTACCTCGGGGACCCGAGCACCGGGTCGGTCCTGGGCACGTTCACCGTCGAGTGAGTACGGCTGATGAGGGTGATGGATGGGTCATCACCGGTGGTGTTCCGCCGGAGTCGCTCTGCGCGCCGCTTCCGCAGCCAGTTGCCGAACAGTCCTCCGGTCACGCCACTCATCAGATCTCCGAGGAGGTCGAACGTTCAGCTGATCCCGGCCTCGGCGCAGGCGACCTCACGGAGGCGGTCGCGGTCCACGCCGAGGGCAGCGAGGGCCCGGGCCGTGGTCCCGTGCTCCAGACGGGTGGTCGCCGCGACGACGTGCGCGCCCTTCAGCCCAGACGGCTTCGTCGACTTCGACAGCGCGACGGCCTCCTGGAAGACCTGCTGCGCCTGGGGCGTCGAGCGGAAGGCGCCGGTGGCCGGGCTGTGCAGTCCGGCGGCTCCGCCAGAGCGGTCCTCGATCCCCACTGCGGCCAGCGCGCCCTCGTGCGCCTCCTCGATCGCGGTGCGCAACCGCTGCGAGTCGACGCCGAGGCGTTCCAGGGCACGGGCGGCGCTGCCGTCGGGCAGGGCCGTGGCGGCAAGCAGCAGGTGCTCCGGTCCGGGCGTCTGCTCCCCGCCGCTGCGCGCCTCGGCTTCGGCCTGGGTGAGCAGCCGCTTGATCGTGCGCATGTCCCGCACCGCGTTGACGATCCCCATCGGTCATCCCCCCTGATCAGCGGCCGCGCCGGGCGCGGACCTCGGATGCGAACTTCTTGTGCGCGGCCTGGGCGCTGATGCCCAGTGCCTCGCCGACCTGGGCCCACGTCCAGCCCTGAGCGATCGCCTCGACCACCGCGGCGACCTCCAGCCGGGCCGCCAGCCGGCGCAGGGCGACCACGGCGGCCAGCGCCGCCTCCGGGTGCTCCGGCGCAGGCAGGGCATCCAGTTCGGCCATGCACATCAACCTACGTTGATGGAACCCGCCCGTCAACTGTCGTTGATGGTGCACCACGGGAAGCGCGACACCCGTGATCCGGCCCGGGCGTGACCGTGTGGCCGTGACCCCACTCCTCCGTCCGCCTGAGTCAGTGCTCGCAGTGGGAAATGGACCCATGCCATCACCCTCGTCAGCCGTACTCACCGTCGAGTGAGCCGAGCGACGGTCACGAGGGGGCCGGTGCGCTGGTGGCCGACCGGGGTGTCGTACCGGCATCATCTACTGCTCCCGCGGCGTGTCCGCGCAGCACCTGCACAGCAGACCGACCCCCTCGTCACGGGCTGGACGCCCCACGGATCGACAGGAGACTGGGATGACCCAGACGGCGGCGACCCGGACGACGGCGGCCGAGGTGATGGCCGAGCTGGCCGAGCTCGAGGAGCCCCGGATCCGCGAGGTCAACGCCCGGCACGGTGACGACCACGGCGTGAACCTCACCCAGCTGCGCGCGCTCGCCAAGCGGCTCAAGACCCAGCAGGACCTCGCCCGCGAGCTGTGGGCGACCGACGACAGCGCGGCGCGGCTGCTGGCTTTCCTGATCTGCCGGCCCAAGGCGTTCGAGCGCGACGAGCTGGACACCATGCTGCGCCAGGCCCGCACGCCCAAGGTGCACGACTGGCTCGTGAACTACGTGGTCGAGAAGAGCCCGCACGCCGAGGAGCTGCGCCTGGCCTGGTTCGCCGACGCGGACCCGGTGGTCGCCAGCGCCGGCTGGGCGCTGACCACCGAGCGGGTGGCGAAGGCCCCCGAGGGCCTTGACCTGCCCGGGCTCCTCGACACCATCGAGGCGGAGATGAGCGGCGCGCCGGACCGCCTGCAGTGGGCGATGAACCACTGCCTGGCCCAGATCGGGATCGAGCACGCCGAGCACCGCGCCCGGGCCATCGACATCGGCGAGCGCCTGGAGGTGCTGAAGGACTACCCGACGCCACCGAACTGCACGTCACCGTTCGCGCCGATCTGGATCACCGAGATGGTGCGCCGGCAGCACGGCGAGTAGGAGGCGGACTCGGCGAGCGTGCGGGCACTGGGCACCGGTGCGGCTCTCCCTACCGACCGATGCCGGCCATGTCCTGGGTCTCCGGGGCCACGTCCGCTCCCTCCGCCCGCAACTGGGCGAGCATCGCGTCCAGGTCGCGGACGCGGGAGTCGAGCATGGTCTGCTGGGTGCGGGCGCGAAGTGCTCGGTGTCGGCCTCGAAGGTCGGGAACACCGTCACCCCGGCGTCCTGACGCCACAGGCCGTGCTCGTCGGCGTCCAGGCCCAGGCAGTCCCGGTACCACGCACCCAGGGACGCCGGATCGGTGGCGCGCAGGGAGTAGCCGCCGATGCCGAGCACGCGTTCCATGTCGCGGTCCTGCCGCGGCCGGGGTCGCCCCGACCCGGTTACGAGACCAACCGCGCGCCTGGGTCGCGACCCGATCGTGCGGGTTCGACGCCGCCGCTGGACTGGTTGACCTGCGCCCACAGCGCATCGAGGGAGAGGCCCAGCACGTCGGCGATCGCGGCCACGGTCGGGAAGGCCGGGGTGGCGACGCGACCGGACTCGATCTTGCGGAGGGTCTCCGGTGAGACCCCTGCCTCCAGCGCGGTGGTGAGCATCGAGCGTTCCCCCCGGGCGCGGCGCAGGAGGGCGCCAAGACGCTGGCCGCGTTCGACCTCGGCCGGGGTGAGCGGCAACCGGACCACGGCGCCGATTCTAATACCGGGATACTGTTACCGGGATAGTTGTACGGCCCGCGGGGGAGGAAACCGATGATCGAGATCCTGGACGCGACGGAGCTGCCCCGGGCCCGCGAGGCAGGCGCCCTGGTCGCCGGCATCCTGCAGACGCTCAAGAGCCGCTGTCAGGTGGGCACCAACCTGCTGGACGTCGACCGGTGGGCCCGGGAGATGATCACCGAGGCCGGTGCGCAGTCCTGCTACGTCGACTACGCGCCGTCCTTCGGGCGCGGGCCGTTCGGTCACCACATCTGCACGTCGGTCAACGACGCGGTGCTCCACGGGCTGCCCTCCGACCACGCGCTGGCCGACGGCGACCTGCTCTCGCTCGACCTCGCCGTCTCTGTCGGCGGGGTCGTCGCGGACTCCGCGATCAGCTTCATCGTGGGGGACTCGCGGCCGGCGGAGAGCGTGGCGCTGATCCGGGCGACCGAGCGCGCGCTGAGCGCGGGGATCGCCGCGGCCCGCCCCGGCGCTCGCGTCGGCGACATCTCGGCCGCCATCGGCGCGGTCCTCGGCGAGGCGGGGTACCGGGTCAACACCGAGTTCGGCGGCCACGGCGTCGGCTCGACGATGCACCAGGACCCGCACGTCCCGAACGCGGGCCGGCCCGGACGTGGCTACCGGCTGCGGCCCGGACTCCTGCTGGCGCTGGAGCCGTGGGTCATGGCCGACACCGCCGATCTCGTCACCGACGCCGACGGCTGGACACTGCGCAGCGCGACGGGCTGCCGGACGGCGCACAGCGAGCACACGATCGCCATCACCGCCGACGGAGCCGAGGTCCTCACCCTGCCCCCGAAGGCGCGGCCGTGAGGGACCCCGTCGCCCCGCCCGGTCAGAGCCTCGCCCAGGCCTCCGTCAGCACCGCGCGCAGGACCTGCTCCATCTCGTCGAACTCGGCCTGCCCGCAGATCAGCGGCGGGGCCAGCTGGACGACGGGGTCACCGCGGTCGTCGGCCCGGCAGTACAGGCCGGCCTCGAACAGCGCGCCGGAGAGGAACCCGCGCAGCAGCCGCTCGGACTCCTCGGCGTCGAAGGTCTCCTTGGTCGCCTCGTCCTTGACCAGCTCGATCCCGTAGAAGTACCCGTCGCCGCGGACGTCGCCGACGATCGGCAGGTCCAGCAGCTGCTCCAGCGTGGCGCGCAGGGCGCCCTCGTTGTCCAGCACCCGCTCGTTGAGACCCTCCTCCTCGAACAGGTCGAGGTTGGCCAGGGCGACCGCGCAGCTGACCGGGTGGCCGCCGAAGGTGTAGCCGTGCGGGAAGGACGCCCGCGAGCGCAGGAACGGCTCGACGACCCGGTCGGAGGCGATCATCGCGCCGATGGGGGAGTAGCCGGAGGTCATCCCCTTGGCGCAGGTGATCATGTCGGGCACGTAGCCGAACTTGTCGCAGGCGAAGGTCGCGCCCAGCCGGCCGAAGGCGCAGATCACCTCGTCGCTGACCAGCAGCACGTCGTGCCGGTCGCAGATCTCGCGCACCCGGGTGAAGTAGCCCGGCGGCGGGGGGAAGCAGCCGCCGGCGTTCTGCACCGGCTCGAGGAAGACCGCCGCCACCGTGTCCGGCCCCTCGAACAGGATCGCCTGCTCGATCTGGTCGGCGGCCCACCGGGCGAACGCCTCCGGGTCGTCGCCGAACACCGGCGCCCGGTAGATGTTGGTGTTGGGCACCCGGAAGGTGCCGGGCACCAGTGGCTCGAAGGCCTCCTTGAGCGCCGGGACGCCGGTGATCGACAGCGCGCCCTGCGTCGTCCCGTGATAGGCGACGGCCCGGCTGACCACCTTGGTCTTGCCCGGCTTCCCGGTCAGCTTGAAGTACTGCTTGGCCGCCTTCCACGCCGTCTCCACCGCCTCGCTGCCGCCGGTGGTGAAGAAGACGCGGTTCAGGTCGCCGGGCGCAGCCTCGGCCAGCCGCTGGGAGAGCTCGATCGCCGTGGGATGCGCGTAGGACCACAGCGGGAAGAACGCCAGGTCCTCCGCCTGCCGCGCGGCCGCCTCCGCCAGTCGCCGGCGCCCGTGCCCCGCCTGGACGACGAACAGCCCGGACAACCCGTCGAGGTAGCGCCGGCCGCGGTCGTCCCAGATCTCCGCCCCGCGGCCGCGCACGATGACCGGCGGCGGGGTGTCGCGGTACGCGCCCATCCGCGAGAAGTGCAGCCACAGGTTGGCGGCGGCGTCCGCGCCGACCGGCTGCCCAGTAGGAGTGACGTCCTGCTCGGTGGTGGTCATGACTGCGGATCCCGTCGTCGGGGGAGGGGCCGAGGTGGCGGAATCGTAGCGAGGAGCCACCCGTACAGAGGACCCCGTCTGCGCCCGGCCCCGGATACGATCCGCAGAGCCCGGAGCCGCCGGGACGACGGACCGCTGGCGGGGAGGCGGGGCAGTGAGCATCCGGGGACAGTTCGTGCTGGACGACGTCTCGCGCGCGATCATCGAGCAGCTCCAGGAGGACGGCCGCCGGCCCTACGCCCGCATCGCCACCGCCGTCGGGTTGTCCGAGGCCGCGGTGCGCCAGCGCGTGCAGCGGCTGCTCGACGCCGGCGTCATGCAGATCGTCGCGGTCACCGACCCGCTGCAGGTCGGCTTCTCCCGGCAGGCCATGGTCGGCGTGCGGACCGGGGGCGACGCCCGCCTGGTCGCCGACCGGATCGCCGAGTTCACCGAGGTCGACTACGTGGTCATCACCGCCGGGTCGGTCGACCTGCTCGTCGAGGTGGTCTGCGAGGACGACGACCAACTGCTCGACCTGGTCACCCGCATCCGCGCCGTGGACGGCGTGGAGTCCACCGAGACCCACCTCTACCTCGGGCTGCGCAAGCAGACCTACGCCTGGGGCACCCGGCGCTCCCCGGTGCTGGCGAGCGAGCCGGAGGCCTGAGCGCGGCCCCCTACCGCTCCCGCCCCCACCCCACGTCGCGCCACCCCGCGTCGCCCCCACCCCTCCCTTCGAGTCGATCATGGGGTTGTTGCCGGCGACACGGTCGGACACGCCGGCCGGCCGAGCAACAACCCCATGATCAACGCCGAGGCGTGAGGACGGGTCCTCTCTCAGTGGCAGCGCGAGGCGGCCGGCGGGACGTCGAGGGCCGGGTTGCGGTCGAAGAAGCCGACCGGCTTGAGCGAGAACGACACGACGTCCACCGGCATGACCGGCCAGTCCTCGGGCCGGGTGATGTGGTGGATGCCGAACACGTGCCACAGCACGATGTCGGTGTCGGCGATCGGCCGGTCGGCCTTGGTCCACTCCGGCAGCCCGGCGTCCTGGCGGCTCTGGTTGCAGAACTCGCCCGAGGGCCAGCGCTCGTCCTCGGCGTACCGGGTGACCCACAGCGTGTGGTCGATGGCCTGCGCCCGCTGGCGGAACGGCGCGTTCGGGTCGGCCAGCGCCGGGAGCGCGCCCGAGGGGACGAGCTTGTAGCCGGTCGGCGTGCCCAGCCGGTTGACCCGGTTGCGGTTGACCACCTTCCAGCTGCGCTGGCTGGCGAAGTCGACGTCCTGCCGGCCCTCGGCCTCGGTGAGCAGCGGCCGGGTGCGCTGGACCAGGGCCAGCCCGTGCGGGTTGCCCTCCGAGACGGGCAGCGCCTCGCTCTCGGAGACGACGACGGTGTTCTCGGGCCCGTCGACCTCCATGTCCAGCCGCGCCACGATGAAGTGCTGGTGGAACGGCGCGTAGGTGCGCTCGTCGACGACCGTGCCGTAGGGCGGGGGAGCGCCGTCGAACGCGCTGGTGACCATGATCCCGGTGGCGCGGACCTCGCACTCGACCGTGCCGTCCTGGTAGAAGCGCCAGTAGGTCAGGTACTCGTAGTTGGCCACGGTGGCGTGGAAGGAGACGACCATCCGCCGCGACCGGCGCACCTCGGCCCCGGACTGCTCGTCGACGTGCTTCCACAGCACGCCGTCGTCCTCCTCGTGCAGGCAGATGGCGTTCGTGATCGTGTACGGCTCGCCGCGGCTGTCGTGCAGGACGGCGTCGACGTAGGTGATCTCGCCGAGGCAGTCGCAGCCGAGCTCCAGCGAGGTGGTCATGAAGCCCAGGCCCCACTCGCCGATGTCGAAGGCGGTCCGCCGGTGGTGGTCGGGGCTCGGGTCGCGGTAGGGGACGACCATCTCGGCGAAGGACATCCGGTGCGCGACGGGCCGGCCGTCGTAGGCCACCCGGTGGATCACCAGGCCCTCGCGGTGGTTGAAGCCCAGCCGCATCGTCCAGTTCTGCCAGCGCAGCTCGTTGCCGTCGAGGGTGAACGAGACACCCTCGGGCTGGGTGATCTCCAGTGCCTTGACGTCGGTGCGCTGCTGCAGCCCGGGCACCAGGGACGGGACGTACTCGCCCATGACGTCGGGCCGGGCCGGCGGCGGGGTGTCCTCGACCTGGAGCAGCTCCATGGTGTTGAGGTCGACGACGAAGTGCAGGCCCATCACGGGGTTGGCGTAGGGGTTGGCGCCGGGGGCCCTGCGCAGCCAGACGTCGGTCCAGCCGACCCGGCGGTCCTGCAGGCCCTGCGGGATCAGCGAGTGCCCGTAGGCCCAGGTGTCGATGAGCACCAGGTCGAGGTCGGTGATGCCCCGCTTGGCCAGCGCCGCGACGACGTCGGGGTGCTCGATCAGCACCTCGTGGGCCTCGTGCCACTCGTCGAGGGTCATGTTGGCCTGCTGGCCGGGCACCGCCTCCCACGAGAGGACGGCGTCGTCGGTCAGCGAGACCACCGCCTTGTGCGGCGTCCCCTCGTCGCGGCTCCAGCAGGTGACCCGGGCCTCGCGGCGGATCGGGTCGCCGGGGCGGAAGGCGCGGACGACGTCCTTGGCCGGCTCGCGCAGCTCGATCGACGCGAACCGCCAGCGCTCGTCGACGCCGCGGTCGCGGCGCAGGATCCCTGCCGCGGCGCGGAACTCGTCGGCGGTCAGCGGGTCGAGCGGGTGCGCGGTCATCGGGGATCCTCCGGGGTCGGGCGGTCGGCGAGCAGGGGCAGGGACGGGTCCCAGGGGGTGCCGGTGCGGCGGCGGGCGATCGCCGAGAGCGCCTCCAGGACGACCCGGTTGGCCAGGGCGGCGGTGATGTCGGCGTGGTCGTACGGCGGGCTGACCTCGACGACGTCGACGCCGACGACCGGCAGCTCCAGGCAGATCCGGCGCACCGAGTCCAGCAACTGACGGGCGGTGAGGCCGCCGGGCTCGGGAGTGCCGGTGCCCGGCGCGTGCCCGGGGTCGCAGACGTCGATGTCGACGGAGAGGAACACGCCCTCGCACTCGTCGGTGGCGATGCCGAAGGCCTCGGTGAGGCACTCGTCGAGGCCGCGGTGCCCGATCTCGGTCATCTCGTAGGACCGCATCCGCTGCGCGGCCATCCAGTCCAGCGTCTCCGGCGGCGGCCAGTAGCCGCGCAGCCCGATCTGGAGGAAGCGGTCGCCGCGCAGCGCGCCGGACTCGATCAGCCGCCGCATCGGCTGCCCGTGCCCCCACAGCGAGCCGAACTCGATGTCGCCGGTGTCGGCGTGCGCGTCGAAGTGGATCATCGACACCCGCCCGTGGCCGAGGACGTTGGCCACGCCCTTGGCGTCGGCGAAGGCGATCGAGTGGTCCCCGCCGAGCACGACCGGGATGGCGCCGGCGCGGGCCACCGTCTCGACGGCGGCCTCGAGCGCGGGCAGCGCCGTCTCGATGTCGCCGGAGTACATCTCGACGTCGCCGGCGTCGAGCACCCGCAGGTCGCGCAGCCCGTCGGTGCGCAGCGCCAGGCTGGGTCGCGAGCCGTCGTGGGCGAGGTAGTCGGTCATCCGGATGGCCTGCGGGCCGAACCGGGTGCCCGGGCGGTGCGAGGTCCCGCCGTCGAAGGGCGCGCCGAGGACGACCACGTCGGCGCCGGCGAGGGACGCCGGGTCGTCGAGGTCGCACCGGTCGATGCCGAGGAAGGTGATGTCCGGCCCGTACTGGGCGCCGTAGCGGGGCATGTGCGTCGTCCTGAGGGGTCGGGGGTGGTGCGGGGACGGCGCGCCGTCCCCCCGGAAGCTCATCACCGGGGGCGTGGACGGTCAACGGAAACAGAAGCCGTGTCGCCGGAACACACCTGAAACAGTCGTCGGGCACAGTCTGCACACCGGGATCCGTTCGCGATATCGTGCCGGTCTGTCGTGCCCCTCGTCGTCGGGTGTACACGACGGCCTCTACCGGACCGGCCCGCCACGTGGCTGGCTCCCGGTGTGAGCCCGGGCACACGGCCGGGGCTGGGCGCGCCGCGCGGGCGGCGCCGACGAGGAGGACCGCATGACGGTGGACCAGCGGCCGGCGACCGGCCACGCCGACCTCCGGGCCAAGGGCCTGTCCAAGAACTCGGTGGGCCTGCTGGCCAGCGTCGTCCTGGGCGTGTCCAGCATCGCGCCGGTCTACGCGCTCACCGCGACGCTGGGGCCGACGGTGGCCGAGGTCGGGCTGCAGATGCCGGCGGTGTTCCTCGCCGGCTTCCTGCCGATGCTGCTGGTGGCCTACGCCTACCGGGAGCTCAACCGGGAGGCGCCGGACTGCGGCACGTCCTTCACCTGGACGACCAAGGCGTTCAACCCCTACGTCGGCTGGCTGTGCGGCTGGGGTGCCCTGCTGGCCACGATCATCGTGCTGTCCAACCTCGCCGGCGTCGCGGTCTCGTTCTTCTACCTGCTGCTCGGCGAGATCACCGGCTCGGAGTCCGTCGCGTCGCTGGGCGACGACAAGCTGGTCAACGTGGTCACCTGCGTGGCCTTCGTTGCGCTGGCCACCTGGATCACCTACCGCGGCGTCGAGGTCACCAAGCGGCTGCAGTACGTGCTGGTCGGCTTCCAGATGGCCGTCCTGGCGCTGTTCGCCGTCCTCGCCGTGGTCAAGGCCGGCGACGCGCCCGGCCACACGCCCTTCGAGCTCTCCTGGCTGGACCCCACGGCGATCACCTCGTTCAGCGCCTTCACCGCCGGCCTGTCGCTGTCGCTGTTCATCTACTGGGGCTGGGACACCTGCCTGACGGTCAACGAGGAGACCGCCGGCAGCGCCCGGACGCCGGGTCGCGCGGCGCTGCTGACGATGCTGGTCATCATCGTCACCTACCTCGGCGTGGCGATCGTGGTGCAGGTGTACGCCGGCGTCGGGACCGAGGGCACGGGTCTGGGCAACCCGGACACCAGCGACAACGTCTTCGCCGCGCTGGCCGGGCCGGTCATGGGCCCGGGGCTGGCCTTCCTGCTGTTCCTCGCCGTCGTCGCGAGCTCGGCGTCCTCGCTCCAGACGACGTTCCTGCCGCCGACCCGCACCATGCTGGCCATGGCCACCTACGGCGCGCTGCCCCGGCGGCTGGCCGAGGTGCACCCCCGGTTCCTCACCCCGTCGGCCGCCACGCTGGTCGCCGGCGCCGGGACGGCGGTCTTCTACGTGGGGATGACGCTGATCAGCGAGAACGTCCTCATCGACACGATCTACGCACTCGGCCTGATGATCTGCTTCTACTACGGGCTCACCGCCTTCGCCTGCGTCTGGTACTTCCGCCGGGACCTGCTCCGCAGCGGCCGCGACCTGGTGTTCAAGGGGGTCCTCCCGCTGCTGGGCGGGCTGGCGCTGGCGGCGGTGTTCGTGCAGACCGCCGTCGACACCCTCGACCCGGCCTACGGCAGCGGCTCGTCGGTGTTCGGGCTGGGCAGCGTGTTCGTCATCGGGGTGGGCCTGCTGCTCGCCGGGGCGGTGCTCATGCTGCTGTGGCGCGCCCGGCACCCGGAGTTCTTCCGGGGGCAGACCCTGCGCCACGACACCCCGGCGCTCGTGTTCGACGAGTGAGGGTCGGGGGCGGGCGGTCCGCCGGTGGCCCCGGGACCCCGCGGCCGGCCGTGCACCCGGGGTCATCGGCGGTGCGCGGAGACGGACGGCGAACAGCGTGTCGTCCCGTTGCGGCCCGGCCGTGCACGGGCGTGTTGACCCGGGGCGGACAGGCGTCCAGCGTTCGTCGCGGACGGCTCCGGTCGAGCCGACACCCCACCCCCGTGCAGCTGTGGCGCAGAAGCCGCCAGTCCCTCCACCGGACCGGTGGACCGAGCCGTTCCGGGACGGGGCGGCGATGACCGATCCCTCGGCCACCTGCCTGCCCTGCCGCGGCCGACCGTGCCCGGCTCTCCGCCGGGGGAGGAGGACCACCCGCGCGGTCGGGGTGACGCCCCGCCCGCCTGGTCGGGCGACCAGGTGCGGCGGTCCACCCGTCCGAGACACTCCCAGGAAGGTGAGGGCCATGGCTGCTCACCGCGCCCTCCACGGGACCGCGCTCACCGCGGCCGCCTGTGTCGGTCTGACCTCGCTCACCAGCTGCGCTGTCCAGCCCGCGCAGTCCAGCACGCTGTCCGACGACGGCACCTTCTCCAGCCCCTCCCAGGAGCTGGGGGACGGCAGCGTCGCGACCTACGTCGTGCTGGATGACGGCGCACCGACCGAGGTGGGTGTCCGCATGACGCCCACTGCGCTGGAGGGGCTCCCCGAACAGGGCGTCACGCTGATGGTCGACTTCCCCGACGAGGCGGCGGACACCGCGTTCGACCACGTGATGCTCAACTGGAACCCGCAGGGACACGAGCCGTTCGTGCTGTTCGGCCGGCCGCACTTCGACTACCACTTCAACATGGTCGACATGGCGACGATCGAGGCCATCACCCCGACCGACCCGCAGTACGCGGCCAAGGCCGAGCACTTCCCCGAGCCGCAGTACGTGCCGCAGGACTACGTCCTCCCGCCGGCCGGGCCCGCCGCCCTGCAGGCCGTCCCGGGCATGGGCGTGCACCTGGTCGATTCCACCGACACCAGCCTCGTCCCCGGCCAGTACGACTTCACCCAGATCATCATCAACGGGGTCTGGGACGGCCGGTACACGTTCGTGGAGCCGATGATCACCCGCGACTGGCTGTTGACCGGGCCCGACCTCGAGGCGCCGCTCAAGCTGCCCGAGGCCTACCAGGAGACCGCCTACTACCCGACCAGCTACAGCATCTCCGTGGACGAGGAGACCGACGACTACGTCGTCTCGCTCACAAGCCTGACGTCGCGCACGGCGTCGTAGCCCGGTTCAGCCCTCGCGGTTGCTGTAGACCCGCACCGGCTCGACGAGGACGGCGGTGCGCCGCTGCTCGACCATGACGCGGTCGTACCCGGCCCAGTCGTCGTGCCGGCCCCCGGCGGCGGTGAAGACCTCGCGCAGCAGCAGGCGCAGCCGGTCGGGGTCGGTCAGCCACGGCTGGAGGTCGTCGGGCCCGGCCAGCTGCGCGCGGCCCTCGACCGTCGCCCACTGCCAGCCGTGCCGGACGGTGAGGGTGACCTGGGGCCGGGCGCGCAGGTTGGCCAGCTTCACCGGCCCGTAGGTGACGAAGCCCAGGACCGGCGCGCCGGTCGCCGGATGGGGGAGCACCCCGGCGTTCACCACCGAGGCCTGCACGGTGGAGTCGGCGCGCACGGTGGACACGACCGCGAGGTGGGACTCCTGCGCGGCGAGGGCGGAGACGTCGTCGAGGGTGGTCATGCCCGGACCCTGGCACCGGTCCGGTCCCGGCGGTCGGGCCCGCGCCGCGGCGTCACCGGTGCAGCGCGGCCGAGCGGTACTCGAGCAGTGCGTTGAGGTCGGCCTCGGCGCGTTCCCGGCGCGCGAGGTCCTCCCGGCTGTTCGACCTCGCGCAGGCCCGCCGCGCCAGCCGCAGGTCGGCGAGGGCGCGGACGATGAGCCCGTCCAGGACGGCGAAGCGGTCCGATGGGGGAGCAAGGGTCGTCATGGCGGGCCTCCCACCGCTGGTCACGGCTGGCGTGCACCGGGTGCGGGCGGGACGTCGGCCTGCGTCCCTGCCCCGCCCGAGACTGGCCCGTCGACGAGGGCCCCGTCGTCGTCCGCCGCGGGTGACCGCGGCTCGGGGGCCGGCGCGCGGGCGGCGGACCGCCGGCGGCCCCGGCCGGACCCCGCCGGCCTCTCGGGGGAGCCTGCGCCCGACGCCCCCGCGAGCAGGATCTGCGCCCAGCGCCGGTCGGGGTCCTGACCCACCAGCACGGCGACCAGGAGGAGGGTCAGGGGGATCGCCAGGATGGCGCCGGTGGGCCCGAGCACCACCGTCCAGACGAGGACGGACACGAAGGTCAGCGTCACCGACAGGCCGACGGTGTCGCCCACGACGACCGGCTGGATCACCGACTGCAGCACGAAGTTCGCCGCGCAGTAGACGACCACGACGAGCAGGGCCGTCCGCGGGCCGCCGTCGAGGAGAGCCAGCAGGGTGGGCGGCGCCAGGCCCAGGAAGAACCCGATGTTGGGGACGTAGTTGGTCAGGAACGACAGCAGGCCCCACAGCATGGCCAGCGGGACCCCGAGCAGGACCAGCGCGATCGTGTCCACGACGGCGACGGCGAAGCCGAAGACGGTGGTCACCACCAGGTAGCGCCGGGTGTTGCGGGCGAAGTCGCCGAGGGCGGCGCGCATCCGCCAGGTGCCGGGCACCGCGGCCAGCCGCTCAGGCATCCCGTTGGCGTCGGCCGTCATGAACAGCACCGTCGCGAGCACGAGCACCAGCGCGCCGACCGCGCCCGCCACACCGGCCAGCAGCCCACCGATCGCGGAGACGATCCCGGACAGGTCCAGTGAGCCCACGATCTGCTCCACCTGGTCCCGGCCGATGCCGGCTGCGGTCAGCGCGCCGCGGACGTCGTCCACCATCTGCTGCCACTGGTCGGAGTACTGCGGCAGGACGGTCGCGAGCTGGCCCACCGAGACGACCAGGGCGACGGCGAACGCGATCAGCCCGCCGTCCACGAGCACCACGGCTGCCGCGACCGCGAACCCCCGCCGCACGCCCCGCCGGACCAGCGCGCCCACCATCGGGTGGACGGTGACGGTCAGCACCAACGCCAGGAGGACGGGGGCGAGCAGCCCCGAGTAGGTGGAGATGCCCCAGAGCGCGGCGGCCGCGCCGCCGATCCCCAGGACGACGGTGAGCCACAACGGCAGGGTCCGTCGGACCTCGGTCTCCGGCATGCCGCCCACCGTGGCCGCGGTCGCCGGCCCCGGCGTCCCCTCGGGAGGGTGATCCGGCCGGTCAGTCGTAGCGGACCGAGGTGCGCAGCAGCAGGTCCTGCACCGAGCGGTTCTCCCGGCTCACCAGCACCCACAGCAGGCCGACCGGGAAGAGCGTGCAGAGCACCGCCCGCACCGCGGAACGGCCCCAGCTCAGCCGGGCGCCCCGGCCGTCGGTCACCCGCAGGCCCAGGAGCCGGTCGCCGTACGTGCGCCCGACCTCGGCCCAGGTGACGGCGAAGTAGGCCGCCTGCACGCACAGGCCGAGCAGGAGCAGCGTGGTCGCCGGCAGCACCGGGAACGCGAAGGTGGTCGGGCTCAGCAGAAAGCGCCCCGCCGCGACGCCCGCGTACCCGCCGGCCACCAGCAGCGCCACGACGACCAGGTCGACGACGTTGGCCAGTGACCGCGTGACCAGGCCGGCGCGGGCCCCGCGGATGCCGGCGCGGGCCGCTGGGACGGCGACCGGCGGAGAGGCGTCGTGCCAGGGACGGCCGGAGCCGGGAGCGGACCGCTCCTCGGCCGTGGTCACCGCTCCGCCCCCGGCCCGTCGGGATCGGTCGTCCGGTCCGCCGTGCCCGCGCGGCGGCCGTGCCGGTGCAGCAGCCGGTCGACGACCCGTTCCACCGCCCGGTCGGCGTCCGCGCCCTGGACGCGCACGGTGCGCACCATGTCGGACGTGAGCGAGTCGCTCGAGGCGCGCAGCAGACCGGGCAGGTCGATCACCGCGACGACGTAGCGGGCCAGGCCGGCGATGTCCGTGCGGGCGATGACCCGGTCGACGTCGGCGCGGTCGACGACGGCGTCCACGTCCACGCGGTCGAGGACGCGGGCGATGTCGACCCGGTCCACCGCGGCGTCGAGGTCCACCCGGGCGACGACGGCGTCGAGGTCCACCCGGTCGAGGACGCGGGCGATGTCCACCCGGTCGACGACGGCGTCGACGTCGACCCGGTCGATGACCGCGTCGAGGTCCACTCGCGCCACGACGGCGTCGAGGTCGACGCGGTCGAGGATGCGGTCGATGTCGACCCGGTCGATGACCGCGTCGAGGTCCACTCGCGCCACCGCACCGTCCAGGTCGGCGCGGTCGACGACAGCGTCGACGTCCACGCGGTCGATGATCGCGTCGAGGTCCACCCGGGCCACGACGGCGTCGAGGTCGACGCGGTCGAGGATGCGGTCGATGTCGACCCGGTCGATGACCGCGTCGAGGTCCACTCGCGCCACGACGGCGTCGAGGTCGACGCGGTCGAGGACGCGGGCGATGTCCACCCGGTCGACCGCGCCGTCCAGGTCTGCCCGCGCCACGACCGCGTCCACGTCCAGCAGCGCCGCCAGTCGGTCGAGGTCCACGTACTCACGGACGAGCGCCGGGACGTCGAGGCGGGCGAGCACGGCACGGGTCACACCGGGGACGAGGCGGTCGGCCAGCCCCGCCAGCGCACGCCCGGCCGCCGACGCCGGGTGCGCGAGGGCGGGCAGGTGGCGGGCCATCGGCAGGCGGGAGACGAGGACGTGCCCGGCGGAGGCGGTCGCGTCCAGGACGTGGCGGCGCAGCGCCGCGGCGACCGCGAGGACGGCGATGGCACCGTCGACCGCGTCCCGTACCGCGTCACCGCCCGGAGCCGCATCCGGCGTCGGCTCGGGGAAGGGCGACGGCGCAACGGGCAGGTCGGGCGGGTCGGGCGGGTCGGGCGGCTGCACCGGCCGGAGGTTCCGGACCGGCGGGTCCACCGGGTTCACGGCCACCGGAGGCCGTCGTCCACTGTCGGGATCATGAGGCCTCCCCGGCCGTCGGAACGCCCAGCATCCGTCGAGGACGGCGGGTTCCTCCTCATCCCGAACGGGTGAGCCCGCCCCGCGTGCGGCGCGGCATGCTGCAGGTCGTCTGCGCCGCGTTTCGAGACGGGGCGTTTCACTGGGACCTTCGGCTCTGATTGGTTGCGCGCGACCGGACGACGCTGGGTCGCGGATCGGTCGCAGGTCCGGCTGGGTCGCCGGGGAAGGGGTGCGAGCTCGGGGGACGGTCCGGATGACGGGCAGAGGGGACGTGCCATGGTGAGGCTGTCGTCGGCTTCCGCAGATGCTCCGCACACTGCGGCGTCGGCTGCCACGCAGCACAGCGTCCCGCTGCTCGCGTCCAAGCTCGCCCCACCCCAGCCCGCACACGCGACCGTGCTGCGGCCGCGCTTGCTCAGCCAGCTCTCCCGGGCCGTGCAGCGATCCCCGCTGACCCTGCTCAGCGGGCCGGCGGGCTCCGGCAAGACCGTGCTCGCGTCCACCTGGCGGCAGACCCAGGACGACGGCAGGCCCGTGGCCTGGCTCACCCTGGACGACTACGACGACGACCCCGCCACCTTCTGGAACTACGTCGTGGGTGCGATGACCGCCGCCGGGGTCCCGTGCACCGGTCTCCCAGCGCTCGTCCCCGGGGAGGCGCCGCCGAGCTCGTTCGTCCCGCAACTGGCCGCGCACGTGGCCGCGCTGCCCCGGCCGGTGGTGCTCGTGGTCGACGACGCCGACCACGTGACCGACCGGGCGATCACCAACGGTCTCGACCTGCTCGTCCGCCACGGGGGCAGCCGGCTGCGGCTGGTGCTGTGCTCGCGCGCCGACCCGCTGCTGCCCCTCCACCAGTACCGGCTGGCCGGGACCGTCTCCGAGATCCGCGGTGACGAGCTGGCGTTCACCCCGGAGGAGACCCGGGACCTGCTCACCGCGATGGGCGTCCCGGTGTCGCCGGAGGTCGCCGAGGCGCTGTGCGCCGAGGCGCAGGGCTGGGCGGTCGGCCTGCGGCTGGCCGCCGCCCCGCTCAAGCAGGGGGCGTCACCGGAGCACCTGGTGACCTGGCTGTCCCGCGACGACGGGAGCGTGGCCCAGTACCTGTTCGCGGAGGTCCTGCAGCGGCAGCCGGCCAGCGTCCGACGGTTCTTGCTGCGGGTCAGCGTCACCGCGGAGTGCTGGCCGGACCTGGTGGACCGGCTCTGCGGCCGGCCGATCGGCCGGCGGGTCCTCGCCGGGCTCGCGCGGGCCAACGCCTTCGTCGAGGAGTCACCCGGGGCACCCGGGGGGTTCCGGATCCACCCGCTGTTCCGCGAGATGCTGCAGGCCCAGCTGGCCTACGACCACCCGGGGGAGGTCGCCGGCCTGCACCGCACCTGCGCGGCCTGGTACGCCGAGGCGGGCCGGTCCCCGGAGGCGGTGGGCCACGCCGTCGCCGCGGAGGACTGGGGGTTCGTCACCCGGTTGCTCATCGACGACCTGCTCGTGATGCGGCTGCTGGCCCACGGGTCCGACCCCGCGCTCCGGGGCATCCAGGCGCTCCCGGCCGGGTTCCCGGGCCCCGAGGCAGCCGTCATCCGCTGCGCCGCCGCCCTGGCCGGCGGGCACGTGCCCACGCCGGCCGACCGCGCCGTCGCGGCGACCGCTCGGAGCGAGGGCCATCGGACGACGCTGCGCGTCTCGGCCGCGTTGACCTGTCTGGCGGCGGACGCCGACACGGCGGCCGACCCGGTCGCCCTGCTGGCCCAGGCCGACGCCGCGGCCTCCCTGGTGGCCGCGCTCCCGGACGAGGACCGGCGCGAACACCGGGAGTGCGCGGCGGTGCTGGCCACCCTGCGTGCGCTCGCCTGCCTGGGCACCGACGCGCCGACCGGGCAGTTGCTCGCCGGCGTGCGGGCCGCGGCGGCCGCCGCCCAGACGGCGGCATCCCGCCGGCTGCGCAGCCGCGCCGTCGCCCACCTCGGTGTCCTGGAGGCACTGGAGGGACACCTGACCCGAGCCGCCCACCTGGCGGAGGAGGCCGAGGCGCTCGCCACCGAGGCAGGCTGGGACGAGGCCGCCCGGGAGCCTGCCGCGGCGATCGCCCTCGCGTGGGTCCACCTGCGCCGCTACGCCCTCAACGATGCGCGCGAGTGGCTGGTCCGGGCACGCGCCCGCACGCGGAACGCGGGTGGCGGGACGCCAGCGTCCTCGACGATGCCGGCGCTGCTGGGGGTCCTGCAGAGCCAGTTGTCCCGGCTGCGGCACGAGTACGACTCGGCAGAGCAGTCCCTGGGCCCGCACCTGCGCGGGCCGCGGCTGCCCCGGTGGGTGGCCGAGCAGGTGGTCTCCGAGGTGGTCCGGCTCGCGGTGGCGCGAGGGCACGTCGAGGAGGGTCTGGCGATCCTCCAGGACTCCACTGGCGACGAGCCGTGGAGCCGGCGGCTGCGCGCGACGGTCGGGTTGCTGTCCGGCGACCCGGCCGCCACGCCGCCGGCGGAGGCCGGACCGCCCGCGAGCCCGGCAGCGGCCGTGGAGGCCGCCGTGGTCCGTGCGTGCCAGCTCCTGGAGGCCGGGAGCGTGCCCGCCGCCGCGGAGCAGCTCGGCGCGGCGCTGGAGCTGGCCCGACCGGAGCTGCTGCGCTGGCCGTTCATCGACACCCCGCCCCAGGCACGCCGACTGCTGCGCACCCACCCCCGGTTGCAGGAGCCGGCCGCGTGGCTGAGCCCGTCGTCGACCGCCCAGCCGCGCCCGGACGGGCACCGCAGCCCGGCGGGTCCCGAGGCGTCACAGGTGATCCAGGACCTCAGCGACCGGGAGATGGAGGTCCTCCAGCACCTGGCCCAGATGCTGTCCACGGCGGAGATCGCGGCGACCATGTTCATCTCCGTGAACACCGTCCGCACCCACATCCGCAGCATCCTGCGCAAGCTCGCCGTCAGCAGGCGCAACCAGGCCGTCCGCCGGGCTCGGGAGCGCGGCCTGCTCTGAGCTCATGCCCGCTGGACGAGGCGGGCGACGGCCCGGTCGCCCATCGTCGTCCGGGTCGCACGGCACGTGGCCGGCGGGGCCGGCCGGGAGGGAGCGGTGGCCATGGAGACGGCGCGCCACCGGTTCGAGCTGCGGATCGGGACACTCCTGAGCCCGGCGGCGCTGGCGACGTTCCGGGTGCCCGTTCGACCGACCAGCGTGCCGCGGAACACGGTCCAACGACTCCGCCTCCCCGCCGACTGCGACCTCGCCGACGTCGTGCACCGCCTGATCGAGCGGCACGTGGAGCTGCTGGAGATCCGCCGGGGCCCGGAGCCGCCGCGAGGCCGTCGCCGCGGGCCGGCCGACGGCGACGAGGGCGCGGCGCCGGGCGCGCCGGAGACCGGCACAGACGTCGTCGTCCCCTTGCGGCCGGCCCGCAGCGCCACGCCCCTGGCGCCCCGCCCGCTGCCCGACCCGGCCGGGTGAGCGGTCCGCCGTCGGGGCGACCGGGGCGCCGGCAGCGGGACGCCGTTCATGCGGTGCGGACGATGCCGGGCGGCCCGCCCTGGACGCACGCTGCTGACGCACCACTACCCAGGACCTCGCCCGCCCGTTCCCCCCTTCCCGGGGCGCCCGGAACCGAGGCCGGACCAAGGAGGACAGGCACATGACGGACACCTCGAACCGCCGCTCGCCGGTGACCGACGAGGGCTACGAACGGGGACCCACCGCCTGGGCGGGCTGGGTGGTCTTCGGCGGGGTCATGCTGATCATGCTGGGGACGTTCCAGGCGATCGAGGGGCTCATCGCCTTGTTCGACGACGGCTTCTACCTGGTCCGCGAGAGCGGCCTCGTGGTCAACGTCGACTACAGCGCGTGGGGATGGGCCCACCTCATCATCGGCATCGTGGGCGTCCTGGCCGGGGTCGGACTGCTGGCCGGCAACATGGCGGCCCGGGTCGTCGGTGTCGGGATCGCGTTCCTGAGCGCCCTGGTGAACCTGGCGTTCATCTCGGCCTACCCCGTGTGGTCGGTCATCCTGATCGCGCTCGACGTCATCGTGATCTACGCGATCATCGTCCACGGGCGCGAGCTCAAGAGCGACTACCGCTGAACCGCTGGAGGCGCGGGTGCCGGTCCCCCGAGGGGACCGGCACCCGCGCCGCGTTCCCGCCGCGACGGGTGGCGACGCCCGTCCCGGCGTCTCCTCGTGCCGGAGCCCGTCCCCTCGTGCCGGAGCCACAGATGCGACAGGACCCTGCCTCGAACCCCCCTCCGGTCGTCCCCGGGGAGGGTGCCGCCCGCCCGGCCGCCCACGGCTGGGCGGGCTGGGTCGTCTTCGCCGGGGTGGTGCTCGTCCTCCTCGGCGGCTTCCACGTGATCGAGGGGCTCGTCGCGCTGGCCGGCGGAGGAGCGGGCGGCCGCCTGCCGGTGACCGACCCCGCCGTCTGGGGCTGGGGTCACGTGGCCCTGGGCGTCCTCGCCGCCCTCGTCGGCCTCGGGCTGCTGGCCGGCGCCGCCGTCGCACGCGTCCTGGGCGTGGTCCTGGCGCTGCTCAGCGCGGTCGCCACCTTCGCCTCCTCGGGGGCCTCCCCGGTCGGCTCGGCGGTCGTCATCGCGGTCGACGCCGTGGTCGTGTACGCCATCACCGTGCACGGTGGCGAGCTCCGGTCGCCGTCGTACCGCTGACGGAGCAATCGTCCGCGCCGGGTGACGCAGGGGACCGGCGGCCCCGGGCACCGTGGGTGCACCGAGCACCGTTCCTCGTTCCGTGGGGGAGACATGACCGCTGATCTCGCGCAGGGCTCCGACCTCGACCAGATGGGACCGGTCGACTACCTGATCGTGGCCTTCCCGGTCGAACGCATGACGGGGGAGGCGTTCCCGCTGCTGATCGACCTCGTGGAGCGCGGCGTCATCCGCATCCTCGACCTGGAGTTCATCCGCAAGGACGAGGACGGCACCGTCACGACGCTCAGCCAGGTCGACCTGGAGCGCATGCAGGTCCTCGAGGCGGCGCTGTTCGACGGCGCGGACTCCGGTCTCCTCCGCCCGGACGACCTCGCCGAGGCCGCGGCCGCACTGGACCCCGGCACCGCCGCGGGTGTGCTGGTGTACGAGAACGTCTGGGCGGCTCCGTTCGCCGCCGCGCTGCGCCGGTCCGGTGGACAGCTGGTGGCGTCCGGCCACATCCCGCTGCAGGAGCTGGCGGCGACGCTCGACGAGATCGAGGCCGAGGAGCAGGACACCACCGCGGCGCCGGAGCCGGCCCGGCCGGTGGACTGACCGTCCGGACGGCGGGTGACCCGGGGGCCTCAGAGCAGCCGGGTCACCCACTCCGGTTCCACCGCCGCCCAGCCCCGCGCCCACCGGCGGTCCCGCTGGGCGTCGAGGGCGGCGCAGAGGAGTGCGTAGAGGACCCACGTCACGAGCGGGATCCCGAGGAACAGGCCCACCCCGGTCGTCAGGGCCGAGCCGTCGATGCGGTTGCGGTCGAGGGGGGCGCGCGTGATGTGCCCGTCGCGGTGGACCCACACGGGGACGGTCGTCCCGGCGGCCGTGCCAGGGTGGACGAGCACGATCCCCTGGCGCTCCGCCCCGCCCGGGACCGGCCAGACGGCACGGGCCGGCACGGTCACCCGCTCCTCGTCGCCGTGGCCGGCGCCGGCCTCCGCCGGCGCGTCCTCGAGCAGGACGGCGTCCACGTGGCTCCGCTCGGCCGCCTCCTCCGCGGCCAGCGCCTCGAGCTGGCGCGTGGTGGCTGCCGTGGCCGCCACGGCCAGCGGAGGAGCGACCAGCAGGGAGAGGACGACGACGAGCCGGCCGGCCACCTGCACACGGTCGGAGCCGCGCTTGAGCGGCCCGGACCCCAGGGTGAACCACCGCAGCGAGCGGCGGAGCGCGCCGTCCGTCGGAGTGCTCATGCCACGGCCCTCCGTTCCTGCCGTCCGCTCGGGGGAGCGTGCTCAGACCAGCACGCGCCGCTTGAGCTGCTCGAACTCCTCCTGGCTGATCGCGCCGCGGTCGAGCAGTTCCTTGCCGCGGGCGATCTCGTCGACCCCGCGGTAGCCCGGGGCGGCCACGGAGCGGATGTGCTCGTCGGTCCGCTGCTTGAGCGCGGCCGCCTGCTGCACGTCGCGGTCGGCCATCGTGCGTCCCTGGCTGATCAGGTACGCCAGCGAGCCGATGAGGGGGAGGACGAGGACGAAGACCGTCCAGCCAGCCTTGCCCCAACCCGAGACGTCCCGGCGCCGGAACAGGTCGCCGAAGACGGTGATGAGCAGCCAGAAGTAGGCCATCAGGGCGAAGAACAGGACGAACGTCCACAACAGGTCGGCGAGCGGGTAGCCGTCTGCGGCCAGGATCATGGTGCACCTCCGGGAGCGGGCGTCCCGCCCAGGATGGGGACGGGTGGGCGGGCCCCCATCGCCCCGCCGGGATGAGTCCCCGGGGCCCGCACACGGGACGGCGACGTCCGGCGGAGTGCCCGCCCGGCTCGTCCCGGCCACCGGAGGCCGCCTCATCCACTGAGGAGGAGGCAGCCGGTACCCCGACCGGCGAGGCTCCGGGGATCGGATCGGATCTCTCGCGTCCCGGGGAACCGGTGGCGGCGGTCGTCCGGCTCGTCGAGCGGCTCCGGCAGCGGCGTCCTGCCGCACGGCGCCCGCCTCGAGCAAAGGAGCAGCGCAGATGGGACGTCAGGTGTACGAGCTCCGTGTGCGCGGACCGGTCCCCGCCGACCTCCTCGCGGAGATCGGCGCGGAGGACCTCGGCCAGGAGCCGCCGCTGACCATCCTGCGGACCGAACCGACGGACCAGCCCGGTCTGCACGGCATGCTGCAGCGCCTCCGCAGCCTGGGCCTGGACCTGATGGAGGTCCGCACGACCGGACCGGAGCAGTACGTCGACGACTCGACGTGACCGCTCCCGGCCGCGTGCCCCGCCCCGTCCCCAACCGGCTCGTGCACGAGGGAGCGTGATGCCCTGTGTCTCCCCTCCTGGTGGTGCTGGGCGCCGTCGTCCTGGTGGGGACGACGGTCGTCGTCCTCGCGGTGTGGGCCCGCATCCACTACGCCCGCGAGCTGTCCTCGTTCCTCGTCAAGGTCGGACCGCCCCCGTCGTCGCGCCGGTACGACGCGCGGTGGTGTCGCCGGCGCACGCGCGCGGCGTGGGTCGACGACGTCCTCCTGCTCCGGTCCGGCCTGCTGCGGCTGTGGCTCACACCGCTCGAGGTCGGGGTCGCCCGGGAGGTGACGGTGCAGGCGCTGGAGCCGGGGGAGGTGCGCGGCCTGGGGCGGCGCCCGGTCGCGCTGCGGCTGACCATGCACGACGGCTGTGAGGTGGAGGTGGCCGCGGCGCACGAGGACGCCGGCCGGCTGGTCGGCCCCTTCCTCACCGCGGCCCTGTCCGGTCTCCCCGAGGCCCCCCGCGAGCGGGGCGCCTGACCTGCGGCGGGTCATCCGACCGGGGTGATGAGCCCCCGAGCCGGCGTTCGCGAGGCTCTACCGGCGATCACCCGGACACGAGGGAGGACCCCATGCCGCTGCTCGACCTGTTCTGGACGATGTTCCTCTTCTTCTGCTGGATCCTCTGGTTCTGGTTGCTGTTCCGCGTCTACGCCGACCTCTTCTCGCGCCGCGACATCGGGGGCTGGGCCAAGACCGGCTGGGTGGTCTTCACGATCCTGCTGCCCTTCCTCGGGGTGTTCGTGTACCTGATCTCCCAGGGCCGGTCGATGGCCGAGCGCACCGAGCGCGCGGTCGAGCGGCAGCGTGCCGCCACCGACGCCTACATCCGGTCGGTGGCCTCCACCGCCGACTCGGTCCAGTCGGCGAAGGCCCGCGACCTCCTGGACAGCGGCGCGATCACCCGGGACGAGTACGACCGCCTGGTGCCGAAGGTCCCCAGCTGACCTCGGGGTGGAGGTCGTGTCCCGGACCACGCGAGCACCCCGGTCCACTCCGGGGCCACGGGAGGACGGCGCCCCGCGCGTCGCACCGTCGGGCACCTGGCAGGGGTGGGCCTTCGCCGGCGCCGGGGTCATGTGCCTCATGGGGCTGTCCTGGGCGTTGCTCGGCCTCGTCACCCTCCTCGACGAACAGCTCGTCCTGCTCCGCGAGCGCCCGCTGCCCGTCGACACGAGCCCCACGACGTGGGGATGGGTGCACCTCGTCGGAGGCGTCGCGTCGTTCCTGGTCGGCGCCGGGATCCTCTGGGGCGGGCACCGGTGGGCGCGGACGGCGGGGATCGTCGTGGCGGTCGCCAGTGCCGTCGTCAACCTCGGCTTCCTCGCGGCCACCCCGGTGTGGGCCACGCTCCTGGTCGTGCTCGACGTCCTGGTGGTCTACGCCTTGACCGTCCACGGCCGGGAGATCGACGAGGCACCGCCACACGGTCGGGTCACGCGGCCGGGACCCGACGGGGCTCGCGGGGGAGCAGCAGCGCGGCCACCCACCCGACGATCGCGAAGCCCCCGACCACCACGAGCGCCGTGACGAACGGCGGGTTGCCGGCCGCGCCCGCCGCGACGAGCACCGAGCCGGCGATCGCGACCCCCAGCGACGAGCCGAGGTTCGACACGCTCCGGGACACGCCGGAGATGTCGCCCTGGACCTCCTCGGGCCACGTCGACTGCACCACGTTCACCGAGGCGGTGAGCATCGCGCCCACGCCGAACCCCATGAGGAACAGGCCGGGCCAGAAGGTCCACACGGCGGAGTCGACCCGGGCCAGGGCCAGCAGCAGGGCGAGGCCGCCGACGGTGAGGGTGAACCCGGACCGGATGAGCAGCCGCTGCGGGTGCCGGCTGGCCATCCGCTGGGCCAGGCCGGAGGCCAGCAGGACGCCGACGGTGGCGGGCACCAGCATGAGCCCGGTCTGGATCGCCGAGTAGCCGCGCTCCTGCTGCAGGAACACCGAGATCACGAAGAACGAGCCCTGCATGACCAGCCACTGCACGGTCTGCGTCAGGAGCCCGAGGTTCGACGTCCGGTTCCCGAACAGCCGGACCGAGACCAGCGGCGAGCGGCCGCCGCGCTCCCGGGCCCACGCGTGCAGGAAGAACGCGGCCAGGACGAGCACCCCCAGGCCCACGTACGCCCACACCAGGGGCGATCCCCACCCGTGGGTGTTGGTCTGCAGGATCCCGAAGACGACGAGGAACAGCCCGGCCGCCGACAGGACCGCGCCCAGCAGGTCGAACCGCGGCCGCTGCGCCGGCAGGGGCGGGTCCTCGATCTTCCGGGCCAGCAGCGCGATCGCGGCCACGACGACCACCTGGAGCAGGAACGAGGCCCGCCAGCTGACGTAGCTGGTGATCAGCCCGCCGATCAGCGGACCGGCGGCGGCACCCAGCCCCGCGGCCCCGCTGACGACGCCGAACCACTTGGCGCGGGTCTTCAGGTCGTCGAAGACCACGGTGATGAGGATGTAGATCGGGGGGATGAGCAGCGCCGAGCCGACACCCTCGAGCAGCGAGTAGCCGATCGTCAGCACGCCCAGCCCCTGGGAGAACGCGGCCAGCAGGGCCCCGGCGCCGTAGACGGCCAGGCCCAGGATGAAGCAGTACTTCCGGCCCCAGATGTCGGTGAGCTTGCTCCCCGGGATCATCAGCGCCGCCATCGTCAGCGTGAACAGCGTGATGGTGGTCTGGATCCCCGCGACGTCGGTGTCCAGGTCGTCGGCGATCGTGCTGATCGCGACGTTCATGTTCGACGCGGCGTAGCTGGCGATGAACTGGGCGAGGGCGAGCGGGAGGACGACGGCGCCTGCCGTCGCCGTCGCCGTCGTCCCGGCGCCGGTCCTGGTCATGGTGGGTTCCTCCGGGATCGGCGCCGGGCGGCGGCTGTCCGAGGGCGGTCAGGAGGAGCGCTGCTCCGGGACCTGGTCGGCCAGGGCGGCCGCGCCGAGGACCCCGCGCAGGATCGCGCCGGCGGCCGCGGTCACCCGCGCGCTGCCGACGACGGGGGCGATGGCGACCAGGACGGCCTGCGCCTTCTCCGCCGTCAGGCCGGCCTCGGCCCCCGCGCCGAGGGTGACCGCGTAGGACATCGGCGCGGCGTCCATGGCGACGAGGGCGGCCAGCCGCACGAGCAGGTAGGTCTCGGCGTCCAGACCGGACCGCTCGGCCGCGTCGAGGTTCATCGCGAGGAGCGTCTCGAGGACCGGCGCGTCGCCCTGGGCGATGCTCTCGAGCGCGTTGTCGGGGGTGGTCTGCGTCATGGCTCCTCCTGGACGGGTGGGAACGGACGTCCAGCGTCGGTGTGCCGGCGGTCGCCCGTCCTCACCCGTTGCGGACGAGGGCCGGTCAGCGGGGCGGACGGCCGTCGAGGGCCGCGTCGAGCGTCGTCGCGGCGTCGATGAGCGCCAGGTGGGTGAAGGCCTGCGGGAAGTTGCCGATCTGCTCGCCGGTGAGGGCGATCTCCTCGGAGTACAGGCCCACGTGGTTGCCGTAGGTCAGCATCTTCTCGAAGGCGGTGCGGGCGTCGTCCAGCCGCCCGGCGCGGGTCAGCGCGTCGACGTAGGCGAACGTGCACAGCGAGAACGTGCCCTCCGACCCGCGCAGCCCGTCGGGCGAGGCCTCGGGGTCGTAGCGGTAGACCAGGCTGTCGGTGACCAGCTCGCGGTCCATGGCCGCCAGCGTGGTGGTCCACATCGGGTCGCGGCCGTCGATGAAGCCGACCATGGGCATGCGCAGCAGCGCCGAGTCCAGCACGTCGGTGTCGTAGTGCTGCACGAACGCCTGCCGCTGGAAGTGGAAGCCGCGCTCGAGCACCTGCTCGTAGATCCGGTCCCGTGCGGCGCGCCAGTGCTCCAGCGGAGCCGGCCGGCCGTGCTCGGTGGCCAGCCGGATGCCGCGGTCGAAGGCCACCCAGCACATCACCCGCCCGTAGGTGAACGGCTGCCGGCCGCCGCGGGTCTCCCAGATCCCCTCCTCGGGCTGGTCCCAGTTGTCGACCAGCCAGTCCAGCACCCGGCTGATCGCCGTCCAGCCCTGGTGGGGGAGCGGCAGGCCGGCCCGCAGGCCGGCGTAGACGCTGTCGAACGCCTCGCCGTAGATGTCGAGCTGCAGCTGCTCGGCGGCGCCGTTGCCGATGCGCACCGGGGCAGAGCCGCGGTAGCCGCGCCAGTGGTCGAGCACGTCCTCCTTGAGGTCGGAGGAGCCGTCGATGCGGTACATGATGTTCAGCGGGCCGCTGTCGGAGCCGACCCGCTCGCGGATCCGGTCGCCCAGCCACCGGCCGAACTGCGCGGCCTCCGCGGTCAAGCCCAGCTTGAGCAGCGCGTGCACCGAGAAGGAGGCGTCGCGCACCCAGGTGAAGCGGTAGTCCCAGTTGCGTTCCCCGCCGACCTGCTCGGGCAGCCCCGCGGTGGGCGCGGCCACCAGGCCGCCGGTGGGGGCGTAGGTCATCAGCTTCAGCGTGATCGCCGACCGCTGGACGTCCTCCCGCCAGCGACCGGCGTACGTCGAGCGGGACACCCACGAGCGCCAGAAGGAGACCGTCTCCTGGAACAGTGCCCGGACCTCGGCCGGACGGATCTCCCGCGGGCCCCCCTGCGCGGCCGTCTCCAGCACCACCCCGCGGGTCTGCCCCGCTTCCAGGGGGAGCGTCGCGTGACCGTCGCCGTCCCCGATGCCCTGGATCAGCCGCTCGTCGTCCGGCTCGCGGACGACGTGCAGGGTGAGCCGCTGACCGTTCGCGGCGAAGACGGCGCCGTTCGCCGTCACCTCGAGCTGGTGCGCCTGCCGCCCGTAGTCGAACCGAGGGGCGAGGTCGATGTCGAACGTCATCCGGCCGCGGACGCAGTCGAGGATCCGCACGATCCGGTGTCTGTCGGTGGCGGAGTCCCCGGCCGGCGGCATGAAGTCGACGACCTGCCCCATGCCCTCCTCGGTGAAGAAGCGGGTCACCAGGACGGCGGTGTCGGGCAGGTACATCTGCTTGGAGGTGTAGGCGACGTCGGCCGGGCGGATGCGGAAGTGACCGCCGCGCTCGTCGTCCAGCAGTGCGCCGAAGACGCTGGGCGAGTCGAACCGGGGCGCGCAGAACCAGTCGATCGACCCGTCGGTGGTGACGAGCGCGGCTGTCTGCAGGTCGCCGATGAGCCCGTGCTCGGCGATGGCGGTCTCGATCCTGGGGGTCGCGGTCATGCCGACGACCGTGACCGCCGGTGATCCGCGGACGCCTCATCCCCCGGGGGTGATGAGGCGGAGCTCCACCGGAACCAGGCTGGGCCGCTGACCGCCGGGCTCCGTGCCCGCGGAGGGGAGGAGCCATGCGCCGCTTCGCCGTCGGCCTGCTGGTGCTCGTCAGCGCCGTCTCCCTGGTCCTGGCCAGCACCTCGCTGTGGACCCGACACAACGTGGTGAACACCCAGGTCTTCGTCACTAACGTCGAGACCATGGTCGACCTGCCCCAGGTGGAGGCGCGCATCACCGAGCGCGTCACGTCCACCGTGATGGACAACCCGCAGGTGCAGCAGGCCGTCGACGACGCGCTCACCGTCCTGCCGCCCCGCCTGCAGACGTTCCGGTCGACCGTGGAGGAGGGCATCAGCTCGCTCGTGTCGGCCGGCGTGCGCCGGTTGCTCACCGACGACCCGTTCCGCCCGCTGACGCGGGCCGCGCTCACCTCCGCGCACGACCAGCTCATCGCCGGGGAGCCGGTGCGGTTCACCCTCGGCCAGGCCAAGGAACGAGTGCCCGCCTCCCTGCAGGACGGCCTCGCCGGCCAGGTCCTCGCGCTGGTGCCCGACGACGTGGGCGTGACGATCGTGACCCCGGCCGACGCCCCGCAGCTCTACACCGCGATCGACCTGCTGGAGTCGGTCTGGTGGTGGCTGGGGCTGCTGGCGCTGGGCACGCTCGCCGGCGCGCTCGGCGTGTCCCGTCGCCGCCGCGGCACGCTCCGGGCGTGGGCGGTGACCACCACCGTGCTCACCCTGCTCGTGCTGCTGGCGCTGCGGGTCGGCCGCGGGGTGCTCCTGACGCAGGCACGGGAGGACAACCGGGACGCCGTCGGCGCGATCTACGACGTGCTCGCCGCCAGCCTGCGGTCGTGGACGCTGTGGCTGCTCGCGGCCGCCGTGCTGGTCCTCGTGCTGACCCTGGTCTGGGGCCGGCTCGGCCTCGTGGCCGGGGTGCGGCGCGGGGTCGCCTCGGCCCGAACGCAGGTGCAGCGCCGGCGCGAGGCCCGGGCGGCCGCCGCGTCCGCCGCCGGGGACGCCGCCGAGGACGAGGAGGCTGCCGCGGGTGTCCGGGAACCCTGGACCCAGCGCGTCGCCGTCTGGTGGCAGGGCTTCGCCGAGGGCCTGGACCTGCCGGCACGGACCGCTCGGCTCGGCGTGCTGGTGCGCGACCACCACGTGCCGGCGCGGTGGGCGGGCATCGCCGTCGGCGCGCTGGTGCTGCTGTTCTGGCCCGCACCCACCCTCTCGGTGCTGGTCTGGATCGGGGCGCTGGTCGCGCTCTACGTCGGCGCGCTGGAGTGGATGCGCAGCCGGGCCCCGGCGCAGGCCCCCGGGGCCGTCGAGCAGCCCGCGACCGCAGCGGCACCCGTTCCCGGGTCCGACGGCGTTGCGCTCCCGGGGGCGCCGGCCGTCGTCCCGGCCCCGCGTCCGGGTCCCGTCCCGGCCGACGGCGCGGCGGACCGCGCGCCCGGCAGCACGCTGGTGGCGACCGCGGTCGAGCCGGCTGCACCGGTCCCGGCCGCGCCCGAGCCGGAGCCGGAGCGGTTCGTGCCCGCGGCGCTCACCCCCGAGACGATCTCCACGCTCAACGACCGCCTCGACCTGCTCGTCCGCCTGGGCAGCGCCCGCGACGCCGGGGTCCTCACCGAGGAGGAGTTCCGCCGCGAGAAGGGCCGGCTGCTGGGCGTGTGAAACCGGGCGTCAGCCGGCGTCCCGCGGTGAGCCGGGATCGGTGGGCCGCCGTCGACGGCGGTCGACGGCGGCGAGGAAGAGCTTGAGCACCAGCCCGATCAGCACGAGGTCGCCGACCATCTGCGCGGTGGTGAGGACCCGGGCGACGTCGCTGACCGGGGCGATGTCGCCGAAGCCCACGGTGGCGAAGACCGTGACGACGAAGTAGAGGCCGTCGATGCGGCTGACGGGCTCGCTGAAGGCGCCCGGGTCGCTGCCGGACAGCTGGACGAAGGCGGTGGCGAACAGCAGGAGGAACAGCGGGAGCGACAGCGCGATGCCCTCGACCGCCCGCAGAGCCGGGTGCGGCGCCCGCAGGATCGACCGCACCTGCCAGGTGACCAGCAACCCCACGACCACCACGCCGGCACCGAGCGCGGCGACCGTCCCGGCGGTGAACGCGCGGTCGAGGGGGAGCAGGAAGTAGACGACGAGCAGTCCGGTGCTCGTGAGCAGCGTCCGCACCACGCCGACGAGCAGGGGACGCCGGCCGGGGTCGCCGGGCGCCGGCCAGTCCGCGGGCAGCGGAGCCGCGGCGCCCCGTCCGGAGGATCGCTGGGCGCGGGCGGGGCCGTCCACCCGGTCGATGCTGGCGCGGCGGTGACCGCCGAGGATCACCCGCCCCGGGTGAGCGGCCCTGCCAGCGGCGTGTCCGACCGCCGGATCCCGATCGGCCGGGACCGCCCGTGGGCGGGCGGACGGCCGCCCACGGGCGGCCTGCGGTCAGAGATCGGTGCGAGCCGGGATCCGACCTCGGGCCACGGCGTCGGCCAGCCGGCGGTGGTCGTCCTCGTTCGCGTCGGCGTAGGCCCCGGCGAAGTCGGCGACCGCGGTCTCGAAAGCGGGCGAGGAACCGAGGTACCCGGAGATGGCGATGCGGTCGCCGGACCGCGCGTGGGCGCGGGCGAGGCACCAGGCGCACTGCTCGCCGTAGACCTCGAGACCCTGGGGACGCAGGTCGTCGACCTCGATCGACCCCTTCCAGTCCCGCAGCTGTCGCACGTAGAAGTCGCGCTCGACCCCGTCGATGCCCGCGGTCCGCTGCCAGCCGAGGAAGATGTCGCTGGCCTGCTGCATGAGGCGCTGGCCGGCCACCACGCGCTGGCCCTGGTTGGTGTACCGGCTCCGGCCCACGAACTCCGCGTGCACCGAGGGCCCGGCCTCCTTGATCTGCAGCAGCAGCGGGTCGTCCTCGTCGCGCCCGATGAGCAGGACGACCCAGCAACGGGTTCCGACGCTGCCCACACCGACCACCTTGCGCGCCATGTCCACGTAGGTGTAGCGCTCCAGCAGGGTACGCCGGTCGGACTGCAGCGTGCCGCGGTACTGCCGGATGAGCGAGCGGAACGCCTCCGCCGGGTCGTCGCCCTCCGCTCCGGGAGCGAGGTCGCGCAGCGGCACGAGCAGCGGGGGGTCGCCCTTGATCCGCGGCGCCCCGTCGACGATCTCGGTGAGCTTCCCGAACGCCTGCAGCGTGTCCCGGGTCCGGGCACGCTCGAGGGCCTGCGCCAGTCGGTCGCGTCGCGCGCGGTCCAGCCGATCGGCGAGCTGCACGCTCAGCTGGTCGGCGTCGATGTGCGAGTACCAGACCTCGATGTCGCGGGCGGCAGCGAACTCGGCCATGGCCGTCCGGTAGCGGGCACCGGCGGCGAGCGCGATGGCCCGCCGCCGCTTGCGCGGCACCCCGTTCTGCCGGCCGGCGATCTCCAGACTGGCGACCAGCCGCTTGACGTCGAACTCGAACGGGCCCGGCAGCGTCTCGTCGAAGTCGTTGGCGTCGAACACCAGCCGCCGTTCCGGCGAGCCGAACATCCCGAAGTTCGAGACGTGCGCGTCCCCGCACATCTGCACGGTCAGACCCGAGCGCGGGGTCCCGGCCAGGTCGGCGGCCATGACCCGGGCGGCGCCCCGGTAGAAGGCGAACGGGGACTGCAGCATGCGGCCGTACCGGATCGGCAGCAGGTCCAACACGCGGGTCGCCCCCTGCTCCACGAGCAGGTCCAGCGGGTCGGGCGAGGACGCCGCCCGGGCGAACTCCGCGTGCGCGGCGAGCGGGACCTGCGAGCGCAGCGCCTTGCCGGCGGCGCGCCGCTCCTTCGGGGTGGGCCGGGGAGCCGGGGCGGCGTCCGGGGCGGGACGGTCGTCGCGGGACGCCGGGGCCGCCGTCAGCACGTCGAGCCCACCTGGTCGGCCAGGGCCCGGGCGTCGGTGAGCAGGACACCGACGGCGGAGGCGACGGCGCCCAGCGTCTGGGCCGAGGCGTCCTGCTCCGCCGCGCCGAGAGCGGTGCGCACCTGATCGGCGTCGGCCTGCACGCGGTCGACGTCGTCGGCGTACTCCGCCCCGGCGTCGGTCCGCAGCTGCGCCAGCGCGCTCTCCACCGACGTGAAGGCCTGCTGCACCGCGTCCGTGCCCTGCTGGACGACCTGGACGTCCCCCAGCGCGGTTATCGACGACCGCAGGTCGTCGACGGCCTTGCACACCTCGGCGCTCGATGTCGCCGCGCTCGCTGACGTGGCTGCCGCACTCGACGACGTCGCCGCGCTGGTGGACGACCCCGAGTCCGAGCACGCGGCGATCGCCGCCGCGAGGACGAGGGCTCCGAGTCCGGCTGCGCTTCTCCGCCTCATGACCCGACGGTGCCGGGCCGGGACGGGCGGCTGCGTCATCCAGGGGGGATGAGGTCACCCACCGCGCCGGAGACCAACCTCGGCAGCCAGGAGCGCAGACCGGGGAGGAACCGTCATGACCGCCAACGTGTCCAGCCCCTACGCCGCCGCCCCGTCGGGGCACAAGGGACTGCGGATCGCCGTCGGGCTGCTCGGCGTGGCCGTCGTGGTCGTCGGGATCGTGCTGCTGTTCAACCCGGTCGCCGCGGCCCGCAGCCTGGCGTTGCTGCTCGGCCTGGCCTTCGTGGTCGGCGGGCTGCTGGAGATCGCGGTCGGCTGGGACGCCGAGCGGCACCGCACGGGCTCGCTCGTCCTGGGGGCGGTGCTGGTGATCGGCGGCATCCTCGCGGCGTTCTGGCCCGGCCTCACGCTGTGGACGCTGGTGCTGATCACCGGGCTGTCCCTGATCGTCCACGGCGCCGGCCGGGTCGGCCTCGCCGTCGTCGCGCGGGACGAGATCCCCGGGTGGGGCTGGCTCGTCGCGCTCGGCGCGGTCAACGTCATCGTGGGCGTGCTGGCGATCGTCTGGCCCCAGGCGACCGTGCTGGTGCTCTGCATCGTCTTCGGCCTGCAGGTCGTCTTCCTCGGCCTGGCGCTGGTCGCCGCCGGCTTCTGGCGGTCCGGCACCGAGCGTGCGGTCCCGTCGATGGGCTGAGCTCCACCCCTTCCCAGCCGGCCGCCGGCCGGCACCGATGAGAACAGAGGAGCCGACATGCCAGGACTGCTGCGCGGGATGGCCCGCACCGCCGTCGTCGCGGGGACGGCGACCGCCGTGTCCAACCGCGTCTCCCGCCGCCAGGCCAACCGGTGGGCCAACCAGCAGGCCTACTACGCGCCGGAGCCGCAGTACGCCGAGCCCGCCCCCGCGGCCCCGCCGCGCACAGACACCACCACGAAGCTGGCCCAGCTGCGTGAGCTGGCCCAGCTCCGCGACTCCGGCGTCCTCGACGACGCGGAGTTCGAGCTCCAGAAGAGCCAGATCCTCAACTCCTGACCCCGGACCACCCGGTTCCGGTCGCGCACACACCGAGGAGATGTCCATGGCCACCATGACCGTCTGGAAGTTCCCCACCGCCCACGGTGCGGACCGGGCCGAGGCGACGCTGCGGGACCTGCAGCGCAGAGAGCTGATCCGGATACACGACGCCGCGATCGTCAGCTTCCCGGAGGGGGCCAAGAAGCCGAAGACCCGCCAGCTGACCAACATGGCCGGCGCGGGTGCGCTCGGCGGCGCCTTCTGGGGCCTGCTGTTCGGCCTCATCTTCTTCATCCCGTTCCTCGGGATGGCGATCGGCGCGGGGATGGGGGCGCTCACCGGCAGCATGACCGACGTCGGCATCGACGACAGCTTCATCCGCCGGATGCGCGACGAGATCCAGCCCGGCACCTCGGCGCTGTTCGTCCTCTCCTCGGACGCCGTGATCGACAAGGTGAAGCAGGCCTTCGAGGGTCAGGACATGGTCCTGGTGGAGAGCAACCTCAGCCAGGAGCAGGAGGAGAAGCTGCGTGACGTGTTCGCGGAGGAGCAGGTGACGCCGGCACCGAGGACGCCTGCAGCGACGAGCTGAACGCGACCCCGGTCAGGGGCCCGGCTGCTGCGGCAGCCGGGCCCCTGCCGCGTGCGCTGACCGGGATGCCCGTGTACGGGTGTCACCGCGGCACGGGATCGCCGGCCGTCGCGACGCAGCGGGGCGCACGGTCGGCCGGCTCAGGTGACCAGCCGGGGGGGCCAGCAGGGACGGGGGCCAGTCGGCACGGGGGGCCAGCAGGCACGGGGGGCCAGCAGGCACGGGGGCCGGTCGGCAGGCACGGTCGGCCGGCCGGCACGGTCAGCCGGCCGACGCGGGAGACCAGCCACCACCTCGACCGGCCGGCACGGCCGGCCGGGAGGACCTGTCAGCCCAGCGCCAGGCCCTCGGTCGAGCCGGAGGGGGTGGGGTCGGGCAGCGCGGCCATGCGGAAGGTGTTGGCCAGCCCGGCGAGCCCCGCGAGGATCGGGACGACCAGGGCGATCTGCAGGGACAGGGGCCGGGTCTCCGTGTTGATCCGGATGATCTCCTGCTGGACCGGCTCGGGCTGGCCGGCGAGCAGCTCGGCGAGCCCGGTGTTGCTCATCAACTGCGCGTCCTCGTCCAGCACCTCGGCCACGCGTTGCTGCTCGGCCGGCGACAGGACCTCGCTGTCGTCGGCGGCCACCGTGAACGCCGTGGCGAGCGTCGCCAGCATGATCGCCCCGGCGAAGGCCAGTCCGAAGGAGAGCCCGAAGGACCCGGCCGCCGAGTTCACCCCTGCGGCCTCGCTGACGCGCTCGTCGGAGATCGGGCTCAGCGTGTAGTTGTTCAGCTGGGAGACCAGCAGGCCCAACCCGGATCCGGCGATCAGCAGCGGGACCAGGAGGTACCAGCCGGAGGTCGCCCGCGGCACGAGCGGGAGCAGGACCACCAACCCGGCGGTGAAGAGCCCGAAGCCCCAGCGGACGACGGTCGACGGGCGCCGTCGCCCCGCCCGCTGGCCGGCGAGCAGGGCGATCCCGAACATGCTCAGCGACAGCGGGGCGATGGACAGGCCGGCCTGCAGCGCGTCGTACTCCAGCACCATCTGCAGGTAGATGGGCAGCACGATCATCGTGCCGCCCAGGGCGATCTGCTGGAGCAACTGCTGGGAGACGCCCAGCCGGAAGTACCGGGAGGAGAACAGTCCCGGATCGAGCAGGGTCGGCCGGCCGAGGCGCTTGCCGCGCCGCAGCCACCAGACCAGCGCGCCCATCGCGACCAGCCCGAGCAGCAGGAGCGCGCCGACGGACTCACCGCCCTCCTGCCACACCAGGATGCTGAGCACGATGCCGCCCATCCCGACCACGGAGAGGGCCGCACCGACGACGTCGACGTGCCGTGGACCGGTGTAGGGCACGTCGTGCACCAGCCGGATGCCCGACAGCACGATCGCGATGATCACGGCCTCGAGCAGGAACCCGACCCGCCAGGACAGGAAGGTGGTGATCACCCCGCCCAGGAGCGGCCCCACCGCGGCGGCGATCGCCGCCGCGGCCCCGACCAGGGCGTAGACCCTCGTCCGGGCTGCGCCGTCGAAGTTGCCGTGGACGAGGGACTGCATGGCGGGCAGCAGCAGTGACGCGCCGAGCCCACCGACCAGCGCCCAGAACACGATGATCGCGGTGAGGCTCTGCGCGAGGGTCATGGCCACGGCGCCGACGGCGTAGCCCAGCAGGCCGAGCACGTAGGCCCGCTTGCGCCCGATGAGGTCGCCGACCTTGCCGCCGATCAGGATGAACGCGGCGGACACCAGCGCCTCGAGCGCGATCGCGGACTGCACCCCGGAGACGGTCGTGCCGAGGTCCCGGACCACCGCGGAGATCGACACGTTCATCAGCGACGTGTCGACGACCAGCACGAACATCGCCATCGCCAGCAGGACGGCGAGCAGGCGACCGCCCGTGCCCGACGAGGAAGGGACAGCGTCCGGCTTCTCGATCGTCATCCGGCGATGGTGGCCGCACCAGCGCGGATCCCGGCTCATCCCGACGTGGTGAGCGGCCGGGCGGTCATCCTCCGGGAGTGAGGCACCCGGCGTGCCGGTCTGGTTGGTTCGGCGCCACGTGGTCCGCTCGGTGCCACGGGGAAGCGAGGTCGGCGATGTGCAGGTGGATGGCCTACTGCGGCGATCCGGTCCCCGCCGGGGAACTGCTGTTCCGACCGGCCCACTCGATCATCGACCAGAGCCTGCACGCCCAGCTCGGCGGCTTCACGACCAACGGTGACGGCTTCGGCATCGGCTGGTACGGCGAGGGGGGAGCGCCGGCTGTCTACAAGAGCACACAGCCGGCCTGGAGCGACGAGAACCTGCGGGAGCTGGGCGGGCAGATCCGCACGTCCCTGCTCTTCGCGCACGTCCGCGCCTCCAGCGGGACCCCGGTGCAGCGCAGCAACTGCCACCCGTTCCGGTACGGCCGCTGGCTGTGGATGCACAACGGGTCACTGGCGCGGTTCGCCGAGGTCAAGCGCGACCTGGTGCTGGCGGTCGACCCGTCGCTGTACCCGGCCATCGAGGGGTCGACCGACACCGAGACGCTGTTCTTCCTGGCCCTCACCTTCGGTCTGACCGACGACCCCCCGGGAGCGGTGGCCCGCGCGGTGGGGCTGGTGGAGGACGTCGGCCGGCGCCACGGCGTGGAGTACCCCGTCCACATGACGGTGGCCACCAGCGACGGCGAGTCCATCTGGGTGTTCCGCTACTCCTCCGAGAAGAGCACGAGCTCCCTGTACTTCTCCAGCGACGTCGCCCAGGTGCGGCAGCTGTACCCGGACCTGGAGGCGCTGGACCGGCTCGGGCCCGCCACGCGTTTCATCGTCTCGGAGCCGCTGCGCGAGCTCCCGGGAGCGTGGAACGAGGTCCCCGAGGCGTCGTGGGCGCTGGTCCGGGACGGTCACCAGGAGATCGCGCCATTCGCGCCAGTCCCTCCCGGCTGATCGTCGTCCCCGGCTGCCGGTGGGTGCGAGGTCGAGGACGAGCGGGCACGACGGCCGTCCCTCCCGACGCCGTCCCGGTGCCGGGCCGCGCTGCCTCCTGCCCGTCGCCGAGCGGATCAGCCGGCGGCGGGCTGCCGGTCCCGCCGGCGCTTCCAGACCGCGTCGACCGCGATGCACAGCAGCAGGATCACCACCAGCGTGACGGCGGTGGCCGGCTCCTCGACCAGCGTGGTCAGCGCGAACGTCACCAGGACGCCCACCGTGGTGGCGATCGCCAGCCACAGCACCCAGCCGCGGGCGCCGGTCTCCCCGCGGATGCGCAGGTGTCCGGCCGTCACCAGCGCGAACACCACGAGGGCGACCGCGCTGCCGATCGACGCGATCGCGCTCAGGTCGAAGAAGACGGCCAGCCCGGCTGCCAGCACGACGGTGAGCAGCAGGCCGGCGGGTGCTCGGTCGGCGAACCGGCGGCCGAGCGCCGGCGGGAACTGGCCGCTCCGGGCCATCTCGTCGCACAGGCCCGCGGCGGGGAAGAGGCCCGAGTTGGTGGCGCCCGCCGTGGCGAACAGGGCGGTCACGCTCATCATCCAGTAGCCGAGCTGCCCCAGGACGGGCTGCGCCGCGACCGCCAGCGCGGTACCCCCGGACGCGACCACCTCCTCGACCGTCAGGGTGCCGAACACGCCCAGGGCCACGGCGACGTACACGGCGGTGGCGATGCCCAGGGCGAGGTACACCGCGCGTGGCAGCTGCCGCGCGGGGTCGGCGAGGTCCTTGGCGGTGAACGTGATGACGCCGAAGCCGAGGAAGGCGAAGAAGGTCAGCGCGACGCTGGAGACGATCGCGCGCAGCGAGGGATAGCCGTCGAACGCGAGCAGGCTCAGGTCCGCGTTCCAGATCGTGGCGACGGCGAACACGGTGAGGATGCCGATCACCACGACCACGACGACCGTCTGCGCCCGCGCCACCGCGCGGGAGCCCAAGATGTTCAGCACCGTCATCAGCAGGATGACGAGGACGGCGAGGACCTTGGTCGCGAGCACGCCGCCGTCGAACGTCGCGGCGGCGTAGCTGCCGAAGGAGACCGCCACCATCGCGGTGATGATCGCGTTCGTGGCGAACAGCAGCCACGCGATGATCCCCGTGACGTGCCCGTCGCCGTACCCGCGGCGGACGTACTCCAGGAAGCCGCCGGCCGAGGGGTACCGCGCGCCGAGGCGGGCAAAGGAGTAGCCCTGCAGGAGGGCGACCGCCCCGGCGAACAGGAACGACACCCACACGGCCGCTCCGGCGACCTCCCCCGCGGTGCCGAGCAGCGCGAAGATCCCCGCACCCACCATGGAGCCCACGCCGATGAAGGCGGCCTGGCGCACCGACAGCTTCGTCGACCGTTCCTCCTGAACCGCCATGGCCCCTCCCGCGAGTGCCGCACCCTCGCCGGGGCGCATCGGCTCGGTGGGCGTCGGCGGTCGCGGCGACGGTGGAACCGTCCCCTCCACCGGAACGGTGCTGGTCAGCCTGGTCGGCGACGCCCGGCGGGTCCTCATCCCGCTCGGATGATCAGAGACGACCGGCGCCCTCATCCGCCTGGGGGGATGGCGCGTGCGCTGTGCGGCGCGAGGGTGACCGACGCGCGACGCGACCGGCCCCGGAGGACGACGATGGCGGACCAGAGAGCCCGGCGGATCGCGGACGCCATCAAGCCGCTGCGCGTCAAGCCGGGGAGCAGCGTCCGCCTCGGCAAGGACTTCGACCCCCGGTACAAGGCGAGCTTCGTGCACAAGGAGGACGGGGCGGACCTCCTGCAGACCGGTGTTGCGCTGTTGTCGGAGTACCAGGCCCGCCTGGCCGCGCAGGACACCTACGGGGTGCTGGTCTGCCTGCAGTCCCTGGACGCCGGGGGCAAGGACGGCACCATCCGGCACGTGATGAGCGGCGTCAACCCGCAGGGCGTGCACGTGCAGGGCTTCAAGACGCCCTCGGCCGAGGAGCTCGACCACGACTACCTCTGGCGCTACGCCCGGAAGCTGCCGGCGCGCGGGGAGATCGGCATCTTCAACCGGTCGCACTACGAGGAGGTGCTGGTCGTCCGGGTGCACGAGGAGCTCCTGGAACGCCAGAAGCTGCCACCGGAGGCGCGGGGGTCCGACGTCTGGCGCCGCCGCTACCGGCAGATCAACGACTGGGAGCGATACCTCACCGACAACGGGTTCGTCGTCGTCAAGCTCTTCCTGAACCTGTCCCGGGAGGAGCAGCGCCGGCGCTTCCTCGCCCGCATCGACCGTCCCGAGAAGAACTGGAAGTTCTCCGCCAACGACGTGACCGAGCGCCGGTTCTGGGACGACTACCAGGCCGCCTTCTCCGAGATGCTGTCGGCCACCAGCACGACGTGGGCGCCGTGGTACGTGATCCCGGCCGACCGGAAGTGGTTCGCCCGCATCTGCGTCTCCGCGGTCCTCGCGCACACCCTCATCGGGATCGACCCCCGGTTCCCCGACGTGGGCGACGAGGACCGGGCGCGGCTCCAGGCCGCCCGGGCCGAGCTCGAGGCCGAGGCGCCGGCCGAGTCGCGTGCACCCCAGGACGGACGGCGGGGCGCCGAGGTCCCGACCCCGCGCGAGGGAATCGAGCCGGCCGCGGCCAGCAGCGGGTGAGCGCGTGCCCCCGGGTGGTTCATCCGCGGGGGAGGAGGCCCCGTTCCGGGGCCCCGGCTGCAATGACGCCGTCCCAGCGACTCCCCGGAGGGGGCCATGACCGCATCTGCGCCGCCGGCCGGTCCGGCGACACCGGTCGAGCAGGAGCCCCGCGGCACGCTCGGGCTGGGCGCGGCGACCGCCCTGATCGTCGGCAGCATCATCGGCGTCGGCATCTTCAACCTGCCGGCGTCGCTGGCCGCCTTCGGGCCGATCAGCCTGGTCGCCATGGGGCTGACCACGGTCGGTGCCCTGGCGCTGGCCGTCATGTTCTCCTCGCTGTCCCGGCGGCTGCCCGCCGACGGCGGCCCCTACGCCTACGCCCGGGCGGCGTTCGGCAACCTGGCCGGCTTCTCCAACGCCTGGCTGTACTGGATCACCGCCTGGTCCGGGAACGCGGCGATCGTCGTCGGCTGGGTGCTGTACGTGGAGCAGTTCGTCAACGCCGACCACGACCCGCTGTTCTCCGTCGTCCTCGCGCTGATCGGGCTGTGGCTGCCCGCCGCGATCAACCTCAAGGGCGTCGGGGCGATGGGCACCGTCCAGATGTGGACGTCGGTGCTCAAGTTCGTCCCGCTGGTCTTCATGTCCACCGTCGGGCTCTTCTACGTCCAGAGCGCCAACTTCGCCGTCTGGAACACCAGCGGCCAGAGCACCGTGGCCGCGATCGGCGGGGCGATGGCGCTGTGCCTGTTCAGCTACCTCGGCGTCGAGTGCGCGGCCGTCGCCGCGGCCAAGGTGCGCGACCCCGACACGAACGTCCCGCGTGCCACGATCTACGGCACCCTCGGCACCGCGATCGTGTACCTGCTGTCGCTCACCGCCGTCTTCGGCATCGTGTCCTCCGCCGCGCTGGCGGAGTCGACCGCGCCGTTCGCCACCGCCGTCAACGAGGTCTTCGGCGGCACCTGGGCCGGCTACGTGATGTCGGCGCTGGTCGTCATCTCCGGCTTCGGCGCGCTCAACGGCTGGACGATGATCTGCGCGGAGATGCCGCTGGCCGCCGCCAAGGACGGGCTGTTCCCGAAGGCCTTCGGCAAGCTCAACCGGCACGGCGTGCCCGCCTTCGGCATCCTCTCGTCCGCCGCGCTCGCATCCGTGTTCATGATCATGTCCTACGCCGGCTCGGTCGGCATCACGGTGTTCAACACCCTGGTCTTCATGAGCGGCATCACCGCCGCCATCCCGTACGCCTTCTCGGCCCTGGCCCAGGTCAAGTGGCGGGTCGTCGACCACCGGCAGCTGCACACCCCGCGCTTCGTCCGCGACGTGGGCGTCGCCGTGGTGGGCCTCGTCTTCTCCGTCCTGTTCATCGTCTACTCGCGCAACACCGGCGGGACCCTCCTGCAGGAGTACCTGCCGTTCGTGTTCGCCGGGATCGCCTTCCTCGCCGGCATCCCGATCTACCTGAGGCACCGGACCTCGATGGCCCAGCCGCCCGCCGTCCCGGCCTGGCGGCCCTGACCCCCACGCGAAGGAGCGAGAGCCATGCCGTTCCACGTCGACTCCGAGGTCGGGCAGCTGCGCCAGGTCATCCTGCACCGGCCCGGCCTGGAGCTCACCCGGCTCACCCCGCAGAACGTCGACGACCTGCTGTTCGACGACGTGATGTGGGCCCAGCGTGCCCGGGAGGAGCACGACGCCTTCGCCGAGAAGCTGCGCGCCAAGGGCGTGAAGGTATACCTGTTCCACGACCTGCTGGCCCAGGCGATCGACCAGCCCGGTGCGCGGGAGTTCCTCCAGGAGGAGCTCACCACCGCGACCCGGTTCGGCCCGGCTCTCGACGCCCCGCTGGACGAGCTCATCGGCACCCGGCCGGCCGACCTGGTGGCCGAGGCGCTCGTCGGCGGCGTCCTCAAGTCCGACCTCGACCTGCCCAAGACCTCCAGCCTGCTGCTGGAGTACCTCGACGACGACGACTTCCTGCTCCCGCCGCTGCCCAACCACCTCTTCCAGCGGGACAACTCCGCGTGGGTCTACGACGGGCTCTCCGTGAACCCGATGAGCAAGCCGGCCCGCAAGCGGGAGACGATCAACTCGCGCGTGGTCTGGAACTTCCACCCGATGTTCGCGGCCGACCCGCCGCACTTCTACTACGGCAACGACAGCGGGAACCACGACCCGGCCAACTGCGAGGGCGGCGACATCCTCGTCATCGGCAACGGCACGGTCATGGTCGGCATGGGGGAGCGGACCAGCCCCCAGGGCATCGAGTTCCTCGCCCGCCGCTACTTCGAGCACGGCCGGGTCACCAGGGTCATCGCGGTCGAGCTGCCGAAGACCCGCGCGTTCATGCACCTCGACACGGCCATGACGATGATCGACCGCGACGCCTTCAGCGTGTACCCGCACCTGCCCGAGACGCTCCGGTCGTTCACGCTGACCCCGATCGGCAGCGGGGGCGACTACCAGGTGACCGAGAACCCCGAGCTCTGGCCGGTCGTCGCCGACGCCCTCGGCGTCGAGAAGGTGCGGGTCATGCGCACGCCGATCGACCTGCTCGGCGCGCAGCGCGAGCAGTGGGACGACGGCAACAACTTCCTGGCCGTCGCGCCCGGCGTCATCTTCGGCTACCAGCGCAACACCACGACCAACACGTTCCTGCGCAAGAACGGCATCGAGATCGTGACGATCGCCGGCGAGGAGCTCGGCCGCGGCCGCGGCGGCCCGCGCTGCATGTCCTGCCCCATCGAGCGCGACGCCGTCGCTGACACGGCCGTCGCCTGAGCCCCGGACGGAGCACCCCGTCATGGCCCTCAACCTGCACAACCGCGACTTCCTCAAGGAGGCGGACTTCACCGCCACCGAGCTGCAGTTCCTGCTCGACCTGTCCTACGACCTCAAGCGGGCGAAGGCGTCGGGGAGTGAACGGCAGCGGCTGCGCGGGCGGGACGTCGCGCTGATCTTCGAGAAGACCTCGACCCGCACCCGGTGCGCCTTCGAGGTGGCCGCCTACGACCAGGGCGGGCACGTCACCTACCTGGACCCGGCCTCCTCGCAGATCGGGCACAAGGAGTCCGCCGCCGACACCGCCAAGGTCCTGTCGCGGATGTTCGACGCCATCGAGTTCCGCGGCAAGGCGCAGGCCACGGTGGAGGAGCTGGCCGCCAACTCCGCGGTGCCGGTCTACAACGGGCTGACCGACGAGTGGCACCCCACGCAGATGCTCGCCGACTTCCTCACCATGACCGAGCACGCCCGACGGCCGGCGCACGAGCTGACCTACTGCTTCATGGGCGACGGCCGGTTCAACATGGGCCGCTCGCTGCTCGTGACCGGCGCGATCATGGGCTCGGACGTGCGGATCTGCGCGCCCGAGGCGCTCTGGCCGGACAAGGACGTGCAGGACCTCGCCCGGGAACGGGCCGAGGAGTCCGGCGCGCGGATCACGCTGACCGCCGACCCGGCCGAGGCGCTGCCGGGCGCCGATTTCGTGCACACCGACGTCTGGGTGTCCATGGGGGAGCCCGACGACGTGTGGCGGACCCGGGTGGAGGAGCTGACCCCCTACCAGGTCAACGACCGGGCGATGGAGCTCACCGGCAAGCCGCGGGCGCGGTTCATGCACTGCCTCCCGGCGTTCCACGACACCAACACCGCGGTCGGGCGGAAGGTCGCCGACCTCACCGGCATGACCGGCGGGCTCGAGGTGACCGGCGAGGTGTTCGCCTCGGCGGCCAACATCGCCTTCGACCAGGCCGAGAACCGGCTGCACACGATCAAGGCGGTCATGGTCGCCACCATCGGCGACTGACGCTGCGACGGGAGGGTCGGCCATGAGGATCGTCGTCGCTCTCGGCGGCAATGCCCTGCAGCGCCGGGGCGAGCCGATGACCGTCGAGGGGCAGCGCCACAACGTGGCGGTGGCCTGCAAGTCCCTCGCCCCCGTGGCCGAGGAGCACGAACTGGTGATCTCCCACGGCAACGGGCCGCAGGTCGGCCTGCTGGCGCTGCAGGCCGCCGCCTACGACCCGGCGTCGGTCTACCCCTTCGACGTGCTCGGCGCGCAGACCGACGGGATGATCGGCTACCTCATCGAGCAGGAGCTGGGCAACCTGCTGCCGGCGGACAAGCCGCTGGCCACCGTCCTGACGATGGTGGTGGTCGACCCGGACGACCCGGCGTTCGAGTCCCCGACGAAGTTCGTCGGCCCGGGGTACACCGCCGAGGCCGCCAAGGAGCTCGCCGCGCGGCGCGGCTGGGCCTTCCGCCAGGACGGCGACTCCTGGCGGCGTGTCGTGCCATCGCCGCTGCCCCGGCGGATCGTCGAGATCCGCCCGGTCGAGTGGCTGCTGGCGCGGCAGTGCGTCGTCATCGCCGCCGGTGGCGGCGGGATCCCGACGATGTACCCGCCCGGCACCCGGACCCTGGTCGGCGTCGAGGCGGTCATCGACAAGGACCGCGCCAGCGCCGTCCTCGCCGAGGAGCTGCACGCCGACCTGCTCGTGATCGCGACCGACGTCGACGCGGTGTACCTCGACTGGGGCACCCCCGAGCGGCGGGCGGTCGTCGCCGCGCACCCGGACGCGCTCGACCCCGGCCTGTTCCCCCCGGGCTCCATGGGGCCGAAGGTGGAGGCCGCCGCGCAGTTCGCCCGCGTCTCGGGCCGGTCGGCGGTCATCGGTTCGCTGGACCAGTTGTCCTCGATCCTCGCCGGCGACGGCGGGACCCGGATCTCGGTGCACGCCGAGGGGATGGAGACCCGATGAGCGCCTCGACCGACCCCCGGGTGTCGGCCCAGCCGACGATCCCCGTCCAGCGGACGGTCAGCGCCGAGGCGCTCCCGCCGTACCTGCTCCCGCCCGAGCAGGTGGTCGCCGACCTCGGCGCGGACGTCCGCGTCGGCCTGACCCACCGGGAGGCCGCCCGCCGCCTCCAGGAGGCCGGGCCGAACAAGCTCACCAGCGAGAAGCCGCCGTCGATCTGGGCCGTCGCGCTGTCCCAGCTGCGCGACCCGATGAACATCATGCTGATCGTGGTGGCGGTGGCCAGCCTGCTCATCGCGCAGGTGTCCACCGCGGTGCTCGTGGCCGCGCTGGTCCTGCTCAACGTGGTGCTCGGCACCCGGCAGGAGCTCAAGGCCCGGGCCAGCGTCGACGCGCTGGCGAAGCTCCAGGTGCCGCAGACCCGCGTGCTGCGGGAGGGCCAGTACGAACTCATCCCCGCGGAGGAGGTCGTCCCCGGGGACGTCGTCCGGCTCGAGGCCGGTGACGTGGTGCCCGCCGACGGGCGGATCGTCGCCTCGGCCACGCTGGAGACCCAGGAGGCCGCGCTCACCGGGGAGAGCGCCCCGATCAGCAAGGGCGCGGAGACGCTGCCCGGTCCCGACGTCGCGCTGGGCGACCGCGTCAACATGCTGTTCCAGAACACGTCGGTCACCCGCGGCACCGTGAGCGCGGTCGTCACCGCCACCGGCATGCAGACCGAGATGGGCAAGATCGCGACGATGCTCACCTCGGTCGAGCGGACCCGCTCGCCGCTGCAGAAGGAGCTCGACGGGCTGACCCGGGTGCTCGGCATCGTCGCCTGGACGGCGGTGGCGCTGATCGTCGTGGTCGGGATCGCCCGGGACCTGCCCACCTCCGACGTCCTGCTGCTGGGCACCGCCATGGCGATCTCGGCCATCCCCACCGGCCTGCCCACGTTCGTGCAGGCGATGCTGTCCTACGGCGCCCGGCAGCTGGCCGAGGCCAAGGCGGTGGTCAAGAACCTCACCGACGTCGAGACCCTGGGCGCCACCAGCGCGATCAACACCGACAAGACCGGCACGCTGACCCTCAACGAGATGATGGTCTCGACGCTCTACGTCGACGGGGCCTGGTTCTCGGTCGACGGCGAGGGCTACCGGAAGACCGGCGGGGTCCGCGCGGTCGCCGGCACCCAGCTGCCCGACTTCACCCGGCTGGCCTACGCGCTCGTGCTCGACAGCGATGCGACCGTCGGGGACGACGGCACGGTCATCGGCGACCCCACCGAGGCGGCGCTGGTGGTCCTGGCCGCCAAGCTCGGTGTCGACGCCGGCCAGACCCGGCAGGCCTACCCGCGCCTGGCCGAGGTGCCCTTCGACTCCGACTACAAGTTCATGGCGACCTTCCACCGCGTCGAGATCGACGGTGCCCCGCACCTGGTCGAGCTGGTGAAGGGCGCGCCCGACGTCGTCCTCGGCAGGTGCAGCCGGGCCGGGGGCCCGTTCCGCTCGTCCGCGGTTCCCATCGAGCAGGAACGCGCCCGGATCGAGGCCGCCAACCGGCAGATGGGCGAGAAGGGCCTGCGGGTCCTGGCCTTCGCCGCCCGCCTGGTGCGCGACGACGAGGTCGCCGTTCTGCAGACCGACCCGATGGCGCTGACCACCGACCTCGGCTTCGTCGGGATGGTCGGCATCATCGACCCGCTGCGGCCGTCGGCGAAGGCCGCCGTGGAGACGGCACTGCGGGCCGGCATCGACGTCCGGATGATCACCGGGGACCACGCCGTCACGGCGCACGCCATCGGCGAGCAGCTCGGGTTGGGAGAGGGGGCGATCAGCGGCGCGGAACTGCAGGCGCTGTCGGACGAGGAGCTGCGCCGGCGGCTGCCCCGGCTGCACGTGTTCGGCAGGGTCACGCCGGAGGACAAGCTGCGGCTGGCCCGGATCATGCAGGGCGAGGGTCTGATCGTCGCGATGACCGGGGACGCGGTGAACGACGCAGCGGCGCTCAAGCAGGCCGACATCGGGGTCGCCATGGGCAGCGGCAGCGAGGTGTCCAAGCAGGCGGCGCGGATGGTGCTGACCGACGACAACTTCGGCACGCTGGTGCACGCCGTCGAGCTGGGCCGCAGCATCTACGGCAAGGTCGTCTGCTACATCCGCTACCAGATGAGCCAGCTGCTCTCCCTGGTGCTGCTGTTCGTCGTCGCCACGGTGTTCAACATCAACAGCGGCGTGGCCATGACGCCGCTCATGGTGCTGTTCCTCAACTTCTTCGTGGCCGTCTTCCCGGTCGTGGTGATCCTCCTCGACCCGGCCGACCCGGAGATCATGGACCGGCCGCCGCGGGACCCGAAGGTGCCGATCACCAACGGCCCGGACGTCGCCCGGTGGCTGGTCTACGGCACGGTGCTCTTCCTCGCGGGGCTGGTCCCGCTGATCGCCGGCCCCGACCAGCCCAGCACCGACGCGGCGAGCGCGTCGATGACCATGTGCTACGTCGTCATCGGTCTGGGCACGATCTTCAGTGGCGTGGTGCTGCGCCGGGACCCGACGTCGGGACTGACCCCGCCGATCCTGACCGCGGTCAAGTGGTCGGTGATCCCGGCCGGCCTCCTGGTGCTCTCCACCGAGCTGGACTTCCTGCAGCACGGGCTGCTCACCCAGGGCCTGACCGGGCTGCAGTGGCTGGCCTGCATCGGCCTGGGCCTGGTGATGCCGATCGTGGTCGAGATCGACAAGTGGATCCGCCGGCGCCGCCTGCACCCGCCCGCACCGGTCGTGGTCGAGGCCGCGGTGGCCCCGGCCCGGGCGACGGCGGCGGCCTGAGGTCGGCCCCGATCCCCGGCTTCCCGGGGATCGGGGGCTGGTGTCGCCCGAGGCGGGGTCAGCCGCTCAGGGAGCGCAGGTCCCCGGGTGTGGGCTCGCCGTCCGCCGACCCGGGGGCGACCGCGGCCGCGGGCTCACCGACCCGCCGTCCCAGACCGAGCCGGTTGCGCAGGCGCACGGCCCAGCGGTCCGGGGCCCGGTCGAACTCGGCGGCCAGGATCGTCGTCCCGACGAAGATGAAGGCGATGCACAGCAGCCACCCGATGAGCGCCAGCGTCACGCCGAACAACCCGTACCGCAGGCTGTAGGTGGACATCAGCCGGGGCATGTAGACCGTGGTGGCGAGGGCGTAGACCCCCGCGCAGGCGGCGGTGAGCGCCCCGGTAGGCAGCAGCCGGCGCCAGGAGACCCGCCGGTCCAGCAGCAGCCACGGGATGGTCGTCCAGAGCAGCAGGCTCCCCAGGACCGAGATCGTCCCGCCCAGCGCCCACCCGGCCGGCAGGGCGCCGACCAGCGTGCGGAGCAGGAGGAGCAGGCTCAGCTCCACCAGCAGGACGGCCAGGGCGGCGGCGGCGTTGAGCGAGCCCCGGACCCCGCGGCGCGGCGGGAGCTGCCAGGCGTCCTGGTACATCCGTTGCATCCGCCGGGTCAGCGAGACGCCGGAGAACACGAGGAGCACCACACTGAACACGCCGGTGGAGGCTGCGGAGGGGTGCGCGAAGAGTTCGCGCACCGCGTCGGCGGCCGAGCCCTCCAGGGTGAACTTGCGGATGAGGAGGTCGGCGACCAGGTCGCGGTGGTCGGACGGTGCCAGCCCGGAGGCGAGCAGGACCAGCGGGATCAGCGCGGTGAAGGCCTGGGCGGCGATGGCGGTCGCCCGGTCGATCCCCTGGAGGGCCATGAAGGAGCCGACGGAGCGGCCCAGCAGTGTCGTCTCCAGCCGGCGCAGGGTGCGGGACGCGGCACCGACCCCGGTGGTGCCCGCCGGGCTGGGGCTCTGCTGGGCCACGACCGCCTCCTCCGCCGCAGCCGACGGTAGGAGCTCACCGGTACCGACCGGCGTCCCCCCGCGGGGATGACCCGACCCGCTGCGGCGGCCCGGCGACTCACCCCGGGCGGAGGAGGCCCCGCCCCTCTGACGGCAGCATCATTCCGACCGGTCCCGACCGCGGCCGAGTGAGAGGACGAGCCAGTGGTCACGACAGTGGATCAGGTATCGACGGGGTCGGCCGACGCCGCCGTGGTCGCGCAGACCCTCCGGATCGGTCACGGCGCGCTGCTGCGGGCGCTGCAGGGCAACACCGTCAACGTGCCCCTCCCCGTTCTCGGCACCGTGCGGCTGCCGCCGCTGGACAGCCTCGTCTGGTTCGGCGGGCTGGCCACGCTGGCCGCGGTCGGCGTCATCGAGTGGCCCGTCGCTGCGGCCATCGGCGTCGGGCACCTGCTCGTACAGCAGGAGCACTTCCGGATCCTGCACGACTTCGGAGAGGGGCTCGTGAAGGCCTGACCGCCGACCGTGGCCCCTGGTCGCGGCGCGGCCGGGTCGTCGCGGGGTCGCCCGGAGCGGACGAGGTGATGCCGGTGTCCCGGCGGGACGCTCGACACTCGGACGACGGAGGGTGGCGGACATGCTGCGAGGTCGACGGGCGGAGCGACGCGAGGAACGACGCGACGAGCGGCACGAGGAGCGGCGCGGTGCGGCCCACTATCGGATGCGCCAGCGGCTCATGTCGATCGGCGACGACTTCTGGATCGAGGACGACACGGGGCAGCGGGTCTACAAGGTGGACGGCAAGGCGCTCCGGCTGCGCAAGACCCTGGTCTTCGAGGACGCGGACGGTCGCGCGCTGGCGAAGATCCAGGAACGGGTGGCCCGGCTCAGGGACTCGATGGAGATCGAGGACCCCGACGGCCACCGGCTCGCGATGGTCCGGGAGGCACTCGTCACCCCCCTGCGGGACCGCTGGGCCGTCACGGTCGAGAACGGACCGGACCTGGAGGTCCAGGGCAACGTCCTCGACCACGAGTACACCTTCACCGACGGCCGCACCCCGGTGGCCACCGTGTCGAAGAGGTGGTTCCGGCTCGCCGACACCTACGGCGTGGAGGTCGCCCCCGGCCAGGACCCGGTGGTCGTGCTGGCGGCCACGGTCGCCATCGACGCGATGGCGCACGAAGGGCGCTGACGACCGTCGGCGCTGAGGGCAGCCGACCGTGGAGACGGCCGTCCTCGTCGTGGCCGCGGCGGTCTTCCTGTGGGGCGTGGTGTCGGCGCGGCTGGAGCGCGCGGACCTGAGCGCTCCGATCGTGTTCGTGCTGCTCGGCGCCCTGCTGGCCGCGGCCGGGCTGGTCGACGCCACCACCGCTCCGGAGACCCTCAAGCCGCTGGTCGAGGTCACCCTCGTCTGGGTGCTCTTCGCCGATGCCGCGCGCGTCCGGGTCCACGACCTGCGTTCCGACGCCGGGCGCTACGTCCGGCTGCTCGCGATCGGCCTGCCGATGACCGTGGTCGCCGGCTGGGGGCTCGCGGCGGGGCTGTTCCCCGATCTCGGACCGTGGCTCGCCCTGCTGGTCGGCGCCGCCCTGGCACCCACCGACGCCGCGCTCGGGACCCCGGTGGTGACCAACCCGGCGGTGCCGTCCCGGGTGCGGCGGCTGATCAACGTGGAGAGCGGGCTCAACGACGGGATAGCCACGCCCGTCGTCGTGTTCGCGGTCGCCGGGGCGTCGTCGGCGGAGGGGCGTGCGGAGGCCCCCGGGCTGGCGCCGGCGCTGCTCGAGCTGGCGGTCGGCGTGTTCGCGGGGGTGGCCGTCGGCGCGGCCGGCGGGGAGCTGCTGCGCCGGGCGCGTGACCGGGGATGGGTCGCGGAGGACTTCGCGGGGCCCGCCGTGCTCGCGCTGGCCCTCACCGCCTACGCGGCGGCGCTGGCCGTGCACGGCAACGGGTTCGTCGCGGCGTTCTGCGGCGGGCTGGCCTTCGCCGCGAGGACCGGCCCGCGCGGCCCCGCCGAGCTGGTCTTCACCGAGCAGACCGGCGCCCTGGTGTCGCTGCTGGTGTGGTCGGCCTTCGGCGCAGTCGCGGTCCCGATCCTGCTCGACCGCGGGACCTGGAGCGTGGCGCTGTACGCGGTGCTCAGCCTGACCGTCGTGCGGATGGTCCCGGTGACCCTGGCGCTGATCGGCTCCGGTCTGGACCGGCCCACCGTCGCGTTCATCGGCTGGTTCGGCCCCCGCGGCCTGGCGTCCCTGGTGTTCGCCCTGCTGGCGCTCGAGGACCTGGGGCCGGCCGCCGACGAGGCCGTGGCGGTCATCGCCGGCACCGTCCTCCTCAGCGTCCTCGCCCACGGGGTCAGCGCCGCGCCGCTGGCGGCGCGCTACGGCCGCAGCGCCGCGGCGCGCTGCCCTGAGCCCGGCGGCCCGGTCCCCGACCTGCCGGTGCGCGGACTGCCACGTCGTCGCCACCCCCATCGCGTGTGAGCGGCCGGCGGGAGCCGCTCAGCCCGGCGGCAGCTGCTGCGCCCGGGAGCGCCACTCGGTGGGGCTGACGCCGGAGCGCGCGCGGAACCACCGGGAGAAGGCGCTGGGCGCGGTGAACCCCAGCAGCTCGGAGACCTCGGTCAGCGAGTACCGCTCGGCCGCGAGATAGCGCTCGGCCAGCGCCTCCCGCGTCGCGTGCACGATCCCGGAGAACGACTCGCCCTCGGCTGCCAGGTGCCGGTGCAGGGTCCGCTGGGTCACCCCGAGGCTGCGCGCGACCTGCGCGGTGGAGCAGCGGCCGAGCGGGATCAGCATCTCGACCAGCTCGCGGACCTGGCCGGTGGCCGTCGGGGCCCGCGGGCTGCCGAGCACCTCGAGGAACCGCCGCGCGTAGGGCCGCAGCAGCGGGTCGACCGCGGTGTTCGCGGCGTCGAGGCCGCCGGCGTAGAAGACGAGCCCGGTGAACGCGTGACCGAACTGCAGCCGCGGCCCGAGGACGGCGTGGTGCGCAGCGGCCGAGGCCGGCGCCCCGTGGGAGAAGCACACCGTCAGCGGCTCCCACCGGTCGCCGAGCAGCTCGCGGACGATCCCCAGCAGCGCCGCGGTCGCCAGCTCCAGCGCCTGCCGGGTCGGCGCGGGCTCGCCGAACTCGAACCACAGCCGCACGGTCGCCAGGTCACCGCCCTCGTCCAGCCGCAACCGCAGCGCCTCGTTGTAGCTGTGCTCGTACCGGATGAGCAGGGCCAGCGCGTCGCGCAGCCGGGGCTCCTGGCGCAGCACCACGCTCAGCGGCCCCAGCGTGGCCAGCCTCCGCAGGCCGGCCAGCCGCAGACCGAAGTCCGCACGGCCGGACAGGCGGGCCGAGCGCTCCAGCAGCCGCGCGACCGCCGCGGCGGGGAGCCACGTGTCCGGGACGGCGAGGTCGGCGACGTCCAGCCCCGCCTCCCGCAGCAGGTGAGCCGGGTCGAGCCCGCAGGAGCGTGCCAGACCCACGTACCCGTCGAGCGTCGCGCTGCGGACCGAGGGGGTCATCCGGGCTCCACTCGGCAGGGGTGTCCGAACAGGCTAAGACCTCTGTCCGGATCGGTACAGCCCCGGGCGGTGGCGCCTGCCACAGTTCTCGGCATTGGAGAGAGCGGTCGGACCGCCTCCCGCACGGCGGCGGAGACCCCCCGCACCGCCGGGACCCACCCGCACGCGCCCCCGCCGTGCCGTCGCGTGCCCGCGAGAAGGAGAGACCGTCATGGCCCAGGGCATCCGCTTCCACGAGACCGGCGGCCCGGAGGTGCTGCGCTGGGAGTCCCTCCCGGTCGGCGAGCCCGGCCCCGGGCAGGCGCGGGTCCGCCACGAGGCGGTCGGGCTCAACTTCGCCGACACCTACTTCCGGAGCGGGCTCTACCCGGCGGCGCTCCCGGCCGGGATGGGTGTGGAGGCCGCCGGCGTGGTCGAGGCCGTCGGGCCCGGCGTCACCGATTTCGCGCCGGGGGACCGGGTGACCTACACCGGCAGCCCGCTGGGCGCCTACAGCACCGAGCGGGTCATGGACACCGCCCCGCTGATCCCGCTGCCCGACGCCATCCCGGCCGAGACCGCGGCCGCCATGACGATGCGCGGGCTGACCTGCGGCTACCTGCTGCGGAGGATCACCGACCTGCAGCCCGGGACGACCGTCCTCCTGCACGCCGCGGCCGGAGGGGTGGGGCTCCTCTTCACCCAGTGGGCCCGGCTGCTCGGCGTCGACGTGATCGGCACCGTCTCCACCGACGAGAAGGCCGAGATCGCCCGGGCGCACGGCTGCGCGCACACCATCGTCCACCCGCGCGAGGACGTCGCGGCCCGGGTGCGCGAGCTCACCGACGGGGCGGGCGTCCCGGTCGTCTTCGACAGCATCGGCGCGACCACGTTCGCCTCCTCCCTGGACTCGCTGCGCCGGCGCGGCCTGCTCGTGTGCTTCGGGACGTCGTCCGGGCCCGTCCCGCCGATCGACGCGATGCAGCTGGCGGTCAAGGGGTCGCTGTTCGTGACCCGCCCCGCCCTGGCCGACTACATCGCCGACCCGGCCGAGCGGGCGGCCCTGGCCGGTGAGCTGTTCGACCACGTCGTCTCCGGCCGGATCACCGTCGAGATCAACCAGCGCTACGCCCTCGAGGACGCCGTCTCGGCCCACCGCGACCTCGAGTCCGGCCGCAGCGTCGGCTCGTCGGTCTTCTGCCTGGGGTCGGTCGCCGCGTGAGCCCGCCGCCCCCGTCCCACCCCACCCCCCACCGAGACAGGAGAAACGCCATGACCACCGTCCTCGCCCCCGCCGACCACCGGCGGCCGCTGCCGTCGTTCCACGTCGGGTCCCGCGCCGTCGAGGTGGTCCCCCTGACCGCCACCATCGGCGCCGAGCTGCGCTGCGTCAGCCTCGCCGAGGCGTCCCGGGACGACGATCTGTTCGCCACGCTCCGGGCGCTGCTGCTGGAGTACAAGGTCCTCTTCGTCCGCGACCAGGACATCACCCGCGCCGAGCACGTCGCGCTGGCCGAGCGGTTCGGGCCGCTCGAGGACCACCCGGTCGCCGGCAGCGACCCCGACCACCCCGGCCTGGTCCGGATCTACAAGGACCTCGACAGCCCGCCCGAGCACTACGAGAACGCCTTCCACTGCGACGCCACCTGGCGCGAGGTCCCGCCCCTGGGCTCGGTGCTCCGCTGCGTGCAGACGCCCCCGGTCGGCGGCGACACCATCTGGGTGAACATGGCCGAGGCCTACCGGCGGCTGCCCGGGCACGTGAAGGAGCGGATCGCCGGCCTGCGCGCGCGGCACAGCATCGAGGCCAGCTTCGGGGCAGCGATGCCCGACGAGCAGCGGCGCGCCCTGCACGCCCGGTTCCCCGACGCCGAGCACCCCGTGGTACGGACCCACCCGGAGACGGGGGAGGAGTTCCTCTTCGTCAACGCGTTCACGACGCACTTCGTCAACTACCACACGCCGGAGAACGTGCGCTTCGGCTTCGACTACTCGCCCGGTGCAAGCGAGCTGCTCAACCTCCTGATCCGCCAGGCGGCGGTCCCGGAGTACCAGGTCCGCTGGCGGTGGACGGAGAACAGCTTCGCCATCTGGGACAACCGCTGCACCCAGCACTACGCCGTCCAGGACTACTGGCCCGGCGTCCGCAAGATGGAGCGCGCCGGGATCGTCGGCGCCCAGTTCTGACCCGCATCCCCTCGATCCCCAGGAGAACTGCCGTGCACTTCCTCGACGACGCCCTGTTCCCCGAGAACCAGGAGAAGCTGGTCATCACCGCGGCCCCCTACGGGCCGGAGTGGGAGCCGGCCGACTTCCCCGAGGACATCCCGCTGACCATGGACCAGCACGTCCAGCAGGCCGTGGACTGCTGGGAGGCCGGCGCCACGGTGCTGCACATCCACGTGCGCGAGCTCGACGGCAAGGGCTCCAAGCGGCTGTCCCAGTTCAACGAGCTGCTGCGCCGGCTGCGCGAGGCCGTGCCGGAGATGGTCCTGCAGGTCGGCGGCTCGATCTCCTTCGCCCCCGAGGGCGACGGGGCCGACGCGAAGTGGCTCTCGGACGACACCCGGCACATGCTCGCCGAGCTCGACCCGAAGCCCGACCAGGTGACCATCGCGATCAACACCTCGCAGATGAACATCGTCGAGCTGATGACCGACTCGGACGTCGCCGGCACCTCGTTCCAGCGCCCCGAGCTCTACGAGACCTACCGCAACATGGAGGTGCCGGCGAGCCCGGCGTGGGTCGAGGAGCACCTCCGGCGCCTGGTCGCGAACGGCATCCAGCCGCACTTCCAGCTGGCCCACTCCGCGCAGCTGGAGACCGTGGAGCGGCTGGTCCGCCGCGGGGTCTACACCGGCCCGCTGAACATCACCTGGGTGGCCATCGGCGGCGGCTTCGACGGGCCGAACCCCTACACGATGATGGAGTTCGTCCGCCGGGTGCCCGACGGCGCGTCCCTGACGCTCGAGAGCATCATGCGCAACGTCCTGCCGATCAACACGATGGCGATCGCCCTCGGCCTGCACACCCGCTGCGGCAACGAGGACACCCTCTGGGGCCGGCTCGGCGAGAAGTGCACCTCCGCGGACGCCGTCCGCCAGCTGGTGCGGATCGCGAACGAGCTCGGCCGCGAGGTCGCCACCGGCAAGGAAGCCCGCGAACTCTACCGGCTCGGCGAGTACTGGGGCAGCGCCGACGAGGCGCTGGCCAGGCTCGGCTACCCGCCGAACCGCAGGCCCGGCCAGGTCGGCTTCCTGCACCACGCCTGACCCGACGGTCCGACGACCGTCCGCGGGGGTGCGCGCCTCCGGGTGCGCACCCCCCGCCCGTCGTCGACGGCGGACGCCGCGTCCCCCGTCGACCGCGTCCACGCGCACGCCGGAACGGGGCACGGCGTCCTACCCTCCGTCGCACTGGAGCGTCGCCATGACATCGCTGCTCGCCGAGGGCCCCGTCGCCGGCCCGGCCCCCTCACCCCGGTCCCGCCGGGTGTTCCCCTGGGTGGTCTTCGCCCTCACGTTCGCCCTGCTGCTCTCGGACTACATGTCCCGGCAGGTCCTGTCCGCCGTCTTCCCCTTCCTGAAGGCGGAGTGGGCGCTGACCGACACGCAGCTCGGCGCGCTCACCAGCGTCGTGGCGCTGACCGTCGGGCTGCTGGCCGTCCCGCTGTCCCTGCTCGGCGACCGCTGGGGCCGGGGGCGCGCGATCGTCCTCATGGCCACGATCTGGAGCCTGGCCACGGCCGGCTCCGCCGTCGCGGCGAACTACGAGCAGCTGGTCCTGGCCCGCGTCTTCATCGGCGTCGGTGAGGCCGCCTACGGCAGCGTCGGGCTGGCCGTGGTCCTGGCCGTGTTCCCCGCCTACCGCCGGGCGTCCTTCACCGGCGCGTTCATGGCCGGGGGGTCGTTCGGCTCGGTGCTCGGCGTCGCGCTCGGTGGCTGGCTGGCCGTCCAGTTCGGCTGGCGCTGGTCGTTCGCGGCCATGGCCGTCCTCGGCCTGGTCCTGGTGGCCCTCTACCGGCTGCTGGTCAGCGACGCGAAGCTCGCGCGGCACCGCGTCGCGGACGCCGCCGAGGGCGAGCCGGTGGCGACGGGGGGCCGGGCGCGGCTGCGGACGCTGGTCAGCACCCCGTCGGTGGTCTGCGCCTACGTCGGCAGCGGCCTGCAGCTGTTCATCGCCGGCTCGCTGTTCGCCTGGCTGCCCAGCTACCTCAACCGCGCCTACGGCCTGCCGCCGGACCGGGCAGCCGCCGTCGCCGCCGTCGCCATCCTGTCCATGGGCCTGGGCATGATCGTGTGCGGCTGGGTCACCGACCGGCTGAGCCGGCGCGCGGCCATCCGCAAGTGGACGTCGGCGATCGCCTACTCCGTCGTGTCGCTGGTCTGCCTCGGGATCGGGTTCAGCCTGGCGCCCGGTGCGGGGCAGCTCCTGCTCCTGGCGGTCGGCGTCTTCTTCGTCGCCGGCACCACCGGCCCGGCCGGCGCCATGGTGTCCAACCTGACCCACGAGTCGATCCGGGCGACCGCGTTCGGCGTGCTCACCCTGGCCAACAGCCTGCTGGGGCTCGCCGCGGGACCGCTGGTCACGGGCATCCTCGCCGACCGGCTGGGCCTGGTCGGTGCGATGCAGCTGGTGCCCCTGGCCGCAGCCGGCGCGCTGGTCGCGCTGGTCCTGGGCTGCCGGGCCTACCCGGCGAGCCTCGCCCGGGTGCACGCCGCGAGCGCCCGGTGAGCGCAGCCGTCGTCCCGGTCCCCGCGCCGCCCGGTGGAGCTGCGGGTCCCGGGGACGGCCCGGCCGCCGGCGAGCAGGCCCGGCCCCGCCGATGGCCGGGGCTGCTCGCCGCCGCAGGGGGCCTGGGCGCGGCGCTGCTGGCCCACCACCTGGTGCCCGCGGTCGGCGTCCTCACCTGGGCCGTGGCGCTCGGGATGGTCGCCGGCAACACCCGGCTGCTGCCCGCGGCGGCGCGGCCGGCACTCAGCCACCTGACACGGCGGCTGCTGCGGACCGGCATCGTGCTGCTCGGGTTCGGGGTGTCCTTCGGGGCGATCGTGGCGCTGGGGCCCGGCACGATCGCGCTCGTCGCGGGCACCCTCGTCGCCACGCTCGTGGTCACCACGTGGCTGGGCCACCGGGCGAGGCTGGGCCGGGCGCGCAGCCTGCTGATCGGAACCGGCTTCGCCATCTGCGGCGCCTCGGCCATCGCCGCCATGGAGGAGACCGCGGGCGCCGACGAGGAGGACGTCGCGGTGGGCATCGCGATGGTCACCCTGTTCGGCACCGTGGCGATGGTGCTGCTGCCCCTGCTGCAGCGACCGCTCGGGCTCAGCGACGTCCAGTTCGGGATCTGGGCCGGCGCGAGCATCCAGGAGGTCGGCCAGGTCGTCGCGGCAGCCGGCGCCGGTGGCGCGGCGGTCGTGGGGGTCGCCGTCGTGGTCAAGCTGACGCGGGTGCTGCTGCTGGCGCCGGTGGTCGCGGCGGTCAGCGTCCGGCGCCGGATGGCCGACCCCGAGCGGCGCCCGGCCGGGAAGCGGCCGCCGCTGGTCCCGCTGTTCGTGCTCGGGTTCCTCGCCTGCGTCGCGCTGCGCAGCACCGGGGTGGTCCCCGCGGGGGTGCTGGCGGTCGTCGAGCACGTCCAGGTGGCGACGCTGGGGGCGGCGCTGTTCGGGATGGGCGTCGGCGTCCGGCTCTCGTCACTGTTCCGGGGCAGCGGTCGGGTGCTGCTCGTCGCGGCGGTCTCCACCCTGTTCGTCGCCGGGGTGTCCCTCGCCGGCGTGGTGCTCCTGGGCGGGTGACCCGGTCGGGGCCGGTCAGTGGACCAGCGCCTTCAGCCCGATCAGCCCGGCCCCGATCAGCGCCACGAGCGCGCCCTTGAGCAGCGCGTGGTGGGACGCCGCGCCGGCGAACCGGGCCGCCCAGTAGCCGTAGAAGCCGATCAGGCCCAGGCCGGTCCACTTGGCGACGGTGAACGCGGTGTGGACCTCGAGCAGCCCGAGCGCGGACAGCACGAAGAACACGGCGGGGAAGGCGACGCCGAAGCCGACCGCCGCGGCGTCCTCGGCCATGTGCCCGAACTGCGGCCGGGTGACCGGCCTGCGGGTGCTGGTCTCCGCGCCGACGACCTCGCTGTAGACCTCGGCGAGCCCCACCGCCAGGGCCGTGCCGAGCAGCCAGACGGCCATGACCCACGCCGCCGGCGGGTGCTTCTCGATCGCCACGACCAGGGCCAGCCCGATGATCGAGCCGTAGACCACCTTGCCGACCTGCCGGGACCCCAGGTGCGCTTCCAGACTCGCCCGCATGGCGGCAGGGTCGACCCGTGCCGGTGCGGCGCGCACCGTCCGGGCCGGAGGATGTGTCGACCTGCCGGGCCGCGCTCAGCGTCAGCCGACGGCTCCGGGGACGACGGCGAACAGCCGTTCCCGCACGGACTCGCGCAGCATGAGGGTCTCCTCGATCCGGACGAGCTGCTCCTCGTCGGCGGGCAACCCGAACACGCTGCTGAGGAAGCGCGGCAGGTCGGCGCGGTAGTCGTGCTGCGTCGCCGCGAAGGCCCCCGACGAGGTCTGCGCGTTCTTCATGTCCACCAGGCCCTGGAAGAACGAGGTCACCGGCCGCCACCGCATGGCCGGCGGGATGCCGCGGGGGCTCCCGACGGCGACCGGCTCGAGCGGTGGCCGCGCGGGGCCCAGCCAGTCCGGGGGGTACCAGAGCAGGTCCTGGCCGAACTTCGTCACCCCGTCGTTGTCGTGGCTGAGCAGGACGAAGCGCGGCGCGCGGCCCCGCTGCTCGACGATGGCGGCGTACTGGGCGTGGTCGTTGACCACGGCGACGGCGTCGGCGTCCACGTCCAGGCGGTCGCCGCGGGTGACCTGGCGCATCCACCCGCTCCCGTACGGCGTGCCGATCCACAGCGCGCGGTCGATCCCCATCGCGTCGAGACCGAGCGTCCCCCAGTGCAGGAACACGTCCTGGCTGGTGTGCGCGCCGAGGCTCTCGCCGAACAGCGCGATGCGCGGACGGCGACCCGGGCGCTCGCGTAGTCGCTGCAGGACCCGCAGCCACAGCAGCCGGTTCTGCTCCCGCGCGGTGTGCACCATCCCGAGGGACAGCGGCGACGGTCGGCGCGAGTACTGCAGGGTCACCGTGGCGACGTCGCCGAGCGCGAGGTACTGCAGCGCGGCCACCGCGACGTAGTTGACGTAGCCGGTGCCGGTCGGGGAGACCAGGACCAGCAGCGACCGGTCGAACGCGCCGGTCCGTTCCAGTTCGGCCATCGCGAGGTCCACCCGGGCCCGCGGGGTGGGCGCGTTGTCCAGCCCGACGTACACCTGGACGGGGGCGGCGCGTGCCGGCGTGCCCATGACGGTCTCGATCGACAGGTCCGGCACGCCGTCCGGGAGTCCCTCGAGCGGCTGCGGGCGGACCGAGGCCAGCGCGTGCAGCCGGCCGTCGCGCCCCATGCCCTCCCAGGCGACCAGGCTGCCGGGGCCGCCGCTGACCGTCGGCGGCACCCACCGGTCGCCCTCGCCCGGCTCGAGCACCGGGACGTCGACCGACGTCCGCGCCTCGATCCGCCGCATCGCCCGGTGCCACACCGTGGAGACGCCGAGCCCCAGGCCGGCGAGGGAGCCCGCGTGGCCGGCCAGTCGCCAGACCTCGGGCGGACCGGGCAGGACGGCGGCCAACCGGCGGGCGGCGAGGTCGGTGAGGGCGTGCTCGCCGTAGGCGACGCCGCCGAGGGACCCGACGATCCCCGACGCGACGGCCAGCGAGGTCAACGGCGAGGGGGCCGGGGGACCGTCGGTGCTCTCCGTGTGCCCGCGCGCCCGCAGCCGGTCCAGCGCGAACGCGACGCCGAGGCCGACGGGGACCGCCAGGGGGACGGCGGCCAGGCGTCCGCCGAGCCGGAGGCGATCGTCGAGCGCACGCGTGCCGAGCTGGGCGCCGCCGAGCAGCGCGCCGCCGAGGCCGGCGGCACCGAACCGCCAGGCGGCCTGGCGCACGGCTCCCCGCAGCGTGTCGTCGGCCCGCGGCGGCAGGGCCCGGAGCACGGCGAGCCCGGCGGGCACGGCCGCGCAGTCGAGCGCCATCGTGGCGGCGCGCTGCGCGGCCGGGGACCGTCTCCCGGCGAGGACACGGGCGGTGGCCACCAGCACGTCCTGCGCCCCGACCGACAGCAGGTAGTGCACCCCGGTGGCCAGCCCGGTCACCAGGCCCTGGTCGAGCGCGGTGCGCGGCGAGAGCGACGGGGTGAACGTGCCGGGAGCCGTCGCCGCGGCCACCACCAGCCCGACGTCCGGCGGGGAGCCCGGCGCCGGCCACCGCACCGGGATCCGTCGTCGCGTGCGCGCTGCTGCTCGTCCCATGGCCGGATGGTGGCCGCGGGCCGGCGTCCGCGGCTCATCCTCCTGGTAGGAGTTGCGCCCGCCGCGGTCTCCGTAGCGTCGTCCCTCCTCCGAGGGGAGCGGGCGATGACGACCGAACCGGTGACCAGGCCCCCCGACGACCGCACCGACGTCGTGTCCACGCCGCCGGCGCCGCCGGCCGACCCGCAGCGACGTGCCCGGCGGTGGACGCGGTGGCTCCCGCGGTACACGTGGAGCGGGACGGTGGGCGCGGTCCTGCTCGGCTGCGCCTCGCTCACCCCGTCGCTGCTGCCCCGGGGCTGGCTGCTGCAGGGCCTCATCGCCGGGATCACCGCGGCCATCGGCTACGGCGGAGGGGTGGCGGTCGCCTGGTTCGTCGCCGAGGTCACCGAACGCCGGCTCTCCGCCGGGACCCGGCGCCTCGCCTGGCGGGCGCTGGCCGTCGCCGGGCCGGCGCTGGTCCTGGTCGCACTGGGCTTCGGCGCGTACTGGCAGCGGCAGATCCACCTGATCATGGGCCTGGACCCGCCGGAGGGGTTCTCCTCGCTCGGCATCGTCGTCGTGGCGGTGCTGGTGTTCGCCGGACTGGTCGCGATCGCCCGCATCGTCCGGCGCGCGGCCCGCTGGCTGGTCCGGGTCCTGGGGCGGGCGCTGCCGGGGCGGGTCGCCCGCCCGCTCGGGGTCGTCGCCGTCGTCGTCCTGCTGGTCTTCCTGCTCAACGGCGTCCTCTTCCAGGGGCTGGTCGAGGCCATGAACTCCACGTTCAGCGTCAAGGACGACGGCACGGAGGAGGGCGCCGTCCGCCCCACGATCCCCGAGCGGTCGGGCAGCCCCGGGTCGCTCGTGCCCTGGGACCAGTTGGGTCTGCAGGGGCGCAACTTCGTCGGCACCGGGCCGACGCCGGAGGAGCTCACCGCCTTCTCCGGCCGCCCGGCGCGCCAGCCGGTCCGCGCCTACGCCGGCCTGGCGGCCGCCGAGGACGTGGGCGACCGCGCGGCCCTGGCCGTCCGCGACCTCGAGCGAGCGGGTGGCTTCGACCGGGAGGTCCTCGTCGTGGTCACCACCACCGGCACCGGCTGGGTCGACCCGGCGGCCAGCGGCGCGCTGGAGTACGCGCTCAACGGCGACAGCGCGATGGTGGCGATGCAGTACTCGTACCTGCCCAGCTGGCTGTCCTTCCTCGTCGACCAGGCCAAGGCCCGGGACGCCGGGCGGGCGCTGTTCGACGCCGTGTACGGGACCTGGGCGCAGCTGCCGCCGGACGACCGGCCGGAGCTGTACGTCTTCGGGGAGAGCCTCGGGACCTTCGGCGGCGAGGCCGCGTTCAGCGGCCTGGCCGACATCCAGAACCGCACCGCCGGGGTGGTGTGGGCCGGGCCGCCGAACTTCAACGAGCTGTGGCGCGGCCTGGTGGCCGACCGGGACGCCGGCTCGCCGGAGTGGCTGCCGGTGTACGACGAGGGCCGGACCGCGCGGTTCGCCGACGAGGCGCCCGACCTCGCCGCACCGCCGGCCCCGTGGGAGACGCCCCGGGTGGTCTACCTGCAGAACGCCTCCGACCCGATCGTGTGGTGGTCCCCGCGGCTGCTGCTGAGCCGACCCGACTGGCTCGAGGGCGCACGCGGGCCGGACGTGTCGCCGGACATGGCCTGGCTGCCGTTCGTCACCTTCTGGCAGGTCACGGCCGACCTGGTGTTCTCGACCGGGGTGCCCGACGGGCACGGCCACAAGTACGAGGCCGACTACGCGGACGCGTGGGCGGAGGTGGTCCAGCCGCCCGGCTGGACCGACGCCGACACCGACCGGCTGCGGCAGCTGGTCGGCGGCGGCTGACGTGCCCAGGCCGCGGGAGTGACGACGTCGGCCGCCCGCCGCCGGCGGTACCGCCTGTTCTCCGGCGCCGTCGTCGTCGCGATCGCCGCGGTCGACGTCGTCGACCACCTGCTGCACCCGCCCTGGTGGGTGCGCGGGCTGCAGGGCGCCGCGCTGCTGGCCTGGGCGCGGTTGGACGGACTGACCTGGGCCCAGCTCGGTCTGGGCCGGGACCGGCTGCGGTCGGGCTGCCGCTGGGCGCTCGGGGCGGTCGCCGTCGTCGCCGGCGTCTACGTGGTCGGCGTGCTGCTCCCGCTGACCCGGCCGGCGTTCCAGGACGAGCGCTACGACCTCCCGCTGCCCGACGCGCTGCGCACCGCACTGGTGGTCATCCCGCTGGGCACGGTGCTGCTCGAGGAGCTGGCCTTCCGCTCGGTGCTGTGGGGGGCCCTGTCCCGCCACTGCCGCCCGTGGCAGGTGCTGGTCACCACCGCGGTGCTCTTCGGGTTGTGGCACGTCTTCCCGGCGCTGGGCATCGGCAGCACCAACCGCGGCGTCTCCGGCGCGGTCGGGGACGCGGGCAGCGGCGTCGTCGTGCTCGCCACCGTCGCCTTCACCACGGTCGGCGGCCTGGTCTTCGGGGAGCTGCGCCGGCGCAGCGGCAGCGTCGTCGCGAGCGCGGGAGCGCACTGGGCCACCAACTCCCTGGGCGTCCTGTTCGGCCTCCTCGCCCGGCAACTGGACGCGACGGCACGCTGACCTGCGGCGTCCGGGGGCGCGGTCACCCTCCGCGGGTGATGCCGGCCGGCCCGGCCGCCGCCACGGTGACACCGGTCCGCCGCCGGAGCCGTCGGGGACCAGGAGGTGCGCCGGTGACCGCGCTCGTGACGGGGGTCGTCCCCGAGGACGACGACCCGCTTCCTCTCGGGGTGTCGTTCGTCGACGTCCTGGTGGCCCGGGTCGCCGCCGAGTACGGCGCGGACCCCGCGGAGGTGCGCGACCGGGCCGTGGCGGCGCTGGCCGCGTTCGCCGGCGCCCGGGTGCAGGCGTTCGTCCCGATCCTGGTGGAGAAGAGGGTGCGGGAGACCTACCGCGGCGGCCGGTGAGGGGGCGGCCATGACCCCGGTCCCGCCCGGCCTGCGCGCGCTGACCGGCTACCGCCGGCAGTGGCTGGTCAAGGACGTCGTCGCGGGGGTCGTGCTCACCACGCTGCTGGTGCCGCAGGGGATGGCCTACGCCCAGCTCGCCGGGCTGCCGTCGATCACCGGCCTGTACACGACGATCACCTGCCTGCTCGCCTACGCGCTGTTCGGCCCGTCGCGCATCCTCGTGCTCGGCCCCGACTCCTCGCTGGGGCCGATGATCGCGGCGACCGTGCTGCCGCTGGTGGCCGCGGGCGGGGACCCCGAGCGGGCGGTCGCGCTGGCCTCGATGCTGGCGATCATGACCGCGGCGGTGATGATCGCGGCGGGCTGGGCCGGGCTGGGCTTCGTCGCCGACCTGCTCTCCAAGCCGACCATGATCGGCTACATGAACGGGCTGGCGCTGACCATCCTGGTCGGCCAGCTGCCCAAGCTGCTCGGGTTCTCGGTGGACGCCGACGGGCTGCTGGCGGAGGTGGTGGCCTTCGCCCGGGGGGTCGCGGCGGGGGAGACGGTACCGGCCGCCGCGGCGGTCGGGATCGGCGGCATCGCGGTGGTCCTCGCGCTGCGCCGGTGGGCGCCCCGGGTGCCGGGCGTGCTGGTCATGGTCGTCCTGGCCATCGCCGTGAGCAGCGCCTTCGACCTGGGGCAGCGGGGCGTGAGCCTGGTCGGGGTGCTGCCGGAGGGCTTCCCGCCGCTGACCGTCCCCGCGATCGCCTGGTCCGACGTCGCACCGCTGCTCGCCGGGGCGCTGGCGATCGCGCTGGTCTCGCTCGCCGACACGATCTCCACCGCGTCGTCCTTCGCCGAGCGCACCGGCCAGGAGGTGCGCGGCAACCAGGAGATGGTCGGCATCGGCGCGGCGAACCTGGCCGCCGGCCTGTTCCAGGGCTTCCCGGTCAGCACCAGCGCCTCGCGCACCGCGGTGGCCGAGCGCGCGGGGATGCGCTCGCAGCTGACCGGGGTCACCGGCGCCGTCCTCATCATCGTGATGATCGTGTTCCTGCCGGGCCTGTTCCGGGACCTGCCGCAGGCGGCACTGGCGGCGGTGGTGATCACCGCGTCCCTCTCCCTGGCCGACGTGCCCGGCACCGCGCGCCTGTGGCGCCAGCGGCGCGTCGAGTTCAGCCTGTCGCTCGTCGCGTTCGCCGGGGTGGCGCTGCTCGGCGTCCTGCCCGGCATCGCAGTCGCCGTCGGCCTGTCGATCCTCAACGTCTTCCGCCGGGCGTGGCGCCCGTACCAGACCGTCCTCGGCCTGGCCGACGGCGTGGCCGGGTACCACGACGTCCGCTCGTACCCGGACGCGCGGCAGCTCCCGGGGCTGGTGATCTACCGGTTCGACGCGCCGCTGTTCTTCGCCAACGCCAAGACCTTCCGCGACGAGGTCAGGGCCATCGCCCGCGCCGAGCCCGCGCCCCGGTGGATCCTGGTCGCCGCCGAGCCGATCACCGACGTCGACACCACGGCCGCCGACGTCCTGTTCGACCTCGACCGGATGCTGGACGAGCACGGTCAGACCCTGGTGTTCGCCGAACTCAAGGACCCGGTCCGGCGCAAGGTCGAGCGCTACGGGCTGACCCGCGAGATCGAGCCGCACCACTTCTTCCCGACGGTCGAGGCCGCCGTCGACGCCTTCCAGCAGCAGACCGGCGCCACGTGGCCGGCACCCCGCCCGGCGCCGGACGTGGAGAGCGGGGTCCTCCAGCGACCGGACCCGCCACCCCACGTGCAGGCGTGAGGCCGGGCGCGCGGCGTGGTCAGCCGTCCCGCCGGGCCGGGGGAGGGGTGGGGTCCGCGCCCACCGGCGCGGTCCGTGGCCTGGGAAGCGGGGCCGCGGCGCTGCGGCCGAGGGCCAGGTGCCAGAGCGCCGCCCAGTGCAGGCGCCCGCGCGGCGGCCGGATGCCCGGCCGCTCCCGCGGCAGCCGCACCCGCAGCGCGCCCGGCCGGACGACGCAGCGGACCGGCGTGGACAGCTGCACCGTCTCGCCGTCGATCCCGACCGGGACCTCGGGGACGTCGGCGGTCACCAGCACCTCCCGCGTCTCCGCGCGCCGCATCCCGCGCCGGTGGGCGCCCTGCAGCAGCCCGACGGCCTGCCGCGCGGTGTCCACCCGCACCGCGATCACGCCGAGCACGCCGCGGTCGAGCCGCGAGCGCCGGCCCATCCCGGCGAGGTCGGAGTCCTCGTAGGGGTTGTTGCTCACCAGCAGCGCCTGCGGTGCGTCGATGATCGCGTCCCCGGCCTCGGCCACCAGGTGGGCGCCGCGCCGGCGGCTGAGCAGGTCCGGCAGCGCCGCCAGGGTGGTGCCGCGCTTGTCGTCGCGGTAGGCGGGGTCCTCCACGATCTCGGCGTACGCCCCGAACGAGGCGTTGTTGACGAACGGCCGCCCGTTGACCTCGCCCAGGTCGATCCGGGCCTCCACCCCGTCGCGCAGCGCCTCGAGGCAGCGGGCGGGGTCCTGGCGGTCCAGTCCGAGGTCGAGGGCGAAGTGGTTGCGGGTGCCGGCGCTGACCACCAGGAACGGCACCCCGTGCTCGGCGGCGACCTGCGCCACCAGCGCCTGCGTGCCGTCGCCGCCGGCCACGCCGAGCAGGTCCGCGCCGCGGGCGAGCGCGTCCCGCGCCAGCTGCTGGACGTCGGTGCCGGGCCGGTCGAGCAGCGCCACCTCCGCGCCGAGCTCCTCGGCCCGCTCCCGCAGCCGGAACCGGCCGACCTTGCCCCCGCCCGAGCGCGGGTTCATGACCACGAACGGGCGCCGGGGCGGGGGGACCTCGGTCACCGGCAGCACCCACTCCGACCGGTCCGGGGCCAGCGCGGTGTGCGCCGCGGCCACCCCCACGGCCAGCAGCACCGCGGCCACGACCGCCACCCACAGCAGGCCGGCGACCGCGAAGACCACGACCAGCGCCACCGGCGCGCCCAGGGCCAGGGCGAGCGCGAGCCAGCGCACCGGCCCGCGGTGCAGCAGGACCCAGAAGCCCGCGGCCACGACGACAACGACGGCCGCGACGGTCAGCAGCACCAGCCACAGGCCGCCATCCCCGGCGAAGGACAGGAGGAGCAGGAAGGCGGCGGCGACCAGGACCAGGGCGCCCCGCGCCCACCACCGCCGGGCACGCACCGAACCCACCGCACACCTCCCTGGGCCGTCGTGCCGCGATGCTCCCGGGCCGGGGCCGCCGGGTGCTCACCCTCCCCGGACGGTTCTGCGCGGCGCGGTGCGGGGTGCCGGGAGCGGGGTGGGGACCGGTCGCGCCGTCCCCGGCGGGGGAGCGGTGCCGGCCGCGGTCCGGGCGGCCCGCCGCCAGTCGCTCGGGCTGGTGCCGAACCGCCCGCGGAACCAGCGGGTGAAGGCGCTGGGCGCCCGGAAGCCGAGCAAGCCGGACACCTCGGTGAGCGAGTACCGGTCGGAGGACAGGTAGCGCTCGACGAGTCCGGCCCGGGTGGCGTGCACGACCGACGAGAAGCTCTCGCCCTCCTCGGCCAGGCGCTGCTGGAGCACCCGCGGGCGCAGCCCCAGGTGCCGGCTCACCTGCTGCACCGAGCAGCGGCCCAGCGGCAGCAGCATCTCCACGGTCTCCGCCACCTGGTCGACTGCCGTCCGCGCCCCGGGCGCCACGACCGTGTGCAGGAACCGCTGGCTGTAGGGACGCAGGGACGGGTCGGAGATGACGACGGGAGCGGCCAGGTCCTGCGAGCGGAACACCAGGCAGGTGGCGTCCTGCCCGAACCGGACCCCCGGGCCGAACACCCGGTGGTAGGCGCCCGGGTCGGCCGGCTGCGGTCGGGCGAAGGACGCCGACAGCGGCGTCCAGCCGCCGCCCACCAGCGCCCGGATCACCCCCAGGACCGCCGCCATGGTCAGGTCGAGCGCCTGGTCGGTCGGCGCGGGCTCCCCGAACTCCAGCCACAGCGTGAGCGTGGCCAGGCCGTCGAGGCTGGCCAGGCGCACGTGCAGGGCCTCGTTGTACACGCGCTCGTACCGGATCAGCAGGTCCAGGGCACTGCCGAGGTCCGGCTCGTCGCGGAGCACGACGCTGATCGGCCCGAGGGCGCCGAGCCGCCGCAGCTCGGCCAGGCGCAGTCCGAGGTCCGGGCAGTCGGCGTCCCGGGCGGAACGCTCGAGCACGCGGGCGACGGCGGCACCGGGGAGCCACCGGTCCGGGACGTCGAGATCGGAGACGTCCAGGCCCTCGGAGACCAACGCGACGGCCGGGTCCAGGCCGAGCGACCGCGCCAGGTCGGCGTACCCGGTGAGCGCCGCACTCCGCACGCGAGGCCGCATCGGCGTCCCCTCCTCGGCGATGCGCGAAAAGGTAAGAGGCGGAACCCGATCCGTAAAGCGCCCTCCGGCCCTCCTCCCTACCGTGGCACCACCGGATGGTGGACGACCGGTCGTGCTGTGGTCCCCCTCCGCCCGTGCCCCTCGGAGGACGCCGTGCCGTGTCCGTCCCGCACCGTCGCTCCACCGGGGTGGTGCGTCCCCGCGCCGCGCCGGCCCGTCCAGGAGGGCGCCATGCCGTCACTGATCCCGCGCCCCGGAGGAGCCCGTCCCGCCGACGGGGTCGCCGTCCTCACCGACCGCGACGTGGAGCTGTTGCGCCACCTGGCGGAGGGCCGGTCGACGGCCCAGATCGCGGCGGCCATGGCGGTCACGAGCAACACCGCCCGCACCCGCATCCGCCGGGTCCGGGGCAAGCTGGCGGCCGCCGGGCGCCCGCAGGTCGTGGCGGCCGCGCGGGGGCGCGGGGTCATCTGACGCCGCCGGACATCCGCGTCTCCCGTGGCCGAGTCGCGGATGTCCGGCGGTGGGTCACACTGGGGGCACCTCGCCAGGCGGGCGACAGAGGGCCCGCGGGTCCGTGGTGCGCGCGCCTGGCGAGGCCCGGCACACGCCCAGCCCGGTCGTCTCTCCGGCGGGACCTGCCGGCCGCGGCCGGACCGCCCGCCGGCGTCCTGCGGCCCTGACCGGCGCCGGGGCAGGATCGGGCGCATGGACTGCCGCGCCCGGGACCTCGGCCGGTGAGCGGGCCGCGGACGCGCGGCCGGTTCCCGCGGGCGGTCTACGGCCGGGGCGACGAGCCCGACCCCCGGTTCAGCCTGGCCAACGAGCGCACCTTCCTCGCCTGGATCCGCACCTCGCTGGCCCTGGCCGCCGCCGGCGTGGCCCTGGAGGCGCTGGAGTTCCCGCCGTCGCCGGGCCTGCGCCTGGCCTGCGTCCTGGTGCTGGTCGGGCTGGGCATCCTGGCGCCGCTGCAGGCCTGGTGGGGGTGGGTGGCCACGGAGCGGGCGATGCGCCTCGGGCGGCCGCTGCCGGCGCCCCGGCTCTCGCCGGTCATCGCCGCGGGCACGCTGGCCGCCGGCGTCCTCCTGCTGCTGGGCGTGCTGCTGCGGTGAGCGGGGCGCCGGACCGGGTCTTCGACGCCGGCCTGCAGGCCGAGCGGACCGCGCTGGCCTGGCGGCGCACCGCCCTGGCCCTCGGCGTGGGCGCGGTGGGCGCCGGCCGGTTGGCCGCGCCGGTGGTCGGCGCGCTCGCCGTCGCCCTGGCCGCGCTGGGGCTGGTCCAGGCCGTCGCCGTGGCCGTCGCCGCCCAGCGCAGGTACCGGCTGGCCTCCCGGTCCCTGACCGCGCGCGGCGACCTCTCGGCGGTCTCCTCCGGGCTGCCGATCGCGGCGCTGGCCCTGACCGGGGTCACCGTCGGGCTGCTCGCGCTGGCCTTCGTCCTCGACCCCCGTAGCTGAGCCGGCCGCTCAGGCGGGCGCCAGCCGGCGGCACTCCGGGCACGGGTCGGCCGAGCCCAGCCCGCGCCGTCCGCTCCAGCTGCCCTGCACGACGGCGACCGGGGTGCCGCAGACGGCGACCCACGGCGGCGGTCCGTCGGCGGCGTCCCGGGGGACCGCGTGCGCCCGCCCGGACTCCTGCTCCCGGCCGGCGGCGTGCGCGCTGCTCGTCATGGGCTCCAGCATGGGCGGCCCGGGAAACCGGTCGACGGGCCGGTCCCGCGGCGGCCAGGGTGTCGGCCGTGGAGCACCGGATCCCCGTGGCGCCGGACGTCGAGCTGTGGGCCGAGGAGCGCGGCGACCCCGCCTCCGCGCCGCTGCTGCTGGTCATGGGCGCCAACGCCAGCGGGGTGGTCTGGCCCGACGCGCTGGTCGACCGGCTCGCCCGGCAGCACCGCGTGGTCCGCTACGACCACCGCGACACCGGCCGCTCCACGCGCGCGTTCGCGCAGCGGCCCTACGCCGTCCGGGACCTCGCCACCGACGCCGTCCGCCTGCTCGACGCGCTCGGCATCGACCGTGCGCACGTGGTCGGCATGTCGATGGGCGGCACGCTGGTCCAGCTGCTCCTCCTGGACGCGCCCGGCCGGCTGCGCAGCGCCACGGTCCTGTGCACCTCCGCGCTGGGCACCGGCCTCGCCGACGTCACCGGGGAAGGCGCGCTGCCGGGGCCCGACCCCCGACTGCTCGCCCACTGGGAGTCGATGGGGGAGGAGCGGGACGCCGGCGCCGAGCTGGCCTGGCGGGTCGAGCACTGGCGGCTGCTCTCGGGAGGAGGCCTGCCGTTCGACCCGGCGGAGTTCCGCGCGCTGGAGGAGCGGGTGGTCGCCCACAGCGGCACCCACCGCAGCCCGCTCGCCCACGCGCTCGCCGACCGGTCCGGACTCGACCGAGGCGCCGAGCTGGCCGCCGTCCGGGTGCCGACGCTGGTGGTCGAGGCGCCGGCGGACCCGATCAACCCACCGCCGCACGCGGCGCACCTCGCGGGGCTCATCGGCTCCGCCCGGCTGGTGACCCTCCCCGGCACGGGCCACGCGCTGCCGGCCGCCGCGGTGGTCCCGCTGGCCGAGGCGATCACCCGGCACACCGCCGCGGCCGACGCACGGGATCAGCCTGCGGCCCCTTGATCGGCTCCCGGCCCGGAGGCAGGCTGTGACCCACAACACAGACCGGGTCAGCCGCCGGGAGGCCGTCGTGGAAGCACGAGTCGGGGACAGGATCGTCGTCCACTCCACCCACCAGGGAGAGCCGGAGCGCCACGGCAGGGTGCTCGAGGTACGCGGCCAGGGCGGCGGACCGCCCTACGTCGTCCAGTGGGACCCCGACGGGCACACCGGGGTCTTCCACCCGGCCGCGGGCTCGTGCGCCGTCGTCCCCGAGCCGGCGAACGGCTGAGCCCGTGGCCAAGGACACCGGGCCCGCCCCGGCCCCGCGCCCCGCCGAGAGGGTCCGCAACGTGGCCCTCGTGGGCCACGCGGGCGCGGGCAAGACCACCCTCGCCGAGGCCCTGCTGGTCGCCACCGGGGCGATCCCGCGGGCCGGCCGGGTGGAGGAGGGCACCACCTGCCTGGACAACGAGGAGGTGGAGGTCCGGCAACAGCGGTCGGTGTCGCTCGGCGTGGCCACCGTCGAGCACGCCGACCACCGCATCACCCTGCTCGACACCCCCGGCTCGCCGGACTTCGTCGGTGAGCTGCGGGCCGGGCTGCGGGCCGCCGACGCCGCCCTGTTCGTCGTCTCCGCGGTCAACGGGGTCGACGCGGGCACCGTGCAGCTGTGGGAGGAGTGCGCGGCGGTCGGCATGCCGCGCGCGGTGGTCGTCACCCAGCTGGACCGCGCACGGGCCGACGTCGAGGAGACCGTCCGGCTGTGCCAGACGATGCTCGGCGCGGGTGTCTACCCCGTGCACCTCGTCGAGCGGGGACCGGACGGATCCGTCACGGGGGTGACCTCGCTGCTCGACCCGGGCGCGGACGCCCCGGACGCCGACCGGCTCCGCAGCGAGCTCATCGAGGGCATCATCGGCGAGAGCGAGGACGAGGCGCTCATGGAGCGCTACCTCGCCGGTGACGAACTGGTCCAGAACGACCTCATCAGCGACCTGGAGACCGCCGTCGCCCGCGGCCACTTCCACCCCGTGCTCTGCGCGGCGCCGCTGCAGGGCATCGGCATCGACCCGCTGCTCTACCTGCTGGTCAACGGCTTCCCGTGCCCGATGGAGCACGGCTGTCCGCCGGTCACCCGCCTGGACGGCTCGCCGGCGCCCGCCCTGTCCTGCGACCCGGACGGGCCGCTGGTCGCCGAGGTGGTCAAGACCACGACCGACCCCTACCTCGGCCGGGTCTCGCTGGTGCGGGTGTTCTCCGGCACGCTGCGGCCCGACGCCCCCATCCACGTCTCCGGGCACGGCATGGCCGAGCGCGGCCACCCCGACCACGACGTCGACGAGCGCATCGGTGCGGTCTCCTCGCCGCTCGGGTCGAGCCTGCGCCCGGTCGCGGCCTGCCCCGCCGGGGACGTCTGCGCCGTCGCCCGCCTGACCTCGGCCGAGACCGGCGACACGCTGTCCTCACCGGAGGACCCGCGGCTGGTCCCGCCGTGGGACCTGCCCACCCCGCAGCTGCCGGTCGCGCTGGAGGCGGCGTCCCGGGCCGACGAGGACCGGCTGGCCACCGCGCTCACCCGCCTCGTCGCCGAGGACCCGACGGTGCGCCTGGAGCGCCGCCCCGACACCGGGCAGCTGCTGCTCTGGTGCGTCGGGGAGGCCCACGCCGAGGTGCTGCTGGAGCGGCTCCGCGCCCGGCACGGCGTCACCGTGCAGACCGTGCCCGTGCGCGTGCCCATGGTGGAGACCCTCGCCGGGCCGGCGAAGGTCACCGGCCGGCACGTCAAGCAGTCCGGCGGGCACGGGCAGTACGCGATCGTCATCGTGGAGGCCGAGCCCGGGGCGCCGGGGTCGGGCGTGGTGTTCGAGCAGCGGATCGTCGGCGGGACGGTGCCCAGCCAGTTCCACGGCAGCGTGGAGAAGGGCATCCGGTCGCAGGCCGAGCGCGGCGTCTCCGGCGACCGCCCGATCGTCGACGTCCACCTCGTCCTCGTCGACGGCAAGGCCCACTCGGTGGACTCCTCCGACGCGGCCTTCCAGGCCGCCGGGGCGCTGGCCCTGCGGGAGGCGGTCGCCGCCGCCGGCACCCGGGTGCTCGAGCCGTGGTGCGAGGTGCAGGTGGTCGTCCCGGGCGAGTACGTGGGCGCGGTGATGAGCGACCTGTCCTCCCGGCGGGCGCGGGTCACCGGCAGCGACGCCGACCCCGACCGCGACCGGACGACGGTCCGCGCCGAGGTGCCCGAGGTCGAGCTGCTCACCTACGCCGGCGCGCTGCGCTCGGTCTCCCACGGCACCGGCAGCTTCACCCGCCGGCCGATGGGGTACGAGCCGGCGCCGCCGTCGCTGACCGCCGTGCCCGCCTGAAGAACGGACCCCCGGCAGGGGCGCCGCCCGTCCCGGTGGCAGCCGGGGCGGGGTCGCCCTGCCCGGCGGGCCCCGGGGGTGACGCGCGTCCCGGTGCGCCGCCGGTGGGACCGTCGGCGGAACGCACTAGCCTCGCAGGCGGTGTTCAGCGGGGTGGAGGTCACGTGACGTCGTCCAACGGTCCCTCGGCGGCTGCCCCGGCTCCGGTGTCGGGTGCGGCGCTGCCCGACCGGCCGGTCGTCACCGACCGCAACGAGCTGCCCGACCGTGTGTGGACGGTCCCCAACGCGCTGTCGGTGCTGCGCCTGCTCGGCGTGCCGCTGTTCCTCTGGCTGCTGCTCGGGCCGCACGCCGACGGCTGGGCGGTGCTCGTGCTGGCCCTCGCCGGCGTCAGCGACTGGGCCGACGGGAAGATCGCCCGCGCGCTGGGCCAGTCCAGCCGGCTGGGCGCGCTGCTCGACCCGGCCGCCGACCGGCTCTACATCGTGGCCACGCTCATCGCGTTCGTGCTGCGCGACGTCGTCCCGTTCTGGGTGGTCGCCGTCCTCGTGGGCCGCGAGGTGGTGCTGGGCCTGATGCTGCTGGTCCTGCGGTGGTACGGCTACCCGCCGCTGCAGGTGCACTACCTGGGCAAGGCGGCGACGTTCAACCTGCTCTACGCCTTCCCCCTGCTGCTGCTGGCCGACGGGGACGGGCCGGTGGTCGCCGTCGCCCAGCCGATCGCCTACGCCTTCACCATCTGGGGCGGCGCGCTGTACGTCCTGGCCGGCGTCCTCTACGTCGTGCAGGTGGTCGGCATCGTGCGCGCCGAACGCGCCGCCGCGGGAGCCGCGCCGTGACGTCCACCCTGCAGCGCGGCGGCGGGCCGCGCTCACTGGGCGCCTCCCTCCTCGACCAGGTGCTGGCCGAGACCCTCGACCCCGCGTACCGCCAGGCCGCCGAGGCCCGGGCGGCCCGCGCGGCCGGGGGCGCCCCGCCGCGGCCCCGCCGGTGGGGCCAGGTGGCGGTGGCGGTCGTGCTCGCCGTCGCCGGCGTGCTGGCCGCGGTGACCTACGACCAGGCGGCGGCCGGCGCGCAGGGCCGCGAGGGAGTGCGCGCGGCGCTGGTGGCCGACATCGCCCAGGAGTCGGACACCAACGACGAGCTCACCGCCGAGCTCGAGCAGCTGCGCGCGGACGTCAACGCCGCCCGCGACGACGCGCTGGCGGCGACCGGCGAGGGCCAGCGGGCGCTCGAGGACGTGGAGGACGCCGAGATGGCCGCCGCGCTCCAGCCGGTCACCGGCCCGGGCCTGCTGGTCACCCTCGCCGACGCCGAGCCCGACGCCGACGCCGACCCGGTGGGCGGAGCGGGGGAGGAGGACCCCCGCGGGCAGGTCCTCGACGGCGACCTGCAGGTGGTGGTCAACGCCCTCTGGGCGGCCGGCGCCGAGGCCGTCAGCATCAACGGCCGGCGGCTCGGGCCGACCACCGCGATCCGGTTCGCCGGCGAGGCCGTGCTGGTCGACTTCCGGCCGGTCACCAACCCCTACCTGGTCAGCGCCATCGGCGACCCGGAGACCCTGCGGTCCCGGTTCCTGGCCAGCCCGGAGGTCATCGCCCTGGCCGGCTACTCCGAGTCCTTCGGCCTGCGTTTCGACTTCGCCCAGGAGGACGAGCTGTCCCTGCCCACCGGGAGCTCACCAGAGCTCCGCTCCGCCACCCCGGTGACCGAGGAGCCCGACGCGCCGGCTCCCGACCCCACCCCGGGAGGCTGACCGTGATCCCCGTCATCGGCCTCGCGCTCGGCGTGGTCCTCGGCCTCTTCTTCGACCCGACCGTCCCGCTGTGGCTGCAGCCCTACCTGCCGATCGCCGTCGTGGCCGCGCTCGACGCCGTGTTCGGCGGCGTCCGGGCCCGCTTCGACGGCATCTTCGACGCGAAGGTGTTCGTCATCTCCTTCGTCTCCAACGTGGTCGTGGCCGCGCTGATCGTGTTCCTCGGCGACCAGCTGGGGGTGGGCGCGCAGCTGTCGACCGCGGTGGTCGTCGTGCTCGGCATCCGCATCTTCGGCAACGCCGCGGCCATCCGACGGCACGTGTTCCGGGCATGAGCGGCGACGACCGGGCCGCCCCGGGACCCGACGCACCGGTCCCGGACGACGCCCCGCGGCCCGCTCCGGAGGAGAGTGCGCCGGCCGGCGCGCCCGCCGGGCCCTCCGCCGAGGCGGCCGCGGATCCGCCGCGGGGGGAGCCCGAGCTCCCGGCGGCCGAGGAGGAGTCCCGCCCGGCCGAGGAGGAGCGGCCGGCCGCCGAGGAGCCCGAGCCGCCGGCGGCCGAGGGGGAGCAGTCGGCCGCCGCGGCGGGGTCACCGGCCGCCGCGGCCGAGCCGCCGGCTCCGCCTGCCGCCGCAGCCCGCCGGCGCCGGCGGGACCCGCTGGCGGCGCTGCTCATCGGCGTCCTCACGCTGTTGCTGGGGTTCGCCTTCGCCGTCCAGGTGCGCAACTCCGGCACCGACGAGGACCTCGCCGGGGCGCGCGAGGAGGACCTGGTGCGCATCCTCGACGAGCTCAACGCCAGCGAGGATCGGCTGCGCGCCCAGATCGCCGACCAGCGCACCGACCTGCGGCGGCTGAACAACTCCGACAACCAGTCCGAGGCCGCCCTCGAGGAGGCGCGGCAACGGGCCGAGGCCCTCGGCATCCTCAACGGCACCGTCGCCGCGCAGGGCCCGGGGCTGGTCATGACCGTCCGCGACCCGGAGGGACGGGTGCGGGTGGCCGACCTGCTCGACGCCGTCCAGGAGCTGCGCGGCGCCGGTGCCGAGACCATGCAGATCGACGGCGTCCGGGTCGGGGTGTCCACCGCGGTCACCGGCGAGCCCGGGGCGCTGCAGGTGGACGGCGAGCCGGTCAGCAGCCCCTACGAGGTCCACGTCATCGGCTCCCCGCAGGACCTCGAGACCGCGATGAACATCCCCGGCGGGGTGGTGGACCGGGTGGGCCGCCAGGGCGGGACGGTGGAGATCACGCAGTCCGACCGGGTGGTCGTCGACGCGTTGCGGCCCCTGGACACGCCTCAATACGCTTCGCCGGACGACGGCGACGACTGACGCCCCCGCCGCACGCGCCGACCCACGAACTGGAGACCACGCCGCATGAGCACGCCCGACGACCGCCGCTACACCGAGCAGCACGAGTGGGCCCTGGTCCAGCGGGGCGAGGGCGCGGCGACCGTCGTCCGGGTGGGCATCACCGACCACGCCCAGGACGCGCTCGGCGACATCGTCTTCGTGCAACTGCCGGAGGTCGGGGCGGACGTCGCGCCGGGCAACCCGATCGGCGAGGTGGAGTCCACCAAGTCGGTGTCGGACGTCTACTCGCCGGTCGCCGGGGTCGTCGCCGCGGTGAACGAGGTGCTCACCGACGCGCCGGAGACGATCAACGCCGACCCCTACGGCGCCGGCTGGCTGGTGGAGATCACCGTGGCCGAGGGGGACGGCGACCCCACTGCGGACCTGCTGGACGCCGCCGCCTACCAGGCCCTCGTCGACGCCTCCTGACCCGCCGGCCGGCTCCGGCGACACCGTCGGCGAGCCGGTCACCTGACCCGCCGCAGCGCCGACGGCGATCACTATGCTCACCTGGGGCGAGGGGCCGCGCCGCCTGCCGAAGGCGACGCCAGCCTCACCCTGGACCTCCGGTTGACCCTCGGGTCGGCCGCTGGTTCCATGACCAACGGCCCGCCGTGACCCACACGGCGGCCGACCCGCGACGGGCCGTCCGGCCCGTCGTCCGCCGGCCGCCCGCGGCCCATCCCTGAGTCCGCGGCGGTGCCACCCCCTGCACCGGAGGAGACAGACGTGCACTGCACTCGCTGTGGCCACAACAACCCCGAGGGCAGTCGCTTCTGCGCGCAGTGCGGCGCAGCGCTGTCCCAGGAGCGGATCGGCGAGTCCACCAGCGTCATCCCCAAGGTCGGCGGCGAGGACTCGGCGGAGACGCCGGAGGTCACCGAGACCGACGCCCACGCCGGCGCCATCGAGTCGCTGCCGGCCGGGTCGGCGCTGCTGGTCGTCAAGCGCGGCCCGAACGCCGGCAGCCGCTTCCTGCTCGACCAGGACGTGACCACCGCCGGGCGTCACCCCGACAGCGACATCTTCCTCGACGACGTCACCGTCAGCCGCCGCCACGTGGAGTTCCACCGCGAGGGCGGCGGGTTCTCCGTGCACGACGTCGGCAGCCTCAACGGCACCTACGTCAACCGCGAGCCGGTCGACGTCGCGACCCTCGCCGGCGGCGACGAGGTGCAGATCGGCAAGTTCCGGCTGGTGTACCTCACCGGTCCGCGGACGGGCGAGCCCGCTCCTCGCTCGTGACGGCTCCGGCGGACGGGCTCCCGGACCGGGACGCGGTCCCCGCGGCAGCGACGGCAGCGTGACCGCGGTGGCCTCGCGCGCGAGTGCGTTCGGGGACGCCGGCGGCCAGCACACCCCTCGCCTGACCATCGGTGAGGTGCTGACCGTCCTCCGCGACGACTTCCCCGACGTGACGATCAGCAAGATCCGGTACCTGGAGTCCGAGGACCTGGTCCACCCGCAGCGCACGCCGTCGGGGTACCGGAAGTTCTCCTCGGCCGACGTGGCCCGGCTGCGGTACGTCCTGGCCGCCCAGCGCGACCAGTACCTGCCGCTGCGGGTCATCAAGGAACACCTCGACGCCCTCGACCGCGGCGAGCCGCTGCCGGGGGCGACGCCGTCGACGGCCGAGGAGCCGAGCGGGGAGCCGGAGGCCGGCAGCCTGCCGCCGGAGCAGTTCGCCGCGGCGGCCGGGCTCGAGCCGGGGCAGCTGGCCGACTGCGTGCAGTTCGGCCTGCTCGCCCCGGACGCCGACGGCCGCCACCCCTCGGCCGACCTGCCGATCGCCCGCGCGGCGGCGGGGCTGGCCCGGCACGGCATCGAGCCGCGGCACCTGCGCGTGTACCAGAACGGCGCCGAGCGCGAGGCCGGCCTGGTCGAGCAGCTGGTCGCCCCGGTGCTGCGCGCCCGGTCGGAGGAGGCCCGGACCCGGGCCACCGAGAAGCTGCGCGAGCTGGCCAGCCTGTCCGCGCAGCTGCACGGCGCGTTGCTGGAGGCGCGCCTCCGGGACCTCCTGCGTCCCTGACTCGGGCGTACCGTGTTCGAGGTCGGGGTCTGGAGCCCACGGGCCCTCGTGCCGATCCGTCCACCAGCCGCCAGAACTGATCCGCCCGCCCGTCCGGGCCGCAGCTGAGGGAGCCCTCCCGTGCAGGAACTGAGAGTCGTCGGGGTCCGGGTCGAGCTGCCCGGGAACCAGCCGATCCTGCTGCTCAAGGAGACGCAGGGGGAGCGGTACCTGCCCATCTGGATCGGCGCGGTGGAGGCCGCCGCGATCGCGTTCGAGCAGCAGGGCGTCCGGCCGGCCCGGCCGATGACCCACGACCTGCTCAAGGACGTCGTCCGCGCGCTCGGCGCGACCCTGGAGGCGGTCAACATCACCGAGATGCGCGACGGCATCTACATCGCCGAGCTGGTGTTCGGCGACGACCGCGTGGTCAGCGCCCGGCCGTCGGACGCCGTCGCCCTCGCCGTCCGGACGGGCGCGCCCATCTTCGGCGCGGAGGACCTGCTCGACGAGGTGGGGATCGAGATCCCCGACGAGCAGGAGGACGAGGTCGAGAAGTTCCGCGAGTTCCTGGACCAGATCTCCCCGGAGGACTTCGGCGCCGGCTCCGGCTCCGGCGGGACTCCGTGACGTCGTCCGATCACCCTGCGTCTGGGCTCAAGTAGAGGTCCAGACCTGCCGATACCCCTCTGATGGGTGAGTGCAGCGACACGCCGCCCGCCTCAGTTGACCGACCTCTGGCCCCGGCTTACGGTCGGCGAACAACACCGGTGTGACACGTGGGACTCGACACGGCGCGGACGTGCAGTGACAGGCCCGGAACGGCACGCCGGGGTCCCCGCGGTGAGGCGCTGCGGGACGCAGAGGAGGACGCTGACGTGAGCGACCAGAGCAAGGGCTCCCAGGGTCAGCTCTTCAGCGACGCTGCTGTCGGGGCACCGTCCTACGACGAGGTCGACACCGACCTCGTCGGGTACCGCGGCCCGACGGCGTGTGCCGCTGCCGGCATCACCTACCGCCAGCTGGACTACTGGGCCCGTACCGGACTGGTCGCACCCTCGGTGCGCAGCGCCACCGGCTCCGGGACACAGCGGCTGTACTCCTTCCGCGACATCCTGGTGCTGAAGGTCGTCAAGCGACTGCTGGACACAGGGGTGTCCCTGCAGAACATCCGCAAGGCCGTCGACCACCTGCGCAACCGCGGGATCAAGGACCTCGCCAACGTCACGCTCTTCTCCGACGGCGCCACGGTGTACGAGTGCACCTCCGCCGAGGAGGTCGTCGACCTGCTCGCCGGGGGACAGGGCGTCTTCGGCATCGCCGTCTCCGGTGCGCTGCGCGAGCTCTCCGGCGACATCGCCGAACTGCCCGCCGAGCGCCTCGACGGCGGCCCGGCGCACCCCTCCGACGACGAGCTCTCGCTGCGCCGTCGCCGCCGCGTCGCCGGCTGAGGGCGATCACGCCGTCGTCCACCGGACGACGACCACGGCTGTGTGACCCGACTGCGCCGCCCGGTTGATCATGGGCTCGTTGCCGGGCGCCCCGGTGTGTGGTCGCGTGTCACCGGCAACAACCCCATGATCAACGGGGGTTGCTCCCGGCGCTGGTAGCGTCGGGGCAATGGCGGACCGTGCTCCTGGCGCTCCCGATCCCACCTCCCTCCCCGCGCTCCGCGACCTCGATCCCGCGGGTTCCTTCGCCGGCCGGCACATCGGCCCGCGGGCGGACGAGACCGAGGCGATGCTCGCCGCCGTCGGCCACCCGACGCTGGAGTCCCTGGTCGACGCGGCCGTGCCCGAGGGGGTGCGCGACCGGACGCCGCTGGGCCTGCCGCCCGCGGCCGACGAGGCCACGGTGCTGCGGCTGTTGCGGGAACGCGCCGCGGCCAACGACGTCTACACCTCGATGATCGGCCTCGGGTACTCGGGCACGGTCACGCCGGCGGTGATCCAGCGGACGATCCTGGAGAACCCCGCCTGGTACACCGCCTACACCCCGTACCAGCCCGAGATCAGCCAGGGCCGGCTCGAGGCGCTGATCAACTTCCAGACGATGGTCGCCGACCTCACCGGGCTGCCGGTGGCCGGCGCCTCCATGCTCGACGAGGCGACCGCGGCCGCCGAGGCGATGACCCTGGTCCGCCGCGCCGGGCGGGCCAAGCCGGACGCGGTGTTCGTCGTCGACGCCGACACGCTGCCGCAGACCCTCGGGGTGCTGCAGACCCGCGCCGAGCCGCTGGGCATCCGGCTGCACGTCACCGACCTGTCCGCCGGGTGGCCGGCCGACCTGCCCGAGGCCGGCGCGTTCGGCGTCCTGCTGTCCTACCCGGGGGCCAGTGGCGCCGTCCGGGACCACCGGGCGCTGGCCGCCGCCGCCCACGAGGCCGGGGCGGCCGTGGTCGTCGCCGCCGACCTGCTCGCCCTCGCCCTGCTGGAGGCGCCGGGGGAGTGGGGCGCCGACGTGGCGTGCGGCAGCTCCCAGCGGTTCGGCGTCCCGATGGGGTACGGCGGTCCGCACGCCGGGTACCTGTCGGTGCGCGAGGGGCTGGCCCGCCAGCTGCCCGGGCGGCTGGTCGGGGTGTCGGTGGACGCCGACGGCGACGTCGCCTACCGGCTGGCGCTGCAGACCCGCGAGCAGCACATCCGCCGGGAGAAGGCGACCAGCAACATCTGCACCGCCCAGGTGCTGCTGGCCGTCATGGCCGGCGCCTACGCGGTCTACCACGGCGCGGAGGGGCTGACCGCGATCGCCGCCCGGGTGCACCGCAGCGCGCAGGTGCTGGCCGGCTGGCTGCGGGCCGGTGGGGTGGACGTCGTCCACGACCGGTTCTTCGACACCGTGCAGGCCCGGGTGCCCGGCCGCGCGGCCGAGGTGGTCGCCGCCGCCGCGCAGCGCCGGGTCAACCTGCGGCTGGTCGACGGCGACACCGTCGGCGTGGCCTGCGACGAGACGACGACGCCGGACACGCTGCGCGCGGTCGCCGCCGCCTTCGGCGTGCCCGCGGACGACGCCGCCCTGGCCGACGCCGGCGCGGACGCGCTGCCGCCGGAGCTGCGCCGCCGCACCGAGTTCCTCACCCACCCGGTGTTCTCCGCGCACCGCTCGGAGACCGAGCTGATGCGCTACCTGCGCTCGCTCGCGGACAAGGACCTGGCGCTGGACCGGACGATGATCCCGCTCGGCTCCTGCACGATGAAGCTCAACTCCGCGGTCGAGATGGCCGCCATCACCTGGCCGGAGTTCGCCCAGCTCCACCCGTTCGCCCCGGTCGAGCAGGCCCGCGGCTACCGGCAGCTGATCGACGAGCTGTGCGCCGGGCTGGCCGAGGTCACCGGCTACGCCGCGGTCAGCGTGCAGCCCAACGCCGGCTCCCAGGGCGAGTTCGCCGGCCTGCTCGCGATCCGCGGGTACCACCACTCCCGCGGGGAGGCGCACCGCGACGTCTGCCTGATCCCCTCGTCGGCGCACGGCACCAACGCCGCGAGCGCGGTCATGGCCGGCATGCGCGTCGTGGTCGTGGCCTGCGACGAGGCGGGCAACGTCGACGTCGCCGACCTGCGGGCCAAGATCGAGCAGCACGCCGACCGGCTGGCCGCGATCATGATCACCTACCCGTCCACGCACGGCGTCTTCGAGACCGAGGTGCAGGAGATCTGCGCCGCGGTGCACGACGCCGGCGGGCAGGTCTACGTCGACGGGGCCAACCTCAACGCGATGGTGGGGCTGGCGCGGCCGGGCCGGTTCGGCTCCGACGTCAGCCACCTCAACCTGCACAAGACCTTCTGCATCCCGCACGGCGGGGGAGGGCCCGGCGTGGGGCCGATCGGCGTCCGGGAGCACCTGGTGCCGTTCCTGCCCAACCACCCGCTGGCCCCCGAGGCGGGTCCGGCGACCGGCCCCGGGCCGGTGTCGGCCGCGCCGTGGGGTTCGGCCGGCATCCTGCCGATCTCCTGGGCCTACCTGCGGCTCATGGGCCCCGACGGCCTGACCCGCGCCACCGAGCACGCCATCCTCGGGGCCAACTACCTGGCCGCCCGGCTGCGGGAGCACTACCCGGTGCTCTACACCGGCGCCGGTGGGCTGGTCGCCCACGAGTGCATCCTCGACATCCGGCCGCTGACCAAGGCCACCGGGATCACCAACGACGACATCGCCAAGCGGCTGGTGGACTTCGGCTTCCACGCGCCGACGATGAGCTTCCCGGTGGCCGGGACGCTCATGGTCGAGCCGACCGAGAGCGAGGACAAGGCCGAGCTCGACCGGTTCGTCGACGCGATGGTCGCCATCCGCGGCGAGATCGAGAAGGTGGCCTCCGGCGAGTACGACCGCGCCGACAACCCGCTGCGCAACGCGCCGCACACGCTGAGGATGCTGGCGGGGGAGTGGGACCGGCCCTACCCACGGGAGGCGGCGGTGTTCCCCGTGCCCGCGCTGCAGACCCGCGGCTACCTCAGCCCGGTGCGCCGCATCGACCAGGCCTACGGCGACCGCAACCTGGTCTGCTCGTGCCCGCCGCCGGAGGCGTTCGCCGAGCCCGAGCCGGCCGCCGAGCCGGTCGCGCGGGTGCCCGACCGCAGCGAGGGGTCACCGGACGACCTGGGGACGGCGGCCGACGCGGTGCCGGCGGGGGCGCAGAGCTGACCTGAGCGCCGCGCCACCCGGGACCGACGCGGCGCCCCGATCGGGCGATCCCGTGGGCGGCACCCAGCGGCCGGGTGCCCGGATGCACGAGGATCGCGCAGCGTGACGCGGCATCAGGAGGACGACCTCGAGGACCACGTGCCCCCGCCCGGCTTCGGCCGGGTCGGCACGCGGGCGCTCGAGGTCGCGGAGAACGTGGTCTACGCGGGCATCGCGGTCCTGCTCATCGCGGGGTCCCTGGTCCTGCTGGTGCTGGCCGGCCGGCAGTCGCTCGCGCTGTTCTCGGACTTCACGCAGGCCCCGCTGCTCGAGATGCTCGACGTGCTGCTGCTGGTCTTCATCTTCGTGGAGCTGCTCTTCGCGGTGCGGGCGACGGTGGAACGGCGGGAGCTGGTGGCCGAGCCGTTCCTGATCATCGGCATCATCGCCTCGATCAAGGAGATCGTCGTCCTCTCGGTCGAGGCGGCCGGCGTCGTCGGGCAGGGGGACGCGTTCACCCACCGGCTGGTCGAGATCGGCGTCCTCGGCGTCCTGGTGCTCCTGCTGGGCCTGACCTCCTGGCTGCTGCGGCGCAAGGAGCGCGAGCCCGAGGAGGGCTGAGCGCGGCGGGCCGAGCGCGGCGGCGGGCCGAGCGCGGCGGGCCCAGCACGGTGGCACCGAGCGGTGGCGGTCCGTCCCTCCAGTCCCACCGTTATCCCCAACACCACGCGCCTCGGGATGGGAGGCGGGAAGAGCGCGGCGAGGACGCGACGAGGACCCGGCTCAGATCTTGCGCAGCAGCACCCGCCGCACCTCGTGGTCGGCCGCCTTCTGCAGCACCAGGCGGGCGCGGGACCGGGTGGGGGCGATGTTGCTGCGCAGGTTGGGGCCGTTCACCGCGGTCCAGATGCCCAGCGCCATGTCCCGGGCCTGGTCGTCGGTGAGGTCGGCGAACCGGTGGAAGTAGGCGGAGCTGTCGGCGAACGCCGTCCGGCGCAGGGCGAGGAACCGCTCCACGTACCAGCGCTGGATGTCGGCCTCGGGGGCGTCGACGTAGACGGAGAAGTCGAAGAAGTCGGAGAGGAAGACCTCGGGGGAGTTGCCGTCGGCCCGCCGTCCGGCCTGGAGCACGTTGAGCCCTTCCAGGACGAGGATGTCGGGCCGGTCCACGACCTGGCGGGCACCGGGGACGACGTCGTAGGACTGGTGGTCGTAGAGCGGGGCGCTGACCTCGCCGCGGCCGGACTTCACGTCGGCGAGGAAGCGCAGCAGGGCCCGCCGGTCGTAGCTCTCCGGGAAGCCCTTGCGGCCGAGGATCCCGCGCTCCTCCAGCACGGCGTTCGGCCAGAGGAAGCCGTCGGTGGTGACCAGGTCCACCCGAGGGGCCCCGGGGCCGGCGGCCAGCAGCGCCTGCAGCAGCCGGGAGGTCGTGCTCTTGCCCACGGCGACGCTGCCGGCCACCGCGATGACGTAGGGGACCTTGGCCGTCGAGTCGCCGAGGAACTCGCTGCGCGCCGCCCACAGCCGCCGGCTGGCCTCCACGTGCAGCCGCAGCAGGCCGGCCAGGGGCAGGTAGACCGTGGCCACCTCGTCGAGGTCGATGCGGTCGCCCAGCGAGGCCAGCGAGCGCAGCTGCTGCTCGTCGAGGGGCAGCCGGGTGCCCGCCGCGAGGGCTCGCCACGAGGCGCGGTCGAAGACCGCGTAGGGCGAGACCTGGTGTCGTGTCCCTGCCGTCACGGTGTCCATCGTGCCGTCCGGCCCGATCTCCTCACCCGCCCGGGTGGCCTGCGGGGACGAGCGGGCCGGCGTCGGGGGCCCGTCCGCCGACCGGCGTCTAGGGTTCCGGTGTGCCGCCGTCTCCCGGGCTGCTCGACTGCATCGAGCGGTACTTCGCCGCCGCGCCGCTCCCCGATGCGCGGATCCAGGCCGCCGGCGCCCTCGACGTGCCGGTGGGCACCGCGGAGTGGCCGTACCCGGCGCGGCCGCGGGCGGGGGAGACGGTCACCGCCGACGACGTCCGCGCCGCGGTCGCCGTCCAGCAGCAGGCCGGGCTGCCGGTGGCGCTGGAGTGGGTCTGCGAGCGCGCGCCGTCGGCCGCGGCGGCGGCGCGGGAGGCGGGCCTGGTCGTCGAGGAGTCCCCGCTGCTGGTCGCTGCCGACCCGGTGGAGCTGCTGCTGCCGCACGGGGTGCGGCTCTACCTGGTGGGCGCCGACGACCCGGCGCTGCCCCGTTACCAGCGGCTGGCGTCGATCGCCTTCGCCCACCCCGGCCCGCGCGCCGACGTGGGGGAGGAGCCGGTCGCCGAGACGCCGCAGGAGCCGCGGACGTCGCTGCTGCGGGAGCGGATCGCCAGCGGGCGCACGGTGATGATGGTGGCCGTCGAGGGCTCCGACCCCGTCGCGGTCGGCGCCCACCACCCCCTCGACGTCGGCGGTGGCACGGAGGTCAGCGAGATCACCGGTGTGGCGACGCTGCCCCGGTTCCGCGGCCGCGGCCTGGGTGCGGGAGTGGCCTCGGCGCTGGCCGCGCACGCCCGCGAGACCGCCGACCTGGTGTTCCTGGTCGCCGGGGACGACGACGTCGCGCGGGTGTACGAGCGGGTGGGGTTCGCCCGGCTGGCCACCGTCGGGGTGGCCGGCCCGCCCGCCGCCGACGACTGACCCGCGACGGTCACCACGGTCCACGCGGCTCAGGACGCGGGCGGCACCGCCGCGATCGCCTCGGCGGCGGCGGTCAGCGCGGCCCGGCCGGCGTTCCAGCCGACCGACCGCGGCACCTCGCTGAGCAGCACGACGACCCGGCCGTCCTGGACGGCCACCGAGTGCAGGTGCCGCTGGCCGCCCACGCAGCACATCCAGCCCTGCTTCACCGCCGGCGTCCCGGGCAGCGTGCCGAAGGCGCCGAACTGCTGGTCGAAACCGTCCGCGGCCACCGGTGTCGCCTCCTGCATCCACCCGGTGAGCGTCGCGGCGTCGTCCGGGTGGGGGAGGACGGGCAGGAGGGCGAGGAAGCGGGCGAGGTCGCGAGCGGTGGTGGTCGCCTCGCCCCACTCGCCGGCCACCCGCGGCGGCGCGGTGCGGGTCAGGCCGTAGCGGGCGGCGACCTCCCGCACCAGGCCGATGCCGCCGAAACGCACCCACACCGCCGAGGCGGCCGCGTCGTCGGAGCGGGCGATCATCCGCCGCAGCGTGGCGAGGTCGCCGGGGCCGAGGGTCACCTGGCCCGCGCGGGCGCGCCGGAGGACCCCCTCGGCGAGGAAGAGCTTCACCAGCGACGCGGTCGGGAAGACCCGGTCGGCCTGCCCGTTGTCGGCGCTGGCGGCGACCAGCCGGGCGGTCCGCGCCTCGACCGCCCGCGCGGTCAGGCCGGTGAACCGGCTCTGCTGCGGCGCGACGACGACGGCGAGCGTGCCGGTCGACCCGAACGCGTCCGCGGCCGCCGTGACCGCCTCCGCGGTGGGGTTGCCGGCGGCGGAGGCCGGCCGGGCCGGCTGCGCGGCCAGGAGCAGGGCGGTGACCAGGAGGACCACGGCCGCGGCCGTGGTGCGGGCGCGCCGGAGGCCGGATCTGTGCGACGCGGCCGCCAGCATGGGGTCATGGTGCGCCGCCCACCTGGGAGAACCTGCAGTTCTCAAGCACCGAGTGCGTGTTCTTCACTCGATGTGGTCACTCCTGTTCGTAGGTGGCAACGAGGGTCGCCCGTCCGAGTGTGTGGCCGAACAGGTTGAAGCCGAGGACGGCGGGCGTGGTGTCGGACGTGACGTCCAGTGCCTCGGTGTCCACGGCGTGCACGGTGACGAAGTAGCGGTGCGGACCGTGACCGGCCGGGGGAGCGGCGCCGACGTACCCGGGGAAGCCGGCGTCGTTGCGCAGTTGCACCGCGCCCTCCGGCAGGCCCGATCCGGCCTGGTCGCCGGCGCCGCTGGGCAGCTCGGTCACCGTGGCCGGGATGTTGGCCACCGCCCAGTGCCAGAAGCCGCTCTGCGTGGGGGCGTCCGGGTCGTAGACGGTGACCGCGAAGCTGCGCGTGCCCTCCGGGAAGCCCGACCAGGACAGCTGGGGGGAGCGGTCCTCGCCCCCGGCGCCCATGACCCCGCTGACGTGCGGCGTGGCCAGTCGCTCACCATCGCGGCAGTCGGTGCTGGTCACCTGGAAGCCCGGGACCTGCGGCAGGAAGTCGAAGGGGTTGGGCGGCGTCGGGCGGGCAGCCATGGTTCTCCTCTTCTCGGTCGCGCGGAACGGGCGTCCCGCGTCCGTCGCCGACCCTAGAAGGACCCCGTCCTCCTCACCGCTCGCAGGCTCGCGCTGGGCCTGGTGACGGGGCCGCCCCCGGGTGAACTGGGGCTTCCCGCCCGACACGCAACCCCGGGCGCCGGTAGCGTCGGGACGTGCTCGGACTACCGGACTCCATCCGCGCCTGCCTGTTCGACCTCGACGGTGTCCTCACCCGGACCGCGACGGTGCACATGGCGGCCTGGAAGCGCACGTTCGACGAGTTCCTGCACCGCCACGACCCGTCGGCACCGGAGTTCACCCAGGACGACTACAACCGCTACGTCGACGGCAAACCCCGCCTCGACGGGGTGCGCGACTTCCTCGCCGGCCGCGGGATCACCCTGCCGGAGGGCACGCCCGACGACCCGCCGGACGCCGAGACGGTCAACGGCGTCGGGCGGCGCAAGAACGACCTGGTGCTGGCCGAGCTCGCCGAGCACGGCGTGGAGGTCTACCCCGGCTCGGTGCGCTACCTGCGGGCGGTCAAGGACGCCGGGCTGCACACCGCCGTCGTGACCGCCTCCCGCAACGGTGGCGACGTCGTGGCCGCCGGCGGGTTCGCCGACCTGGTCGACACCCGGGTCGACGGCGTGGTCGCGGCCGACCAGCAGCTTCGCGGCAAACCGGCGCCGGACACCTTCCTCGCCGCCGCCCGCGAGCTCGGGGTCGACCCGGCCGCCGCCGCGGTGTTCGAGGACGCCCTCGCCGGGGTGGCGGCCGGCCGGGCCGGGCGGTTCGGCCACGTCGTCGGCGTCGACCGGGTCGGCCAGGCCGAGGGGCTCCGGGCCTCGGGGGCCGACGTCGTCGTCACCGACCTGGCCCAGCTGCTGGAGGACCGGTCATGACCCAGGGACGGCCCAGCTTCCCGGTGGAGCCGTGGGCGCTCACCGAGATCGGCCTCGACCACGCCTCGCTGGCCGTGCACGAGTCGGTGTTCGCACTGGCCAACGGGCACATCGGGATGCGCGGCTCGTTCGAGGAGGGCGAGCCCATCGTCGTCCCGGGCACCTACCTCAACGGCTTCTTCGAGGAGCGGCCGCTGCCCTACGCCGAGGCCGGCTACGGCTTCCCCGAGTCGGGGCAGACGGTGGTCAACGTGACCGACGGCAAGCTGATCCGGCTGCTGGTCGGCGACACCCCGCTCGACCTGGACTACGGCGAGATCGTCGAGCACCGCCGCACGCTCGACCTGCGCCGCGGCCTGCTCCGCCGCACCACCGAGTGGCGCTCGCCCAACGGGCGCACCGTCCGCGTCACCAGCACCCGGCTGGTCTCGCTGCGCCGCCGCTCCATCGCCGCCACCGAGTACCGCGTCGAGTGCACCGACGGCCGCGGCGACCTCTACATCGCCCTGCAGTCGGACCTGCTGGCCAACGAGCCGGTCGACAGCGGCAGCGAGACCGAGGACCCGCGCGCGGCCGCGGCGCTGGCCCACCCCCTGGTCAGCGAGATGGCGGTGGCCCGCGGCCAGCGGGCGGTGCTGGTGCACCGCACCCGCCGCAGCCGGCTGCGCATGGCCGCCGGCATGGACCACGTCGTCGAGGTGCCCGACAGCTCGACCGGGGACATCGAGGCGGGGGAGGACCTCGCCCGGTTCACCCTCGCCGCGCGGCTGCCCCAGGGCTCGGCGGTGACGATGGTCAAGTACCTGGCCTACGGCTGGTCCTCCCGGCGGTCGGCGGCGGCGCTGCGCGACCAGGTCGAGGGCGCGCTGGCGACGGCGAAGCTCGCCGGGTTCGAGCAGCTGGTGCGCGAGCAGCGGGAGGTCCTCGACGCGCACTGGGCGCACGCCGACGTCGAGGTCGAGGGGGACGACGAGCTGCAGCAGGCGGTGCGGGTCGGCCTGTTCCACGTGCTGCAGGCCGGGTTGCGGGCCGAGCGGCAGCCGATCCCGGCCAAGGGGCTGACCGGCCCCGGCTACGACGGCCACACCTTCTGGGACACCGAGACCTACGTCCTCCCGGTGCTGACCTACATCGCCCCGGAGGCGGCCCGCGACGCGCTGCGCTGGCGCCACTCGACGCTGGACCTGGCCCGCGAGCGCGCCCGGGTGCTGGGCCTGCACGGCGCGGCGTTCCCGTGGCGGACCATCCGCGGCGAGGAGACCTCCGGCTACTGGCCGGCCGGGACGGCGGCGTTCCACATCAACGCCGACATCGCCGACGCCGTCGTCCGGTACCACAACGCCACCCTCGACGAGGAGTTCGACCGCGACCACGGCGCGGAGCTGCTCATCGAGACCGCGCGGCTGTGGGCCTCCCTCGGGCACTTCGACGACGAGCACGGCTTCCGGATCGACGGCGTGACCGGCCCCGACGAGTACACCGCCGTGGTCGACAACAACGTCTTCACCAACCTCATGGCGCAGCGCAACCTGCGCGAGGCGGCCGCGGCGGTCAAGCGCCAGCCCGACGTCTCGGGGCGGCTGGACGTGAGCGACGCCGAGGTCGACACCTGGCTGCGCGCGGCCGCGCTGATGGCCGTGCCCTACGACACCCGGCGCGGGGTGCACATGCAGTCCGACGCCTTCACCCACCACGAGGAGTGGGACTTCGAGAACACGCCGCCGCAGTGCTACCCGCTGCTGCTGCACTACCCGTACTTCGACATCTACCGCAAGCAGGTGGTCAAGCAGGCCGACTTGGTCATGGCGCTGCACCTGCGCGGCGACGCGTTCAGCCACGAGGAGAAGGTCGCCGACTTCGCCTACTACGAGGCCCGGACGGTGCGCGACTCCTCGCTGTCGGCGGCGCCGCAGGCGGTGGTCGCCGCCGAGACCGGCCACCTCGACCTCGCCCACGACTACTGGGGCGAGGCCGCGCTCACCGACCTGCAGAACCTGCACGGCAACTCCGGGCACGGGCTGCACATCGCCGCCCTGGCCGGCGGCTGGACCGTCGCGGTCGCCGGGTTCGGCGGGATGCGCGACCACGACGGGCACCTGACCTTCGCCCCCCGGCTGCCCGAGGGGCTCACCCGGTTGCGCTTCCGGCTCAACTACCAGGGCCGCTGCCTCATGGTGACGGTGACGCCGACCGAGGCCGGCTACCGGCTGTCGGAGGGGGAGCCGCTCGACGTCCACCACCACGGCCGGCGGCTGACCGTCGCCGAGGACGAGGTGGTGGCCCCGATCCCGCCCGCACCGCCGGTCGAGCCGGTGCACCAGCCGGCCGGCGCGGCACCCCGGCGGCGCGCCCGCAAGTAGGGGGCGCGGCCGTCGGTCCGCACGGGACCGACGCTCACGGTCGGCCGAGCAACCACCAGCCGCCCAGCAGCAGGGCGCCGACGTCGACCAGCAGGAACACCCCCACCCAGAGCACCGCGGGCAGCCGGGTGAGCCGGGCCAGCTGGTCGGCGTCGGAGTCCGGCGCGCCCCGGCGGCGGCGCGAGCGCTGCAGCTCCAGCACGGTCTTCGGGGCGGCCAGCAGCAGGAACCACGTCCCGGCGGCGGCGAAGGCGGCCTGCCCGTCCGGCGGCAGCCACGCGGTCACCGCCACCAGCACCGCCGCGGTGACCAGCACGGCCCACAGCCCGAACCAGTTGCGGATCTGCACCAGCAGCAGCGCCAGCAGGGCCAGCAGCGCCCACAGCAGCCCCACCGCGTGCCCGCCGGCCAGCAGCGCCGCCGCGCCGAGCCCGAACAGCGCCGGCCCGGTGTAGCCCGCCGCGCAGGTCAGCACCATGCCCAGGCCGGTGGGACGGCCGGCCGAGACGGTCAGCCCGGAGGTGTCCGAGTGCAGCCGGATGCCCGACAGGCGCCGGCCGGCGGCCAGGGCCACCAGTCCGTGCGCACCCTCGTGGGCGATGGTCACGACGGTCCGGGCCGGGCGCCACAGGGCGGGGGAGAGGACGACGACCGCGGCCGCGGCCAGGGCGGCCACCAGCACCGCCGTGGGCAGGTCGGGCACGGGGGTGGTGACCCGGGTCCAGAAGCGTGCGACGGCGTCCACGGCGGCGAGTCAACCGCACCCGCCTGTGAGTGACCGGCCGCGCCACGGCCCTCGGGAAAGCCGTCGACCCGCGGACGCCGCGGCTGTCACCATCCGGCCGTGGACGTCGTCTCCTCGCTGCCGGCCTTCGTGCTGGCGGTCCTGCTCATCTCGGCCTCACCGGGGCCGGCGATGGCGCTGATCTTCCGGCGGGCGGCGCTGCGCGGGCTGGCCGGCGCGGTGCCCACCATCCTCGGCCTCGAGCTGGGGCTGTACCTGTGGGCGCTGTTCGCCGGCGCGGGCTTCGCCGCGCTGGTCGCCGCCTCCGAGATCGGCTACCTGGTGCTGCGGGTGGTCGGCGCCGCGGTGCTGCTGGTGCTCGGCGTCCGGGCCTGGCGGGCCGCGTGGCGCGAGCGGGGGCAGCCCGACGTCCCGGCTCCGGTGCCGCCCCCGGCCGGCCGCCGGCGCTGGTGGACGTCGTTCGGCGAGGGCCTGCTCGTGCAACTGGCCAACCCGAAGGCGGCTGTCTTCATGATCGCCTTCTATCCGCAATTCGTCCCTGCCGACGGCCCGGTGTTCGCCACGACGGCGCTGCTCGGGCTGCTGCAGATCACCCTGGAGACGGGGCTCTACCTGGCGCTGGCCGCCGGCGTCGCACGCGCCGGGTCGTGGTTCCGGCGTCCGCGCATCCGCCGGCGGCTCGAGGCGGTCAGCGGCACGGTGCTCGTGGCCCTCGGCGTCCGGGTGGCGGTGTCCAGCCGCTGAGCCCGGTCAGGGCCGCCACCCGGGGTCGCGGCCGGAGAGCCGCAGCGCCCGCGCGAAGGTCGGCGTCGCGTCGTCCACCGGCAGCTCGTCGGCGAACCCGCCGTACTGGCGGAACAGCGGGCCGTGCTCGACGACCAGGTCCAGGACCAGGCGGGCGGTCTCCTCGCCCACCTCGACCTGCTGGCCGGTCGCCCGGGCGACGTCCCAGCCGTGCACGACGAGCTCCTTCACCAGCATCCCGGCGACGGTCTCCGCCGGGACGGCCGTGCCGCCGAGGTCGACGTCGCCCTGCCACGCGGCGGGCTCGCGCCAGGCGGCGAGCGCGCGGTCGAGCTGGTCGGCGTAGCGCTGCGGCCAGTCGGGGTCGGCGGCGAAGTCGCGGGTGGTCAGCTCTTCCGGGATCGGCACCCGCCGGGCGCGGCACTCCAGGCCGTGGGCGCTGTAGAGCACCCAGTGGTCGACCAGGGCGCGCAGGTCCCAGCCGCCGTCCGGGGTGGGGGAGTCCAGGGGCGCGCCGGCGGCCCCCGCGGCGACCCGGCGGGCCACGCCGGCCGCCTCCGCGAGCCGGTCGTACAGGGCGGGCAGCGTGTCGGTGGCGGTCATGGCCGCGAGGCTAGGAGCGCACCGGGTGGTCCGTCTTGGAGGAACGCGACACCGGTCAGCCCCGGACCTCGCGGGCGTAGCGGGCCGGGGGAGTGCCGACGGCGGCGGTGAAGTCGCGCACCAGGTGCGCCTGGTCGCTGTAGCCGAGCTCGGCGGCGACCGCGGCCCAGTCGACGTCCCCGACCAGGGCCCGCTCGGCGACCTCCCGCAGCCGGGCCGCGCGGATCAGCTGCTTGACCGGCAGGCCGACGACGTCGGCGAACGCCCGCTGCAGCCGGCGGACGCCGAAGCCGGTCCGCTCGGCCAGGTGGTCGACGCGGGTGATGGACCGGTCGGACTCGATGAGCGCGACGGCGGCCTCCAGCTCGGCCTGGTCGGCGACGGGGGAGCGCGGCAGGGCGCCGAGCCACTCCTCGAGCACCGCCCGCGCCGCGGCGAGCCCCGCGGCCCCGGCCACCCGTCCGGCCAGGTCGGCCGGCAGGGGGAGCAGGTCGGCGGCCGGCACCACCCGGTCGCGCAGCTCGCGGACCGGCCGGCCGGCCAGCGCCCGGAAGGACGCCGGCCGGAACCGCACCGCGGTGACGGTGGCCGCCCCGGCCAGCGACCGTCGATAGGTTCCCGACACCGGACCGGTGACCCACACGCCGTCGGGCTCGACGGAGAGGTTCACCGCCGGATAGGACAGCACCAGGGACTCGTGGCTCGTGCCGGGCGGCAGGTCCCACGTCACCCGCCAGAACACCGCGACGAGATCGGCGAGGCCGACGGACGGCGGCAGCCGCTCGAGCCGGTAGACGTCGGGGATCGCCGCCGGGCGGACGATGGCCCTCGTGCTACTGGCGGCCTCCACGCCGAGGACTGTACGAGCAGGTCAGAGTGTGTGCGTCAGGTTGACCACGTTGCCGTCGGGGTCCTTGACGTGCGCGACGCGCTGGCCCCAGGGCATGTCGTTGGCCGGGCCGGGCGCCTCGCCGCCGAGCTCGGTCACCCGGGGCAGGAGCGTGTCGACGTCGTCCACCTCGATGCTGAGCAGCATCCGGCCGGGGGCGCCGGGCACGACCGAGCCGTCGGAGGACAGTCCCAGCTCCGAGTCGCCGACCTGCAGGCCGACGTAGAAGACCGGGCCGTCGTCGGGGTAGCGCATCGTCTCCGTGGCGCCGAGGACGCCGGTGTAGAAGGCGAGGAGCCGGTCGACGTCGGGCGTGACGATGATCGGGCGAATGGTGCTGGGCACGGAGGGCCTCCTGGGCGGCCGGGACTCGTCGGAGGGCAGACGCCCGCACAGCCGCCGACTCATCGGTCGCCCTTCGGACGCGCTTGACTTAGCCAGACTTAGCCAAGGACCATGGGGGCATGGAGCACACGGTCAACGTCCACGAGGCGAAGACCCACCTGTCGCGCCTGCTGGAGGCCGTGGAGCGGGGGGAGGACGTGGTGATCGCCCGGGCCGGGAAGCCGGTCGCGCGGCTGGTCCCCGCCGCCCCGGCCCGGCGGCGGCGGGAGCCGGGGGCGTGGCGGGGGCAGGGGTTCATCGCCGACGACTTCGACGAGACGCCGGAGAGCCTGATCGCCGCCTTCCACGGCGAGTCCGGCGGCGAGTCCGGCTCGTGACGCTGCTGCTCGACACGCACGTGCTGCTGTGGTGGCTGTTCGGCGACGCCCGGTTGACGCCGACCATGCACGCGGCGATCGCCGACCCGGCCACGGCGGTCACGGTGTCGGCGGCGTCGGCGTGGGAGATGGCGATCAAGGCGGCGCTGGGCAAGCTGTCCGTCCCGGACCGGCTCGCCGAGGAACTCGACGACCAGGGCTTCGGCACGCTCCCGATCACCGTCGAGGACGGCCTGGCCGCTGGCGCGCTGCCGCGACACCACGACGACCCCTTCGACCGCGTGCTCATCGCGCAGGCGCTGCGCCGCAGGATGGTGCTCGTCACGGCCGACCGGCGGTTCGCCGACTACGACGTCCTCACGCTGGCGTAGCGGCCGCGCGGGACCTTCGGCAGCGGCCGGGCCGCCCGGGCGTGCGGGACGGTGGCCGGCACGGACGGGCGAACGATCGGAGCGACGATGAGCACGCGGGACCCCCTGACCGCCGTGGTCGCGGATCTGCCGTTCCTCCCACTCGAGCAGCGCAACGCGCTCATCGACAGCCTGTTCTACGACGTGGGCAGCCTGTCGGCCGAGGAGCTGGCCCAGCTGTCGCCGCTGACCGACCGCGAGGGCAGCGTCGTCGTCGTGCCGCCCACCGGCAGGGGAGCGGTGCGGCACTACCGGACCGCGCTGCGCTTCCTCGACGCCGAGGGCGACCGGATCCGGGCCCTCGCCGTGGCCGGGGTCGGCAGCTCCGTCGTCGGCACGGTGGCGCTGGCCCGCAACGTCGCCGACGCGATCGGCTCCGACGTCGCCGGCGTGGTGACCGGCTACGGCCTGACCGACCTGGCCACCGAGGCGCTGGGCGGCTGGTTCCTGTTCGGCGCCGCCGACCGGGCCCGGATGTGGCTCGAGGAGTGGATGGAGACCACGCGGGTCACGCTGACCGGCGCGGTGCCGGCGGCACTGGCCGCCCGCGACCTCGAGCCGCTGCGGCACCTGCAGCCGGTGCCGGGTCTGGACGTCGCCACGGTGGGCGACATCCTCCGGGCCGGCCCGCCGGAGCTGGTGCTGCTCGTGGGGCACAGCAAGGGCAACCTGCTGCTGGACGTCGTCCTGGAGCAGTTCGTCGACGACCTGGACGGCGATGGGCACGCCTGGTTCGACCGGCTGCACGTCGTGACGTTCGGCGCGGTAGTCGGCCTGCCGGCGGAGGTCCACCACGTGCGGCAGTACCTGGGCTCCCTGGACGTGCTCGGCCGGCTGAACTCGCGGCGGGGCACGCCGCGGACCGTCGTCCCGCGCGCCGGGCACCACCTCAACCGCCGGCTGCCGTGCCACCTCGACGCGGTCCGGACCCTGCAGGAGTACCTGGCCGGTGGCGCGGTGACCCGGCTCGGTCCGGACGACCGCGGCTGGACGGCGGCGGAGGAGTCGCAGCCCCGGGCATGGTGGTCGTGAGCCGCGGCAGAGAGGCGGCCGACGCCACGCTAGTTGACATAATGTGCATTATCGGCGTGACAGGTACGTGCGGGACGACGTGCTGCGACGCGGCCGGTGTCGACCGGTCGGCGTCCCGTGCACTGGCGTCCGGATCCGCGTCGTCGTCGCGCACCGACGCGGTCGGCCCGGGACGTGCGGTCCGGCGCGCGCGAGCGCTCGTCCGGCCCGCCGGCCCGCCTGGCGACGCACTCTGCCACGCGGCGCGTCCGTCCGGTCTCTCCGCGCCAGCTCGCACGCCCCGAGATGATCTCCCTCCTGGGCCCCGACTGCCTCGGTCCGGCGTCCCGCCGAGCCGTCCGGTCACCCCCGCTCGGTCCGCCGATCCACCCGTCATTACGTCACTGTGACGCAACGACGGGTGGACGCCCGGGTGCACGGCGACCCGGGTGCGCAGTCGCGTCCGGGTCGACGGCGATCGGGGCGCACCGAGGGCGATCCCGCCGCGACTTCCCCGCACCGCCTCGGCCGGCGCGACCGCACTGTCCGACCGGCAGCGAGGCGACCCGTGTCGACCGGCGGGCGTTCCGGGTGACCCTCCCCCTGCACCCGCTGACCCACCCCCGATTCCGTCACTGTGACGGAATCGGGGGTGGGTCAGCGGGTCCGGTCAGGCGCCGACGTAGTCGGCCAGGTGCCGGCCGGTGAGGGTGGAGCGGGCGGCGACCAGGTCGGCGGGCGGGCCCTCGAAGACGACCGTGCCGCCGTCGTGGCCGGCGCCGGGGCCGAGGTCGATGATCCAGTCGCCGTGCGCCATGACCGCCTGGTGGTGCTCGATGACGATGACCGACCTGCCGGAGTCGACGAGCCGGTCGAGCAGGCCGAGCAGCTGCTCGACGTCGGCCAGGTGCAGGCCGGTGGTCGGCTCGTCCAGGACGTAGACGTCACCCTTCTCGGCCATCTGGGTGGCCAGCTTGAGCCGCTGACGCTCGCCGCCGGACAGCGTGGTGAGCGGCTGGCCGAGGGTGAGGTAGCCCAGGCCGACGTCGACGAGCCGGTCGAGGATCTTGTGCGCGGCGGGCGTGCGCGCCTCACCGGTGCCGAAGAACTCCTCGGCCTCGACCACCGACATGCCCAGGACGCCGGCGATGTCCTGCCCGCCCAGCGTGTACTCCAGCACCGACGCCTGGAACCGCTTGCCCTCGCAGTCCTCGCAGGTGGTCTCGACGGTGGCCATGACGCCGAGGTCGGTGTAGATGACGCCAGCGCCGTTGCAGGTCGGGCAGGCGCCCTCGGAGTTGGAGCTGAACAGCGCCGGCTTGACGCCGTTGGCCTTGGCGAACGCCTTGCGGATCGGCTCGAGCAGGCCGGTGTAGGTGGCCGGGTTGCTGCGTCGCGAGCCGCGGATCGCGGTCTGGTCGACCACCACCACGCCCTCGCGGCCGGCGACCGAGCCGTGGATCAGCGAGCTCTTGCCGGAGCCGGCGACGCCGGTCACCACGCAGAGCACCCCGAGCGGGATGTCGACGTCGACGTCGCGGAGGTTGTGGGTGCGGGCACCCCGGACCTCCAGCACCCCGGACGGCGTCCGCACCGAGGGCTTGAGGGCGGCGCGGTCGTCCAGGTGCCGCCCGGTGCGGGTGCCACTGGACCGCAGTCCCTCGACGGTGCCCTCGAACACCACCTGGCCGCCCTCGGTGCCCGCGCCCGGGCCGAGGTCGACGACGTGGTCGGCGATCGCGATCGTCTCGGGCTTGTGCTCCACGACGAGCACCGTGTTGCCCTTGTCCCGCAGCTGCAGCAGCAGGTCGTTCATCCGCTGGATGTCGTGCGGGTGCAGGCCGATGGTGGGCTCGTCGAAGACGTAGGTGACGTCGGTGAGCGAGGAGCCGAGGTGGCGGATCATCTTGGTCCGCTGCGCCTCTCCCCCGGAGAGGGTGCCGGCCGGCCGGTCGAGGGAGAGGTAGCCCAGCCCGATCTGCGCGAACGAGTCGAGCAGGTGCTGCAGCCCGGTCAGCAGCGGGGCCACCGAGGGCTCGTCGAGGTCCCGGACCCACTCGGCGAGGTCGCTGATCTGCATGGCGCACAGCTCGGCGATGTTCTTGCCGCGGATCCGCGACGACCGGGCCTCCGGGGCCAGGCGGGTGCCCTCGCACTCGGGGCACGTGGTGAAGGTGATCGCCCGCTCCACGAAGGCCCGGACGTGCGGCTGCATCGCCTCGACGTCCTTGGACAGCATCGACTTCTGGATCTTGGGGATCACGCCCTCGTAGGTGAGGTTGACCCCCTCCACCTTGATCTTCGTCGGCTCCCCGTAGAGCAGCGTGTGCAGCTCCTTCTCGCTGTACTGCCCGATCGGCTTGTCCATGGGCAGCCCCGCGCCGCTGAAGATGCGGCCGTACCAGCCGTCCATGCTGTAGCCGGGGACGGTCAGCGCGCCCTCGTCGAGCGACTTGCTCGCGTCGTAGAGCGCCGTGAGGTCGAAGTCGGTCACCGAGCCCATGCCCTCGCAGCGCGGGCACATGCCGCCGAGCCGGGTGAAGGTGGCCTTCTCCGCCTTGGTCTTCGCGCCGCGCTCGACCGTGATCGCCCCGCTGGCCCGCACCGTGGGGATGTTGAAGGAGAACGCGTTGGGCGAGCCGATGTGCGGCTGGCCCAGCCGGCTGAACAGGATGCGCAGCATCGCGTTGGCGTCGGTGGCGGTGCCGACCGTGGACCGCGGGTTGGCGCCCATCCGCTCCTGGTCGACGATGATCGCGGTGGTCAGGCCGTCGAGCAGGTCCACCTCGGGCCGCGACAGCGTCGGCATGAAGCCCTGGACGAAGGCGCTGTAGGTCTCGTTGATCAGCCGCTGCGACTCCGCGGCGATCGTCCCGAACACCAGCGAGCTCTTGCCGGAGCCCGAGACGCCGGTGAACACGGTCAGCCGCCGCTTGGGCAGCTCGACGTCGACGTCCCTGAGGTTGTTCTCCCGCGCGCCGTGCACGCGGATCAGGTCGTGGCTGTCGGCGACGTGCAGCGCGGGCGACTGCGTGTCCGTGCTCATCAGGTCTCCATCTGTCGGGCGGGCGGCCGCGGCGGTCCCGGAGGGGGCGCCGCCGGGGCTCGAGCAGCGCGCCGTCGTCGGCGCGGTCGCGGCATCGCTTGCGCTGTCTACCTCATCGGCGGGGCCGTCGGGAGGCGCGACGCCCGTCCGGCTGACGCCGGGCGGGGTCGCGGGCGGCAGGGGTGGGTCCGGTCGGCTCAGCGCAGCTGCTGGATGCGGACCATGTTGCCGGCGGGGTCGCGGAAGGCGCAGTCGCGGACGCCGTAGGGCTGGTCGGTCGGCTCCTGCACGACCTCGGCGTCGCCAGCCTGGATCTTCTCGAAGGTGCCGTCGAGGTCGGGCGTGGCCAGCAGGATCCAGCCGTAGGTGCCCTTGGCCATCATCTCGGCGATGGTGCGGCGCTCGTCGTCGGTGATGCCGGGGTCCGCCGCCGGGGGCGCCAGGAGGATCGACGTCCCCGGCTGCCCGGCGGGGCCCACGGTGATCCAGCGCATGGCGCCGTGGCCGACGTCGCTGCGGACCTCGAACCCGAGGACGTCGCGGTAGAAGGCCAGCGAGGCGTCGGGGTCGGTGTGCGGGAGGGCCGTGGTGTGGATGGTGATGTCCATGGCGGTCACGCTAGGTGCGGCCCGGTGACCTGGGCTTCTCGATTCCTGACCGGTCTGGTGACCCGCTTCGCCACGCACGACGGCATCCCCGCCGTCGCCCGCGCCGCCTCCCGCCGGTAGGTGCTCGGCGGCATCCCGACCAGCTCGGTGAACCGGGTGCTGAAGGTGCCCAGCGACGAGCAGCCCACCGCGAAGCAGACGTCGGTGACGCTGAGGTCGCCCCGGCGCAGCAGCGCCATCGCGCGTTCGATCCGCCGGGTCATCAGATAGCTGTAGGGCGACTCGCCGTAGGCCCGCCGGAACTCGCGGCTGAGGTGGCCGGCCGACATGTGCACGCCGCGGGCCAGCGCCTCGACGTCCAGCGGCTGCGCGTACTCCCGGTCGATCCGGTCGCGCACGCGGCGCAGCCGCGCGAGGTCGCGCAGGTGCTGCGTCTCGGCGGAACCGCTGGTCACCCGGGGAATCGTGCCACGCCGCGCCGGGGACGGACCGGCCGCGACCCGCCGTCGAACGCCCGGGATGCGGACCCGCGGAGTTCGACGGGCGGACCTCCTGCGGGCTGCCTAGGGTTCCAGACATGCAACTCCGACGTCCGATCGCCGCACTGATGACTGCTCTGGCGCTGTTCGGGGGCGGCGCGACGTTGACCGCCTGCGAGGCCGCCGGGCAGGACCAGAACGACGGGACCACCGACAGCGGGGACGCGCCCAACACCGACACCAACGAGGAGTCCGACCAGTCCCAGGACAACGTGCCGGACAACTCCGACCAGGACGACGGTGTCGAGCAGGGCGAGGGCGAGGAAGAGGAGGACGGCTGACCGTCCCGGTCCCCGTTCCAGCACCCCGCGCCGCCGGCTGACCGGCCGACGGTCACGTCAGCCGGCGGCTCGCTCGGAGACCCAGAGCTTGTCGAGCCGGCCGGTGGAGCGGACCAGGTCGGCCAGCGAGCGTTCCAGCTCGGCCTTGGTGTGCCGCTCCCCCAGCAGGGTCTGCACGTCCTCGATCGCGCACCGCAGCTGGTAGAGCCGGTCCTGCAGGCCGTCGAGCTCGGCCCGCGTCACCAGGACGACGTCGCCGGACAGCCCCGCCTTCGCCGTCGCCGACCGCTGCTCGTAGGCGCGCTGGCGGCAGGCCTGCCCGCAGTACTGGCGGGGCCGGCCCACCGACCCCTGCTGCGGCAGCACCCGGCGGCACCACCCGCAGCGGCGCTCGGTGCCACTGGCCTGACGGGGGCCGGGCAGCGCGGGATCGGTCGATGCCTCCTCGTCGGTCACCTGCGTGCTGTCGTGCTTGGCCACGCAGGGCACGGTAGACGTGACCCCTGACAGGACCGAGGGACACGCCCGACACGCGGAGCGCACCGGGAGGGAGCACGCCGTGCAGGAGTTCGACGCGGTCACCGAGGAGGCGCTGCGCGCCGGGGGCAGCCTGAAGTGGACGCGCTACGGGACGGCGATCGGCGCGTTCGTGGCGGAGATGGACTTCGGCACCGCCCCCGAGGTGCAGCAGGTGCTGCACGCGGCGGTCGACCGGGCCGCGTTCGGCTACCTGACTCCGGAGGCCGCCGCGGCGATGTCCCGCGCGTGCGCCGGCTGGTACGCCGAGCGGTACGGCTGGGCGGTGCCCGCGGAGTGGGTCTCCCCGCTGGCCGACGTGCTGGCCGGGCTGCAGGTGGCCATCGAGCAGTTCACCCCGCCGGGCAGCCCCGTGGTGCTGCCGACGCCGGCGTACATGCCCTTCCTCACCCTCCCCGGGATGCTCGGCCGGCAGCTGATCGAGGTGCCGATGGTCGAGCGGGACGGCCGGGCCGGCTACGACCTCGACGGCATCGCGCGCGCCTTCGCCGCCGGCGGGGCGCTGCTGGTGCACACCAACCCGCACAACCCGCTGGGCCGGGTGTTCAGCGAGTCCGAGCAGCTCGCCCTGGCCGACGTCGTGGAGCGGGCCGGCGCCCGGGTGTTCGCCGACGAGATCCACGCGCCGCTGGTGTACCCGGGCGCGCGGCACCGGCCCTACGCCGCCCTCTCCCCCACCACCGCGCGGCACACCGTCACCGCGACGTCGGCGTCCAAGGCCTGGAACCTTCCCGGGCTCAAGGCCGCGCAGCTGCTGCTGTCCAACGAGGCCGACGCCGCCACCTGGGCGCAGGTCGGGGCCCGGTACACCCACGCCGCCTCCACGCTCGGGGTGCTGGCCAACACCACCGCCTACACCGAGGGCGGCCCGTGGCTGGCCCGGGTGCTGGACTACCTCGACGGCAACCGCCGCCGCCTCGCGGAGCTGCTCGCCGAGCACCTGCCGGAGGTGCGCTGGACCCCGCCGGAGGGCACCTACCTGGCCTGGCTGGACTGCCGCGCCCTGGACCTGCCCGTCTCGGCCGGGACGTTCTTCCTCGACCGCGCGGGCGTGGCCCTGGTCGACGGACCGGAGTGCGGCACCCCCGGCGCCGGGCACGTCCGGCTCAACCTCGCCACGCCGCGGCCGGTGCTGGAGACCATCGTCGCCCGCCTGGCCGGGGCCGTCGCCGGCCGCACGGACGGAGCCGTCGCCGGCCGCACGGACGGGGCCGCGGAGGCACGAGGAACGGGTGGGACGAGGCCCTGACCGGCGCGGAGGGCACCGGCGTTAGCGTGTCGGCGTGGTCCCGGTCCGGTACGCGTTCCTCGACGGGCCGACCCCCATCGCCATGGCCCACCGCGGCGGCGCGATCGAGCACCTGGAGAACACCATGCCGGCCTTCGAGGCCTGCGTGGCGCTGGGCTACCGGTACCTGGAGACCGACGTCCGCGTGACCGCTGACGGGGTGCCGATCGTCTTCCACGACGCGACCCTGGACCGGGTCACCGACCGCTCCGGCCGCATCGACCAGCTGCCGTGGGCGGAGGTCGCCGCGGCGCGCATCGGCGGGCGGGAGCCGATCCTGCGGCTCGAGGAGCTGCTCGGCGCGTGGCCCGACGTCCGCTTCAACCTCGACATCAAGGCCGCCGGGGTCCTGGCCCCGCTGGCCCGCACCGTGCGGCGGCTGGACGTCGCCGACCGGATCTGCCTGGGGTCGTTCTCCGACGCGCGGATCGCCGCCGCCCGCCGGCTGTTCGGGCCCACGGTGTGCACCTCGCTGGGCCCGCGCGGGGTCGCCGCCCTGCGCCTGTCGTCCTACTCCCCGCGGGCGGCCGGCCTGGTGCGCATCCAGGCCGGCTGCGCCCAGGTGCCCCTGCAGCTGGGCGGGCGGGCCCTGGTCGACGAGCGGTTCCTGGCCGCCGCGCACGCCCGCGGCCTGCAGGTGCACGTCTGGACGGTCAACACCGAGGAGGAGACGACCGCGATGCTCGACCTCGGCGTGGACGGCGTCATGACCGACCGCCCGGCGATGCTGCGCGAGCTGCTGGAGAAGCGCGACCAGTGGGTGGCGCGGTGACTCTGGGCGCGCGGGTCCGGGCCTGGCGGCCGCCGGCGCCACCGCTGCCGGACGACGTCGCGCACCTGGTAAGCCCGGACGACCCGGAGTGGTTCGCCCGCGAACTGGCCATCGCCGCCACCCCGCCGTGGTGGTTCTGGCGGTTCGCGCTGCGCTGGTTCTCCTGGCTGCCCAGCGTCTTCGGCCGGATCCAGGTGACCGGGTCGATCCCCGAGGAGTGGCGCGACGGCCCGCTGCTGCTGGCGGTCAACCACATCGGGGACTTCGACACGTTCGTCGTCGCCGCCGCGCTGCACAAGGCCGGCGTCACCCCGCGGTTCATGGCCACCGGCGGCATCATGCGCGCGCCGGTCGTCGGCCCGCTGCTGGAGCGCGCCGGCGGCATCCGGGTGGACCGCGGCACCGACGTCGCCGCGCACGCGCTCACCGTCACCCAGGTGGCCCTGGCCCACGGCGGCCACGTCGTCGCCTATCCCGAGGGCCGGGTCGGCCTGACGCCCGACGGGTGGCCCGAGCGCGGCCGGACCGGGCTGGCCCGGATGGCGCTGGCCGCCGACGTGCCGGTGATCCCGGTCAGCCAGTGGGGCGCCCACGAGCCGCTGCAGTACGCCAACGACTGGGGCAAGCTGCGGACCCTGCTGCGCGCGTTCTGGCGGCAGCCGGCGCTCAAGGTGCACATCGGCCCGGCGGTCTTCTTCGAGGACCTGCAGCCGGGCCGGGTGGGCGACGCCAACCGGGCGCGCACCCGCATCGCCGCGGCGATCACCCGGGGCCTGGCCCCGCTGCGAGCCGGGGAGCCGGCCGACCGGCCCGCCTTCGTGGACCCGACCCGGCCGACGACGGCGACCGCGGCGTTCCCGGGCGGCGTCGTCCCGGACGACATCAGGTGACCGGTCCTGCGCGGGCCGGGAAGCGCAGCACCGTCGGTCACGGCGTGGTCGAGCACCGGCGAGGACACCCCGTGACCGGCGCGTGCTGGACCGGGTCCCCCACGGCTGACACCCTGCGCCCGTGACGACGGCCGCCACCCCGACCGCCCAATCCGCCGACCGCGCCCTGCGCCGCGAGCGGTTCGGCTGGTACTCCTACGACTGGGCGATGTCGGTGTTCAACACCAGCGTCACCACCGTCTTCCTGGGCCCCTACCTCACGGCGATCGCCGAGGAGGCCGCCGGGCCCGACGAGCGGCTGTCGTTCCTCGGCCTGTCGATCGCCGCCGGCAGCTGGTTCTCCTACGTCCTGTCGGCGTCGGTGCTGCTGCAGGTGCTCGTGCTGCCGCTCACCGGCGCCGTCGCCGACCGCACCGGCCGCAAGCGGGAGATGCTGGCCGGCTTCGCCTTCCTCGGCGCGCTGGCGACCACCGGGCTGTACTTCGCCGGGGACGGCCGGTGGCTGCTGGGCGCGGCGCTGTTCGCCGTCGCGAACATCAGCTTCGGCGCGGCGACGGTCGTCTACTACTCCTGGCTGCCGGACCTGGCCAGCCCCGACGAGCGGGACGCCGTCTCCAGCCGCGGCTGGGCGTTCGGGTACGTCGGCGGGGCGCTGCTGCTCGCCGTCCACCTCGGGCTCGTGGTGGGCGCCGAGGGGCTCGGCCTGACCACCGGCGAGGCGGTGCGGATCTGCCTGGCCACGGCCGGCCTGTGGTGGGGCGGGTTCACCGTGTTCACGGTGTCCCGGCTGCGCAACCGCCCGGTGCGCGACCCCGACGCGGTCGGCAGCCGCAGCGGCTTCCGCCAGCTGGCCACGACCCTGCGGGAGATGCGGGCGTTCCCGCTCACGCTGTGGTTCCTCGGCGCGTACCTGCTGTTCAACGACGGCGTCCAGACCGTCATCGCGCTGTCGGCCACGTACGCCACCGAGGAGCTGGGCCTGGAGCAGTCGGTGCTCACCGGCGCGATCCTCATGGTGCAGGTGGTGGCGGTCGCCGGGGCGCTGGGCCTGGGCCGGCTGGCCGCCCGCTACGGCGCCAAGCGGGTCGTGCTGGGCAGCCTGGTGGCCTGGATCGGCGTGCTGGTGGTCGCGTTCTTCCTGCAGGCCGGCGCGGTCGGCCAGTTCTACGCGCTGGCCGCCGTCATCGGCCTGGTACAGGGCGGCACGCAGGCGCTGTCCCGGTCGCTGTTCAGCCAGCTGATCCCGGCGGGCAAGGAGGCCGAGTACTACGGCTTCTACGAGATCAGCGACCGCGGCACCAGCTGGCTCGGCCCGCTGGCCTTCGGGCTCACCTACCAGCTGACCGGCTCCTACCGGCTGGCGATCGTCAGCCTCGTCGTCTTCTTCGTGGCCGGCTTCGCCGCGCTGGCCGCGCTGCCCATCCGCCGCGCGGTCGTCGCGGCCGGCAACCCCGTCCCGGAGCGTTTGTGACCGAGCCGGCGAGGTCACCCGAGATCACAGCACCTGAGGGAACGGTGCCGACGAGCGCCAGCGAGGAGGCAGCGTGACCCCTCCCCTCGACTCCGACGCCCGCACCGAGCGCCGGCTGGTCTCCGTCCCCGTCGCCGGGGACCGCCGCCGCCACCCGGCGCCGGCGCACCTGCGGTTCTTCCACGGCCCGATGGACTGCGGGAAGTCGACCCTCGCGCTGCAGGTCGACCACAACCAGAGCCGGCAGGGACGGCGGGGGCTGCTGCTGACCCAGGGCGACCGCTCCGCCCGGCCGCAGATCAGCTCCCGGGTCGGGCTGTGCCGGGAGGCGATCGAGGTCGACGCCGGCACCGACCTGCGGCTGCTGGTCCGCGACTCCTGGGCGGTCGGCGACCGGGTGGACTACCTGATCGTCGACGAGGCCCAGTTCCTCACCGACGCGCAGGTCGACCAGCTCGCCGAGCTCGTCGACGAGTCGCACGTCGACGTCTACGCCTTCGGCCTGACCACCGACTTCCGCACCCGGCTGTTCCCCGGCACCCAGCGGCTGCTGGAGGTCGCCGACGACGTCCAGCGGGTCCAGGTGGAGGTGCTGTGCTGGTGCGGGCTGCCCGGCCTGCTCAACGCCCGGGTGGTGGACGGCGCCATGGTGCGGGAGGGCGCGACGGTCGTCGTGGCCGACACCGCGCCCACGCCGGCCCCCGACGAGACCGGCCCCGACCCCGAGGTGCACTACCAGGTGCTGTGCCGGCGGCACCACGTCCTGGGCCAGCTCGGGCCGACGGCCGCGGGCCCCGGGCAGCTCGCCCTGCCCTGACCTCCCCCCGTCGGGGGGTGGCCGTGGGGTCCTATACCACCCCATGCGATGATTTCGAACCGACTCTGCGGAATCTCTCCGCGAAATCTGTCGTTGGTCCTTTCGACTCCCTCGCCGGGTGGGTAACCCCCCGTCCAGCGACGTCGAGAACCGACCGACACCACCAGCACGAGAGGACGGTGTGCCATGGGCGAGCGTTCCCTGCGGGGCAGCCGACTGGGCAGCGTGAGCTATGAGACCGAGCGGAACACCGCACCGATCGAGCGCCAGTACGTGGAGTACCGGTGCTCCTCGGGCCACCTGTTCACCGTGCCCTTCGCGGATGACGCCGAGGTGCCCGACACCTGGGAGTGCAAGTTCGACGGCTCCGCCGCCAAGCTCGTGGGTGGCGCCGAGCCGGCTCCCAAGAAGGTCAAGCCCCCGCGGACGCACTGGGACATGCTCCTGGAGCGTCGCTCGGTGGACGACCTCGAGGAGGTCCTCGCCGAGCGGCTCGAGGTGCTCCGCGGCCGGCGGACCCGCGCCAGCTGAGCTGAGGCCCGCCTCCCGGAGGCGGGCGGACCGACGGAACGGCCCCGGTGGGACTCCCCACCGGGGCCGTTCCGCGTCCGGAGCCCGACGACTCCCGCTCCCCCGGCCGGTCCGACCTGCCGCCGCCGGGCCGGCGGGCCGGCGGGTCGGCCCGCGAGTCGGCTAGCGAGTCGGCCCGTCCTGGACCTGGCCCTCGACGACCTGGCCCTCGACGACCCGGCTCTCGACGACCCGGCCCTCGACGACCCGGCCCTCGATGACCAGCGGCCGGTCGGCGGGCGGCGGCCCGGTGTACCGGACCTCCTCGACGCGGCGGCTGCGGACGTGCACCGGCCCGCGCAGCTGCACGGGCAGCCGGTTGGCGAGCACTCGGCCCAGGACGGCGCGCACCAGGAACCGGGTGGGCGGGAGCAGGCACAGCAGGCCGACCAGGTCGCCGAGGAAGCCCGGCAGCACCATGAGCAGCCCGCCGAGGGCGATCAGCCCGGCGTCGCCGAGGGCGCGGCCCGGGAGCCGGCGGTCCCGGGCGCGGTCGCGCAGCTCGGTCAGCGCCCGGGTGCCCAGCCGGGCCAGCAGTGCCCAGCCCAGCGCGCTGGTGGCCAGCGTCGCCAGCAGGGTCCAGCCCACCCCGATCCAGCTGGCGACCAGCACGAAGACGACGACCTCGGCCAGGGCGAACAGCCCGGCTGCGATGCGCACGCGGCGACCCACGGCTCTCCTCTGCCCGCCCGGCGCGTGCGGCCCCGGCCCGCCTACCGGACCGCGGTCGACCGCCCGCCGTCGCGGACCCGTCCCGGCACGGGGCGGCGGACCCGGCCCGGCAGCCAGTCGGCCAGCCGGTCCTGCAGGCCCCACCAGGTGACCCGTACCAATGCCTCTCCAACGATCGAACCGCTCATCTTGCTCCTGCCGAACGCCCGTTCGGTGAAGGTGATCGGCACCTCGGCCACGCGGGCTCCGGCGCGGACGGCGCGCCAGGCCCAGTCGACCTGGAAGCAGTAGCCCTGGCTGGCCACGTCGTCGAAGGGCAGCCGGTCGACCAGCGCGGCCCGTACCGCGCGGAACCCGCCGGTGGCGTCGGCGAGCGGCAGCCGCAGCGCCCAGCGGGTCCACAGGTTGCCCGCCCGGGACAGCAGCAGCCGGTGCGCCGGCCAGTCCTCCACCCGGCCGCCGGGCACGTACCGGGAGCCCAGCGCCAGGTCGGCGCCCTCCAGCGCGGCCAGCAGGGCGGGCAGCTGCTCGGGGTGGTGGGAGCCGTCGGCGTCCATCTCGACCAGGACGTCGTAGCCACGCGCCCGCCCCCACCGGAAGCCGGCCACGTAGGCCGGCCCGAGCCCGGCCTTCACGGTGCGGTGCAGCACGTGCACCCGCGGGTCGAGGGCGGCCAGCTTCTCGGCGAGCTCCCCGGTGCCGTCCGGCGAGCCGTCGTCCACCACCAGGGCGTGCGCCGCGGGGACGCTGCGGTGCAGCCGCTCGAGGATCGGCTCGAGGTTGTCCACCTCGTCGTAGGTGGGGACGACGACGAGGACCCGCGCCGCGGTCACGCCGAGCTCCGCCGAGCGCGGCGGCGGCGGACGGCCGCGGGCACGACCACGGCCAGCAGCGCCCCGGCCGCCAGCGCGCTCAGCCCCCACTCCGGCCCGGCGCCGAGCCGCTCGGCCACGGTGGTCGAGTCGCGCTGGGCGACGTCCTCGACGAAGACCGCCGGCTCGAACAGCTCCGAGCGGGCCGCGAGGGACCCGTCGGGGGCGACGATCGCCGAGATGCCGCTGGTGGCGGCGACCAGGACGGTGCGGCCGAACTCCACCGCGCGCAGCCGGCTGGCGGCCAGCTGCTGCTCGCTCTCGTCGGTGTAGCCGAAGGTGGCGTTGTTGGTCTGGACGACGAGCACCCCGGCACCGGCGCGCACCGCGTCGCGCACCAGCCCGTCGTAGACGACCTCGAAGCAGATGACGTCCCCGACCCGGGCGCCGCCCATCTCCAGCAGCCCGACCTCGGTGCCGTGCACGAAGTCCCGCCGCACCAGGTCGACCTTGTCGCTGAAGAAGCGGAAGAACGCCCGGGCGGGCACGTACTCGGCGAGCGGGACCGGGTGCCGCTTGACGTAGGTGTCCCCGGGCCCGGTCTCGGGGTCCCAGACGATGCCGGTGTTGCTGATGTACCGCCCCGGGCCGTCGACGACCGCGCCGACCAGGATCGGTGCGCCGATCGCGCCGGCGGCCCGGCTGATCGCGCGCGCGGCGTCGGTGTTGAGGTAGGGGTCGATGTCGGAGCTGTTCTCGGGCCAGACGACCAGGTCCGGCTGCGGCTGCTCGCCCGCCGCGACCGCCTCGGCCAGCTCCACGGTGCGGGTGACGTGGTTGTCCAGGACCGCCCGCCGCCGCTCGTTGAACTCCAGGCCGGGCTGGGGGACGTCGCCCTGGACGACGGCGACGGTGCGCGTCGGGCCGCCCTCGGTGAGCGACGGGCCGGGCAGGGGCGCCCAGGCCAGCCAGCCCAGCAGCGGTACCGCGACCGCGCCGGCGAGCGCGAGCGCCGCCGCCCGCAGCCCGGCGTCCCGGCCGGTCCGCGGCGGAGCGCCCCGGGCGCCTCGCCGTGCGGTCAGGTGCCGCACCCCGGCGGCCAGCAGCGTGCCGGTGAGCGCGACGGCGAAGCTGACCAGCGGCACGCCGCCGTAGGCGGCCAGGGAGAGGAACGGGCCCTCGGTCTGGCTCAGCCCCAGCCGGCCCCACGGGAACCCGCCGAGCGGCAGCCGGCCGCGCAGCGCCTCGTCGGCCACCCACAGCGCCGCCGCCCACAGCGGCCACAGCGGCAGCCGGGACGTCGCCGCGGTGGCCGCGCCGAGCAGCGCCACGAACAGTGCCTGGGACACCGCCAGGGCCAGCCACGGGAAGGCGCCGACGTAGATGCCGCTCCACGACAGCAGCGGCACGAAGAAGGTCAGGCCGCAGACCAGGCCCAGCCAGGCGCCCGCGCGGGCGCGCTGCCCGGCGACGGCGAGGGCCAGCGCGGCCACGCCCAGCGGCGCGAGCGGCCACAGTCCCCAGCCGGGGAAGGCGAGCAGCAGCAATCCTCCACCGGCCGCGGCCAGCAGCGTGCGCCAGGGCAGGCGGCGGCGGGACCGGGCGGCCGGTCGCGGCGTCTCGGAGGGGCGCTCCAGCGTGCCGGAGGCGACTGCGCCCACCGTCGCCTCCCGTGCTCGTGCACCTACCGGCCCCGGGCACGTCGCACCGGGCCGCGACCGCCGGCGCCGTTGCCGCGGTCCGCGCCCAGCATCCCATCCCGGCGCGGCCGGACGGCGCCCCCGTGATCGGGGTGCGTCGTCCGCGCCGGGACTCCGGTCGGCGCCGGCGGCTCCCGCGCTCGGGCGGCCGCACCTTCGGGCCGGCCGGCCGGTCGCTGGCGGCGATCGGCGGGCCGTTGTCTGGTGGTGCGGACCCGGGCGGGCCCCGCCGGGTGCCCGGACCGCGCTCCCCCGGGCAGCCGCCGGCGCTCTCGACCCGGACTGCGGACGGCGGGGGACGTCCGCGCGGCCGGAGGGCCCGCACGACTGGTCCGGGGAGGCACGTGCCCGGTGCTCCCGGAGTGGAACTGCAGGCACTGTAAGAAGTGCACCGACACCTGCGCCGCCCTCGGAGGGGCTCGTGACGAACTGTGACCTGTTCGTTACGGCGTGGCGCCTGGACAGCCCCGCGCGGTCAGGCCGGACCGGGGACGACGAGGGCGGCGGTCGCCTCCACGACAGTCACTGGCCGGTCCAGGACGGCGGCCGCCGAGGGGCTCCGCTCGGGCTGCGCGCGGGCCACCACGCGCGCGGTGCAGCGCAACTCGCGGCTGCGCCGGCCGATCCGCACCACCTCGGCGGTCGCCTCCAGCACGTCCCCGGCCTGCACCGGGGCGAGGAAGCGCACCTCCGAGTACCCGGCCAGCAGCCCCTCGTCGCCGTCGAGCACGATCGCCACCTCGGTGGCGACGTCGCCGAACAGGCCGAGCGTGTAGGCGCCGTCGACCAGGTTCCCGCCGTAGTGGGCGTGGCTGTAGGGCACGTACCGGCGGTGGGTGACGGTCAGCCCCAGGCGGGGGTCGGGCTCGGTCATGCGGCGGCTCCGGTCGGGACGAGGGCGGACACGAGGTAGCTGGCGACCTCGCCGGGCGTCGTCCCCCGGCCGAAGACCTTGTCGACGCCGAGGTCGGCGGCTATCGCCGGGTCGAAGCGCGGGCCGCCGACGACCAGCAGCGGGCGGTCCTCCCCCATCGCCTCGCGGAAGGCGGCGGCCAGCTCGCGGGTGTTGCGCACGTGGGCGTCGCGCTGGGTGACCACCTGGGAGACCAGGACGGCGTCGGCTCGCGCCGCCCGCGCCCGCGCGACCAGCTCCGGCACGCTCACCTGCGCGCCGAGGTTGGCCACCTCCAGCTCCCGGTAGTACTCCAGGCCCTTCTCCCCCGCGAAGCCCTTGAGGTTGAGGATCGCGTCGATGCCGACGGTGTGCGCGTCGGTGCCGATGCACGCGCCCAGCACGACCAGCTTGCGGCGCAGCCCGGTGCGGATCGCGGCGTCGACCTCCGGCGGGGTCAGGAGCGGGTAGGCGCGCTCCTCCACGGCCACCGCGTCGAGGTCGACGAGGTGCCGCACGCTGCCGTAGACGACGAAGAACGTGAACCCCTCCCCCATCCCGTGGCTGTGCACGACCATCGCCGGGTCCACGCCCATCTTGTTCGCCAGCTGCAGGGCGGCGCCGTCGGCCCGCGGGCCCGGGGGCACCGGCAGGGTGAACGACAGCTGCACCATCCCGTCGCCGGTGGTGTCCCCGTAGGGGCGGATCACGGTCCCCTCGTCAGGCACGGGTCGCCTCCCGCTCCAGGAGCTCCAGCGCCGGGTTGTACGCCTCGGGGCCGAGGCGGACGACGCCGTCGAGGCCCTTGCCCCGGTCCGGCGGCCGCCTGGTGATGCCGAAGGTGCCGTCGGCGATGGCCTCCAGCAGACCCTCGTCGGCGATCCGCTCCAGCAACTGCACCGCCTCTGTGAGCACGGTGTGCGCGCGGCGGTCGATGAAGCCACCCTTCGGGGGCGCGAAGTCCTCGGTCAGCCCCCCGGCGGCGTCCAGGACGTAGCGCACGTTGCGCAGGGCGAGGTCCCGGTCGGACAGCCACGGGGTGACCACGGCCTCGGTCATCATCCCGACCAGCAGGATGCCCTGGCCGGTGAGCGCGCCGGCCAGGTTGAAGAACCCGTCGAGCAGGTAGCCGCGGAAGACGTCGCCGGTCATGTGCTTGGTCGGCGGCATCCACTTCAGCGGCGCGTCGGGGAACAGCGCCCGGGCGAGCATCGCGTGCGCCAGCTCCAGCCGGAACGACTCCCGCCGGTCCGGGTCGATCTCGAAGGCGTGCCCGAGCCCCAGCTGCCAGTCCTCGAGGCCGGCCTCCTTGGCCAGGGTCTCGTTGAGCAGCTGGCTGACGGTGACGGTGTGCGCCTCGTCGACGGCGTCGGCGGTGGTGAGGTAGTTGTCCTCGCCGGTGTTGATGACGATCCCGGCGCGGGCGTGCACCATCCGGCTGAACCGCTGGTCGACGAAGGTGCGCTGCGGGTTGATGTCGCGGAAGAGGATCCCGTACATCGCGTCGTTGAGCATCATGTCCAGCCGCTCCAGCCCGGCCAGGACGGCGATCTCGGGCATGCACAGGCCGGACGCGTAGTTGGTGAGCCGGACGTAGCGGCCCAGCTCCGCGCCGACGTCGTCCAGCGCGGCCCGCATGAGCCGGAAGTTCTCCTGGGTGGCGTAGGTGCCGGCGTAGCCGGTGCGGGTGGCGCCCTCGGGCACGTAGTCCAGCAGCGACTGCCCGGTGGAGCGGATGACCGCGATGACGTCGGCGCCGGCCCGGGCCGCGGCCTGCGCCTGCGGGATGTCCTCATAGATGTCGCCGGTGGCCACGATCAGGTAGATCCACGGCCGCCGCGGCGGGTCGCCCAGCCGGGCGACGAGCTCGTCGCGACGGGCCCGGTTGGCGTCGATCCGGGCGACGCCGGCGGCGACCGCCGCGCGCGCGGCGTCCCGGGCGCGCTCGGCGGCGGTGCCGGTGGGCAGCTCGAACCGCGCCGTGCCGGCCCCGACCTGCTCGGCGAGGGCCGGCAGGTCCGGCGCGGTACCCGAGGCGAGCGCGTGCCACACCGGCAGCGCGACGCCGGACTCCAGGCCCACCTGCTCCCGAACGGCGTCCACCACCCGGTTCACCCACGGCACCCGGTCGGTCCCCGCCCCGTTGCCGGTGACCGGGTCGGTGCCGGTGAGCCCGGCCAGCCGTAGCACCGCCCGCTCCACGGAGACGGTGGTGTGCCGCCGGGCGAGGTCCACGACGGGCTGCGCCGCGCGGACGGCCAGCTCCCGCGCCCGCGCCACCAGCACCGGGTCCAGCTCCAGCACCGGTCCCCTCCGCAGGTCTCCGGGAAGACCGGCGTCCCTGGACCGGCGGTTCTCCCGGGAACCGTCGCGTTCCTCGGTCATGGCGTCGCTCCGATCGGTTCGCCGTCGACCAGCAGGGCACGGCAGGCCGGGCGGGCCCGCTCGGCGAGGACGGCGGAGAGGGTCTGCGCCGTCTCCCACAGCGCCAGGTCCGCGGGCGCGCCGACGGCCAGCGGGCCCGCGGGGTGCTCGGCGCGGGCGGCGTGCCAGCCGCCGTGGGTGGCCGCGTCGAAGGCGTCGAACGGCCGCAGGCCCGAGGCCGGCGTGCGGTGGTCGACCGCCGCGTGCACCCCGCCCCACGGGTCCAGCGGGGTGACCGGCGCGTCGCTGCCGATCGCCAGCGCGACCCCGGCGTCGGACAGGTCGGCGAACGGGTTGCAGTCCCGCGCCCGCTCCGCTCCGAGCCGCTCGGCGTACATGCCCGACGGGCCGCCCCAGGCCGCGTCGAAGGCGGGCTGGACGCTGGCGACCATCCCCCAGTCGCGCATCCGCTCGATCGCCGCCGGGTCGGCCATCTCCACGTGCTCGAGCCGGTGCCGGCAGGCGCGCACGGCGGCCCGGCCCAGCTCCTCGACGACCGCGCCCACCGCGGTGAGCACCTGTGCGACCGCGGCGTCCCCGATGCAGTGGAAGCCGGCCTGCACCCCGGCGAGGGTGCAGGCGCGCACGTGGTCGACCAGCGACGCGGTGGGGAAGCGCAGCGCCCCCGCGGTGCCGGGCGCGTCGGCGTACGGCGCGCTCAGCGCGGCGGTGTGCGAGCCGAAGGCGCCGTCGCAGAACAGGTCTCCCCCGGCGCCGGCCAGGCCCAGCTCGGCGACGACGGCCAGGCCGCCGCGCTCGGCGAGCTCGCCCCAGTAGCCCAGCACCCGCGGGCCCGGGGTGTCGCCGGCCAGCGCGAGGAGCCCGGCGAGGTCGTCGGCGCCGGACACCTCGGGGCCGGCCATCTCGTGCAGGCTGCCGATGCCCAGGGCGGCCGCGGCGGCGAGCGTGGCGCGCTGTGCGGCCCGGCGCTGGCCGGCGTCCACCGCGCCGTAAGCGGCCTGCCGCGCGGCGTGGTGGGCGTCCAGCCGCAGCCGCCCGTCGGGGGCGAACCCCGGCAGCTGCGCGATCCCCGGCACCCGGTCCAGCAGCGCGGTGGAGACCGTGGCCGAGTGGACGTCGACCCGCGCCAGGTAGGCCGGCCGGTCGCCGACGACGGCGTCGAGGTCGTGCCGGGTGAGCCCGCGGCCCTCCGGCCAGGTGGTCTCGTCCCACCCGGTGCCCAGCAGGATCCCGTCCGCGGCGGTGGCCGCGTGCTCACTGACGGACGAGACGGCCGCCTGCAGGCTCACGCTCGAGTGGAGGTCGAGCCCGGAGAGCGCCAGTCCGGTCGCCGTGGCGTGCACGTGCGCGTCGACGAACGCCGGCGTGAGCAGCGCCCCCTCCCCCGGCAGCACCCGGTCGGCGGGCGCGGCGTCGGGGGCGTCGCCGAGCCAGGCGATCCGGCCGTCCTGCACGCGCACCGCCCGGCCGGGCCGGTCGCCGACGGTCACGTCGGTGACGAGCAGGCTCATGCGCTCACCCGGGGGTCGATCAGGGCCCGCACGCCCGGGGTGGACCGGTAGAGGTCCAGGGCCAGGGCGGCGTGCCCCGGCGTGTAGCCGTTCCCGATCAGCATGGTCACGTCGGCCGCCATCCCCTCCGCTCCGAGCGCCGCCCGCGCGAAGGACGTCGCCATGGAGAAGAAGACCACGGTGCCGCCGTCGGCCGTCGCGAGGACCGCCCCGTGCTCGGCGCCCGGCGCGTCGACGCAGACGACGGTGACCTCCGCCGGGGTGCCGGCGGCCGCGGCGACCGCGAGCGGGTCGGTGGCGTCGGCGACGACGACCCGGTCGGCCAGGCCGGCCGCGGAAAGCGCCGCGGCCTCGCGCTCGTCGCGCACCACGCCGGTCAGCTCGGTGGCGCCCGCGGCCCGGGCGGCGGCCAGGCTCAGGCAGCCGGACTTGCCCGCCGCTCCGAGGACGACGACCGACCGCGCGCCCGTCCGCCCGACCACCCGGGCGGTGGCCGCCGGGGCCCCGCACACGTCGAGCAGCGCGAGGGACACCGCGTCGGACAGGTCGTCGGGCAGGACGGCGGCGATCGAGCGGGCGAACAGGATCGCCGTCCCGGCGGCCGGGACCTGCTCGGAGCGCCCGTCCCAGCCGGCCAGGCCGTCGGTGATCCGCAGCGGGGTGAGGGTCAGCGAGACCAGCGTGGCCACCCGGTCCCCCACGCGCAGCCCCAGCGGGGAGGCCTCCCCCACCGCGTCGACGACGCCGAGCAGCATCCCGCCGGAGCCGGTGACCGGGTTCTGCACCTTGCCGCGGGTGGCGGCGATCTCCAGGACGGCCGCCCGGACCGCCGCGCCGTCCCCGCCGCAGGCCTCCGACAGCTGCCGGAACGACGCCGCGTCGAGGTTCAGCCGCTGCACCGCCACGCGCACCTCGTCGGGGCCGATCGCCGGGTCGGGGTCCAGGCGGTCCGCGGCCTGGGGCAGCACGCCGGGCGGCGCCAGCACCCGGTGGGCCCCGAGTGTGCGGGCCACGTCTGTCGCCATGTACACGTCCATCACCGGAGAACCTAGCGTGAACCGTGCTGCAGACCGAAGTTCTTCCCGTACAGTCCCTCGGACAGCGGAGAAAGCGAGGTACCGGCCGTGCTGGAGCAGCCGTACGAGTACACCGCCCGGGAGCTCACCGAGCCAGACTGGCGTCGCCTGCCGGGCTTCGCCGGGGTGTCCGAGGCCGAGTGGCGCAGCGCCCAGTGGCAGCGGGCGCACTGCGTGAAGAACGTCCGTCAGCTGCACGGCGTCTACGGCGACCTGCTCGACGACGCCTTCTACGCCGACGTCGAGGCCGACCAGGCCGGCCGGGCGACGATGTCGCTGCTGCTGCCGCCGCAGATGCTCAACACGATGGTCCCCGACGCGGTGCCGGACGCCGCGGCGCTGCGCGCCGACCCGGTGCGCCGTTACATGCTGCCGGTCGCCTCCGACCGGCTGGCTGGGGCCGCGGCCAGCCACCCGTACGCGGCCCGCGACTCGCTGCACGAGCACGAGATGTGGGCCGTCGAGGGGCTCACCCACCGCTATCCGACCAAGGTGCTCGCCGAGCTGCTGCCGACCTGCCCGCAGTACTGCGGCCACTGCACCCGGATGGACCTGGTGGGCAACTCCACCCCCGCCGTCGCCAAGCTGCGGTTCGCCCGCAAGCCGGTCGACCGGCACGCCGCCATGCTGGAGTACCTGCGGGCCACCCCCGGCGTCCGCGACGTCGTCGTCTCCGGCGGGGACGTGGCCAACCTGCCGTTCCGGACCCTCGAGGCGTTCGTCTCCGGCCTGCTGGAGATCGAGTCGGTGCGCGACATCCGGCTGGCGTCCAAGGCGCTGATGGGGCTGCCGCAGCACTGGCTCCAGGACGACGTCGTCGCGGGCATGACCCGGCTGGCCCGCACGGCGCGGGACCGCGGCGTGGCGCTGGCCGTGCACACCCACGTCAACGCCGCGCAGCAGGTGACGCCGCTGGTGGCCGAGGCGGCCCGGGCGATGCTCGAGGCGGGGGTGCGCGACGTGCGCAACCAGGGCGTGCTGCTGCGCGGGGTGAACGCCACCGCGCCGGCCCTGCTGGACCTGTGCTTCGCGCTGCTCGACGGGGCCGGCATCACGCCCTACTACTTCTACATGTGCGACATGGTGCCCAGCGCCGAGCACTGGCGGGTGTCGCTGGCCGAGGCGCAGATCCTGCAGCACGACATCATGGGTTACCTGCCCGGCTTCGCGACGCCGCGGATCGTCTGCGACGTCCCCTACGTCGGCAAGCGCTGGGTGCACCAGGTCGCCGAGTACGACCGCGAGCGCGGGATCAGCTACTGGACGAAGAACTACCGCACCGGCATCGAGCGGGCCGACGAGGACGCCCTCGACCGCCGCTACACCTACTACGACCCGATCGCCACGCTGCCCGAGAGCGGGCGGGCCTGGTGGCGGGCCCGCGGGGTGTGGGCGGACGGGTGGAGCGAGGCCGCCGACGTGGCCGCGGCCGCCTCCCGGGAGGCCTCGCTGACCGACTGAAGCAGGACCCCCGGGACGGGCCGGCTCCGGGTGGCCGGCGCCCGTGCCCGGCGGTAGGCAGAGCGGGTGAGCGACGGCGGGGAGTGGTGCACCCCTCGCCTGCGGCTGCGGCCGTGGACCACCCGCCGCGACGACCTGGCCCGGCTGACCGACCTGTACGGCCGCGACGAGGTCACCCGCTGGCTGGGCGGGACGCCGTCCCTCACGCCGGTCGAGCTCGTGGCGCGCTGGGCGGCGGTGTGCGCCGACGCGCGGTTCGGGGTGTGGGCGGTCGAGGTCGCCGCGTCCGGGCGGGTGGCCGGCACGGTGCTGCTCAAGCCGCTCCCCGAGGGCGTCGGCGAGGTGGAGGTGGGCTGGCACCTGCACCCGGACTGCTGGGGGCACGGGTACGCCACCGAGGCCGCGCGGGCGGTCATCGACCACGCCTTCGCCGCCGGCGTGCCGGAGGTCTACGCGGTCGTGCGGCCGGGCAACACGCCGTCCCTGGCGGTGTGCCGGCGGCTGGGCATGCAGCCGCTGGGCCGGATGCGCCGCTGGTACGACGTCGAGCTGGAGGTGTTCCGGCTGATGGCCCCGCCGGTCGTCGACTGACAGCCCCGGGAGCATCGCAGCGAGCGCCAGCGAGCGAGGAGCGGACCGGGGCGCGGAAGTCGACCATCGTGATCGTGGAGTAGGGCGGCCGGGCGCGCTCAGCGGGAGGCGCGGCGGCGGGCGAGCCGGGCCCGGAGGCGGGCCAGCGGGTGCGGGCGGTGCACCTTCGGCTTGAGGCCGCGCACGTCATGGTGGTCGAGCGCCACCGCCTCCTCCGGGGTCGGCGCGGTGCCGCCCAGGTGCGCCGGCAGCCACCAGCGGTCGTCGGGCCCGGCCGGCTGCTGGGGATAGGTCCGCTGGGCCTCGTCGACCAGCTCCTCCATGGCCGCCCGGATCCGGCGGAGCAGCTGCTGGGTCTTCTCCCCCGGCTGCGGGACCAGCGGCTCGCCGAGGACGACGGTGATCGCGACGTCCCGCCTGAGGTGGACCCCCTGCTTCTTGGTGGCGATCCGCTGGCCACCCCAGACGGCCGCCGGGATGACCGGCACGCCGGCGTCGATCGCCATGCGGGCCGCGCCGGCCTTGAGGGCCTTGACCACGAAGCTGCTGCTGATCGTCGCCTCGGGGAAGATCCCGACGACCTCGCCGTCCTTGAGCGCGCGCACGGCTGACTCGAAGGCGGCCGTGCCGGCCCGGCGGTCGACCGGGATGTGGTGCATGGCCCGCATGAGCGGCCCGGAGAGCCGGGAGGCGAAGACCGACTCCTTGGCCATGAACCGCACCAGCCGCCGCTGCGGCAGCGCGGCCAGCCCGAGGAAGGTGAAGTCCAGGTAGCTGACGTGGTTGCTGCAGACGATCGCGCCGCCGCTGGTCGGCACGTGCTGGGAGCCGCGCACGGTGAACCGGAAGCGCAGCAGCCGGAAGACGAGCAGGACCAGCCGGATGACCCACAGGTAGGCGCGATCCCGCCGGCCGGGGTGTGGCCCGGGCAGATCCGGGCGGACGACGTCACGCCAGCGGGCGGTGTCCATGGCGGGACGATAACGGGCGGTCCCGGGGGCCGCGCCGGTGCCGTGTGCCCGGCTCAGTCCTGGGTGACCTCCACGGCGGCGCGTACGACGGCGGCGAGGTCGCCGGTCTCCCGGTGCACCCGGCGCTGCAGGTCCGCCCCGGTGCCGCGGGACAGGAGGGCGGCGACGCCGGCCTCCACCCGGTCGGCGTCGCCGGCGTCGGTGAGGGCGGGCCGGACGTGGTCGACGAGGGCCCGGACGACGTCGGCGGCCGGCGCGGGGCGGCCGGTGACCGGGTGCACGAGGTCCCCGGCCAGCCCGGAGCGGCCGGCCCGCCAGGCGGCGACGCGGATCAGCTCGCTGCGGACGGCGGCCGAGGGCACCCCGGCGCGCCACTCCCGGGCGGCGGTCTCCACCAGGCCGCGGACCAGGCCGGCCAGGGTGACGGTGTCCTCGGCGCGGAGCGGGACGTCGGCGACGCGCACCTCGACCGTCGGCCACCGCTCGGACAGGCGGGCGTCGAAGTAGACCATCCCGGTGTCGACGATGGTGCCGGTCGCGACCAGCTCCTCGATCAGCCGGTGGTAGGCGCCGGCGTCGGCGAACAGCTCGGTGGGCCCCGAGGAGGGCCAGCGGTTCCAGGCCTGCGAGCGGAAGCTGGCGTGGCCGCTGTCCCGGCCCAGCCAGAACGGCGAGTTGGCGCTCATCGCGGTGAGCACGGGCAGCCAGCCGCGGATCCGGTTGAGGACGGCGACGCCCTCCTCGTCGCCGTCCACCGCGACGTGCACGTGGCAGCCGCAGCTGAGCAGCTCGACGGCGGTCAGCCCGAAGGTGTCGGTCATCGCCGCGTAGCGCCGCCCCGGCGTGGTGACCGGCTCGACGTCGACCGGGGAGCTGGCCAGGGCCGCCACGCGCGCGCCCACTCCCCGCGCCGCGGCGTCGGCCCGGCGGCGCCAGTGGCGCAGGTCGGCGGAGACGTCGGCCAGCCCGGTGCACACCCGCGTGGCGAACTCCAGCTGCTGGGCCTTGAGCTCGGGCACGAGCTGTCCCCGCGGGTCGCCGTCGTCCCCGGCGTCGGATCGGGCATCATCGCGGGGCCGCCGGTCCTCGCGGTCCCGGTCGGCCCGGTCGTGCTCGGCGACGGTCTCGCCCTCGCCCCGCCGGGCGGCGACCTCGAGCGCGGCGGGCCCCAGCGGCACGGGCCGGCCGCTGGGGTCGACGACGAGCAGCTCTTCCTCCACGCCCACGGTGCGCACCCGAACATGATCACCACCGGCGGCCGGGAGCGCGCGCCGAGAGCGACGAACCGACGGATCCATCCCCGTTATGCCCAAGACACATCCAGAGAGATGAGCACCCCTGCGGGTGCTCCACCCCGTGGGGCACTCCCCACCCGACCTCGCGCGATCGCTGCTCCGGCGCCGCAGGCGCCGGCACCCGGCGTCGGCAAGAGCCCACGAAATCGGATCGCTTTTTCGTTGGGGATAACGGTAGAGTTCGATCATGACGGGTGCTTGGCAGCCCGCGCTGCCGCAGATGCCGGCTCCTCCCCCGGCCCGCGCCTGGCGCCGGATCCGGCCGCCGGAGGGCTACGAGGTGCAGTGGCGCCGGCTGGCCGAGGCCGCGCTCGAGCTGGGCCTGGGGCCCGACCAGCTGGCGGAGGACGGGCTGGACCCGATCGCCGCGGCCCGGGGCTGGAAGCCCGCGACGGTGGCCCTCTACAGCAAGGTCGCCCGCTACGGCGGCATCGCGCTGCCCTCGGTGCCCACCCCCGAGCCCGAGCCGCCGACCCTGGAGCTGCGGCCGCTCCGCGAGATCCGCGGCGACGACCCGGAGCACCTGCGCACGGTCGCCTGGTGCGCCCTGGCCCTGCACTGGCCCGCCACCGTCGGGCAGTTCCGCGCACTGCGGCGCGACCAGGTGCACCCGACCGCACGGCGGCTGGTGGTGCGCACCGAGGACGGTGAGTGGTCGGTGCCCGGCGCGCTGACCGCCTGGCACGCGTGGGAGGCCCGCCGGTCCCGCTTCCCCGCCCTCGCCGACAGCCCGTGGGTGCTGCCCGCGCTGCGCCGCGGCCCCGGCCTGGCCTCGGCGGTGGGCGGGCAGCTGTCGACCCAGGCGCTGCAGGTGACCTTCGCCAAGCACGCCGTCCGCACCGGGCACGCCCTGCGGCTGACCGCGCCGCCGGCGCGGCGGGCCTGGGCCGAGGAGCTGGCCGCGGCGTACCTGACGCTGTCCTACGACTCCTACCGGCGGCTGGCGCTGGCCGCCGGCGCCGCCCCGGTGAGCCCCCGCGGCGCGGTCCGCGCGCTGCGCAGCGTCTCCCGGGCCGCCCGGCTGGCCGGCTGACCGGCGCTCAGATCAGCGCCAGCTGCTCCGCGGCCGGGGCCGCCGCGGCCGGCCGCGGCGGGACGGCGCCGGGCAGGCTGCCGGCCGGGAAGTCGCTGTCGGCATCCCCGGGGATCCCGCCCGGCGCGCCGTCCACTCCGCGGGCCGCTCCCCCGGCCTGCCGGTCCAGGCCGTAGCGCATCAGCAGGGGCGCCACCCGCCCGGCCAGCCAGCGCCGGTACTCCGGGTCGACCGTGGCCCCGCGCCGGTAGAGCTGCTGGTAGCGCGGCACCAGCTGGGGGTGCTCGCGGGCCAGCCAGGCGGAGAACCACTCGCGCGCCCCCGGGCGCAGGTGCAGCGGGACGACGGTGACCCCGCTGGCGCCGGCCTCGGCGATAGCCCGCAGCGCCGCGTCGAGGTCGGCCAGCCGGTCGGTCAGCCCCGGCAGCACCGGCGCGAGGAAGACCCCGCAGGACAGGCCGGCGTCGGCGATCGCCCGGATCAGCTCCAGCCGCGCCCGCGGGCTGGGCGCCCCCGGCTCCAGCGAGGCGTGCAGCGCGTCGTCCCAGATGGCCATCGACACGCCCAGGCCGATCGGCACGTCGCGGGCCGCGGCGGCCAGCTGCGGCAGGTCCCGCCGCAGCAGCGTGCCCTTCGTCAGGATGGAGAACGGCGTGCCGGAGCCGGCCAGCGCCGCGATCACCCCGGGCATGAGCCGGTAGCGCCCCTCGGCCCGCTGGTAGGGGTCGGTGTTGGTGCCCAGCGCCACGTGCTCCCGGCGCCACGAGGCGCGCCCCAGCTCGCGGCGCAGCACGTCGACCAGGTTGGTCTTCACCACCACCTGCGTGTCGAAGTCGGTCCCGGTGTCCAGCTCCAGCCACTGGTGGGTCCCGCGGGCGAAGCAGTTGTGGCTGACCACCCCGTTGGCCACGAAGTCCCCGGTGCCGGTGGTGATGTCGACCATCGGCATCTCCCGCCCGAGGTCCTCGACCGCCGTCACCCGCAGGTCCGGGCCGCCCGCGACCGCGGTGCCGACCAGGCCGGACGTGGGCAGGTCCCGGGCACCGGCGCGCCCGGCCGCGGCGCCGACCAGGTCGAGGGCGCGGCCGGGGCCCTGCAGGAAGTCCTCGGTGGTGAGCGCCGGGCGCCGCTCCCCGCCGGCGGTGACGTGCCGCCAGCCGCGGCCGGTGAGGAAGCGGTGGTCACCGCTGGCGACCAGCTCGGTCCCGTCGGCCAGCCGCACCCGGGAGGCCGGCTCCACCGTCGGCCAGTGCGCCAGGACCTCCGTGGTCACGAAGCGCCGGACGCCGTCGCGCAGCTCGGTCCCGACGATCCGATCCCCCACCCGCAGGTCGGCGATCGGGGCCTGCCGGCCGTCGGCCAGCAGGACGAGCGTGTCGCCGGCCACGCAGTACACGCACGCGTGCGTGCAGCCGCGGTAGGGGTTGATCGTCCAGCGGAACGGCATGGCCGAGGGGCCGGGCACCTGGTTGAGGGCGCTCCTGCTGCGCACCTCGTGGAAGGTCACGCCCGGGAACTCCGGCACCTGCACGCTGCGCAGCAGGCCCCGCGTCGTGGGCATCCCGGGCAGCGCGCCCACCTCCGGGGCATCCAGCCGCTGGGCGTCCCACCGCATGACCCCCATCCGAACACGCGTTCGAAGCCGTGTCCAGTGGGCGCGCGGGCCCTACAGCGGCGGGCGGTCCTCATAGAACGTGGACAGCACCACCGTCGTGCGCGTGGTCACGTTCGCCGCCAGCCGGATCTTGTGCAGCAGCACCTCCAGCGCGTCGGGCGAGGGCACCCGCACCTTGAGGATGTAGCTCTCCACCCCGGCCACCGAGTGGCAGGCCTCGATCTCGGTCAGGTGGGCCAGCCGGGAGGGCGCGTCGTCGGGCTGGGCGACGTCGATCGGCGTGATGGAGACGAACGCGGTCAGCCCCAGCCCCAGCGACCGGGCGTCGATCTTGGCGTGGTAGCCGGTGATGAGCCCGCGCTGCTCCAGCCGGCGCACCCGCTGGTGCACCGCCGAGACCGACAGCCCGACCCGTTCGGCCAGCTCGGTGTAGCTGGCCCGGCCGTCCCGGGCGAGGGCGGCCAGCAGCGCCCGGTCGACGTCGGCCGACGGGGTGGGCGGGCCGGCGGCGGGGCCGCCGCCGTCAGCCGGCGAGGGTGACGAGGTCACGCGGGCCCTCGTTGAGCGTCGTGACGCCGTCCTCGGTGCAGACGACGATGTCCTCGATGCGGGCGCCGCAGCGGCCGGCGAGGTAGATGCCCGGCTCCACCGAGAACGCCATCCCCGGCGCCAGCGGCAGGTCGTTGCCGGCGACGATGTAGGGGGCCTCGTGGGTGTCCAGGCCGATGCCGTGGCCGGTCCGGTGGATGAAGTGCTCCCCCCAGCCGGCGGCGGCGATGACGTCGCGGGCGGCGGCGTCGACCTGCTCGGCGGTCACCCCCGGGCGGACGGCGGCGGTCGCGGCGGCCTGCGCCTGCTGCAGCACCCCGTACCACTCGGCGACCTCGGCGCCCGGCGCCCGGCCGACCGCGTAGGTGCGGGTGCAGTCCGACCGGTAGCCGGTGGCGGTCTCCCCGCCGATGTCGACCACGACCAGGTCGCCGTCGGCCACCACCCGGTCGGAGAGCTCGTGGTGCGGGCTGGCGCCGTTGGGCCCCGAGCCGACGATGGTGAAGTCCACGCCGACGTGCCCCTCGGCGAGGATGGCCGCGGCGATGTCGGCACCGACCTCCGCCTCGGTGCGTCCGACCCGCAGCCACTCCCCCATCCGCGCGTGCACCCGGTCGATCGCGGCGCCGGCCGCGGCCAGCTCGGCGACCTCCGCCGGCGTCTTGACCATGCGCAGCCGGTCGACGACCGGGGCGGCCAGCTCCAGCGCCGCGCCGGGCAGCGCCCGCTGCACGCCCAGGGCGTGCTCGGCCCAGGTCCGCGCGCCGACCGCGACGCGGGCGGGGGCCGCGCCCAGCCGGGCGGTGACCGTCCGCGCCAGCAGGCCGAACGGGTCGTCGGTCTCGTCCCAGGCCAGGACCTCCAGGCCCAGGCCGCCGGCCGGGCCGGCGTCGACCATCGGCGCCTCCAGCCGGGGCACGACGAGGAAGGGCTCCTCGCGGCGGGGCACCACCAGGGCGGTGAGCCGCTCCATCGCGTGGGCGTGGTACCCGCACAGGTAGCGCAGGTCCGAGCCCGGCGTCAGCACGAGCAGGTCGATCCCGAGCTCGGCGGCGACCTCCCGCGCGGTGTGCACGCGGTCGACGGTCACCAGCGGCCCGGACGGGTTCGAGGGGGGCACGGTCGGGAGACTATCCACGAGCACCGGGAGCGTTCCTGACAGTTACCGTGCCGGGTCGTGACGACCATGCTGCTCGACGCGGCCAGCCTCTACTTCCGGGCCTTCTACGGGGTGCCGACCAGCGTGACCTCCCCGGACGGGCGCCCGGTCAACGCCGTCCGCGGGTTCCTGGACATGACCGCCCGGCTGGCCACCGCCCACGCCCCCGAGCGGCTGGTGGCCTGCTGGGACGACGACTGGCGGCCGGCCTTCCGGGTCGAGGCGCTGCCCTCCTACAAGGCGCACCGGGTGGCCGCGGACGGCGGCGAGGAGACGCCCGACGAGCTGGGCCCGCAGGTGCCGGTGCTGGTGGAGGTGCTCGCCGCGGCCGGGATCGCGCGGGTCGGGGCGCCCGGCTACGAGGCCGACGACGTCATCGGCACGCTGGCCACCCGCGCGGAGGGCCCGGTCGACGTGGTCACCGGGGACCGCGACCTGTTCCAGCTGGTGGACGACGCGCGGCAGGTGCGGGTGCTCTACACCGCGCGGGGCATCGCCGACATCGAGTGCGTCGACGAGGCGGCGGTGACCGCCAAGTACGGCATCCCCGGCCGCGCCTACGCCGACTTCGCCGTGCTGCGCGGGGACCCCAGCGACGGGCTGCCCGGCGTGGCCGGCGTTGGCGCCAAGACCGCCGCGGCGCTGATCTGCGAGTTCGGCGACCTGGCCGGGATCCGGGCGGCCGCGGCGCGCACCGTCGTCGCCAAGGCGCCGCTGACCGCCGCGGTGCTCAAGAAGCTGCACGCCGGGTCGGCCTACCTCGACGCGGCGCCGGTCGTGGTCGCCGTCGCCCGGGACATCGACCTGCCGCCGCTGCAGGACGCGCTGCCCCGGCGGCCGGCCGACCCCGCGGCGCTAGCCGGACTAGCCGAGGCGCACGGGATCGGCTCCTCGCTCAAGCGGCTGGGCGCCGCGCTGGGCTGGCCGGCCGACGTCCTCCCCTAGACCTCTTCCCAGGTGTAGGCGGCGGTGGCCTCGTCGGTGACGGCGATCCGGAGGGTGACCTCCTCGCCGTCGGAGGTGGTGCCGGTGCACTCGTAGGTGGCGCCCTCCTCCACGACCATCTCGTCGTCGCAGGTGAGGTCCAGCGCGACGCCGTTGACCTGCTCGAACTGCGCGGCGACGTCGCGCTCGACGGCCGACCGGTCCAGGACCGCGGTGCCGAGGAGCCGGGAGAGGACCACGGCCAGGACCAGCAGGGCGACCAGCGCCACCAGGCCGAGGTAGAGGCGGGCGTGCGACTTCTTCGGCGGCGCCGCCCCGTACGGCGGCTGCCCCGGCCCGTAGCCGGGCTGGCCGTAGGGCTGCTGCCCGTACGGGCCGGGCTGGCCGTACTGCGGGCCGCCGTAGCCGGGCTGGCCGTGCTGCGGAGCGCCGTATCCGGGCGGCCCGTACTGGCCCGGGGGCTGCTGACCGTAGGGAGGGGGCTGCTGACCGCCGTAGCCGCCGGGCGCGGGGGCGCCGTAGCCGCCGTACTGGCCCGGCTGCTGCCCGTACGGACCGGGCGGGCCGTAGGGCCCCGGCTGGCCGCCGCCCGGCGGGGGGTTGGTCATCGTCGCTCCTGCTCCTCCGGTCGCCGCCCCGGGACTGCGCGTTCCCGAGCGGGGGAATTGTGCACACAGCGCGTCGCCCGACGGTGGCCGCGCCGCGACCCGCGAGCCGTGGGGGGGCGGGATCCCCCTCAGCTGCCGGCGGGCTCGCCCTCAGCCACCCACGGCGACCGCGACCACGCCGCGGCGCACCCGGTCCACCGCCTTGCGGGACGTGGCGGCCACCGTCTCGTCGGCGCTCTTGGCCAGCTGGTCGAGCAGGTCGATCAGCTGCCGCGCCCAGCGCACGAAGTCCCCGCCGGAGAGCTCGGTGCCGGCCTGTTCGGCGCCGGCCAGAACGCGGTCGAGGCTCTGCCCGTCGGCCCACCGGTAGGCGGCCCAGGCGAACCCGAGGTCGAGGTCGCGACTGGCCGGCACGCCGTGGTCGAGCTCGACGTCCTGCAACCGCGACCGGATGCGGCGCATCTCCCCGATCGCCGCGGCGACCTTGCCGGCCGGGATCGCCGGCTGGCCGGGGATGTCCCGCCGCGCCTCGAACACCAGCGTGGACACCGCGGCGGCCAGCTCCGCCGGGGTCAGGCCGCGCCAGACCCCCGCCCGCAGGCACTCGGCGACCAGCAGGTCGGCCTCCGACCAGATGCGGGCCAGCCGCCTGCCGTCGTCGGTGACCACCGGGACGTCGTCGGTCGCCGGGACGGCGTCGGTGTCGGCCGGGACCAGCGGCGCCACCTCCGGCACCAGGTACCCCAGCTCCTCGAGGACGTCGCAGGTGCGGTCGAACTGCCGGGTCAGCGAGCCGGTGCGCTCGGCCATCTTCCGGTGGGTGGCCTCGGCCTCCCGGACGGCGCGCAGCCAGCGCTCGGCGGCGCGCACCCGCTCCTCCCGGTCGGGCAGCCCGTGCACCGGGTGGTTGCGCAGCGCACGGCGCAGGTCATCGAGCACCGGGTCGTCGGCGGCCGCCGAGCGCGCCTTGACCCGCCGGGCGCCGAGGTCGTTCTCCACGCGGGCATTGCGCAGGGTGGCGGCGAGGTCGCGGCGGGCGTGCGGGCTGCGGTGGTTGAAGTTCTTCGGCACCCGGACCCGGGCCAGCGCGGTCACCGGCGTCGGGAAGTCGACGGTGCCCAGCCGCCCGGCCCACTTGTCCTCGGTGAGCACCAGCGGGCGCGGCTCGGCGAGGTCGGTGATGCCGGGGTCGAGGACGACGGCCAGGCCCTGCCGCCGTCCGGACGGGACCCGGATGACGTCGCCCGGACGCAGCGCGGCCAGGGCGTCGGCGGCCTCCATCCGGCGCTTGGCCTGCGAGTCGCGGGAGAGCTCCTTCTCCCGCTCGGAGATCTGCTGCCGCAGCGCGGCGTACTCCCCCACGTCGCCGCCCTCGCTGTGCATCTCGGCGGCCCAGCGCTCGGCGTCCGTCTCGTGCCGGGCGGCCGCGCGGGCCAGCCCCACCACCGAGCGGTCGGCCTGGAACTGGGCGAAGGAGGAGGCCAGCAGCTCGCGGGCGCGGGCCCGGCCGAACGAGCCGACCAGGTTGACGGCCATGTTGTAACTGGGCCGGAACGACGAGCGCAGCGGATAGGTGCGGGTGGAGGCCAGCCCGGCCACCACCGACGGGTCCATGCCCGGGGCCCACACGACCACCGCGTGCCCCTCGACGTCGATGCCGCGGCGGCCCGCGCGCCCGGTGAGCTGGGTGTACTCCCCCGGCGTGACGTCGACGTGCGCCTCGCCGTTCCACTTGACCAGCCGCTCGAGGACGACGGTGCGCGCGGGCATGTTGATGCCCAGGGCCAGGGTCTCGGTGGCGAAGACGGCCTTGACCAGGCCGCGGACGAAGCACTCCTCGACGGTCTCCTTGAACGCCGGGACCAGGCCGGCGTGGTGGGCGGCGAGACCGGCCAGCAGGCCCTCCCGCCACTCCCAGAAGCCCAGGACGTGCAGGTCCTCCTCGGGCAGCGAGCCGGTGCGCTCGTCGATGATCGCGGCGATCTCCGAGCGCTCCCGCTCGTCGGTGAGCCGCAGCCCCGCGCGCAGGCACTGGTCGACGGCGGCGTCGCAGCCGTTGCGGCTGAACACGAACGTGATCGCCGGCAGCAGGCCGGCGCGGTCCAGCCGCTCGATGACGTCCGGGCGGGCCGGTGGCCGGTAGCGCGGCTTGTGCCAGTCGCGGTCCCGGCGGGAGCCCCCGTTCCCGCCGCCCCAGCTGTCCAGCCGCCGCTCGTGCTCGCGCACGTAGCGCACCAGTTCGGGGTCGACGACGCTGGCGCCGCGCTCCCGGGTGGACAGCCCGCGCGGGGTCTCGCCCTGCTCGGCGGCGTGCGCGGCCGGGCGCAGGCTGAACAGGTCGAACACCCGGTTGCCGACCAGCATGTGCTGCCACAGCGGGATCGGCCGGACCTCGCTGACCACGACCTTCGTGTGGCCGCGGACGGTGACCAGCCAGTCGGCGAACTCCTCGGCGTTGCTCACCGTGGCCGACAGCGACACCAGGGTCACCGACTGCGGGAGGTGGATGATCACCTCCTCCCAGACCGCGCCGCGGAAGCGGTCGGCCAGGTAGTGCACCTCGTCCATGACGACGTAGCCGAGGCCGTCGATCGCCGGGGACTCCGCGTAGAGCATGTTGCGCAGCACCTCGGTGGTCATCACGACCACGGGGGCGTCGCCGTTGATGGCGTTGTCGCCGGTGAGCAGGCCGACCTTCGCCTCGCCGTAGCGCTCGACCAGGTCGTTGTACTTCTGGTTGGACAGCGCCTTGATCGGCGTCGTGTAGAACGCCTTGCGCCCCTCGGCCAGCGCCTTGTGGACGGCGAACTCGCCGACGACGGTCTTGCCCGCCCCGGTCGGCGCGCAGACCAGCACCCCCGCACCCTCGTCGAGGGCCTCGCAGGCCTCCACCTGGAACGGGTCGAGGGAGAACCCCAGGTCGGCGGTGAAGTCGGCCAGCGTGGGGTGGGCGCTGCGCCGCCGGGCAGCCGCGTACCGCTCAGCGGGGCTGGACATGACTCCACGTTAGGCCGAGGGCACGACCTCGGCTCGGTCGGTCCCGACGACGGTCAGCGCACCCGGCACGCAGGTGCTCACCGCGGGCAGCGGGGCGACCGGCTCGCCGTCGGCGTAGGTGGTCAGCCCCTCCCCCGCCAGCTCCACCCGGGCGGCCCGGTGCACGCTGACGGCCGGGTGCTCGACGTGGGTGCCGGCGGTCAGCCGCGGCCGGGTGGCCACCAGCTGGCGCCGGCTGACCGGGCCGACGACGGTGACGTCGAAGGCCCCGTCGGCGGGGTCGGCGCCCGGGCACACCCGCATGCCCCCGCCGTACCAGGGCGTGTTGCCGACGGCGACCAGCGTGACCGGCAGGGTGCGCGCGGCGCCGTCGAGGACGACGGTCAGCTCGCGGGGGCGCAGCCGGGCCAGCTCGGCCAGGATCGCCACGTCGTAGCGGCGCGGCCCGCGCGGCCACCGCAACCGCTCGGCCCGGGCGGTCACCGCCGAGTCGAAGCCGCAGCACAGCACGGTGGCCCACCACCGGCCGCCGGTGCGCCCGGCGTCGAGGGCGCGCACCCGCCCGCCGCGCAGGTCCTCGGCGGCGGCCCGCGCCGCGGCGACCGGGTCGCGCGGCGTGCCGAGGGCCAGCGCGAGGTCGTTGCCCGTCCCCGCCGGGACGACGGCCAGCGGGGTCGGCGTGCCCGCCACCGCCTGCAGGGCCGCGTGCGCCGCGCCGTCCCCGCCGACGGCCACCACCGCCGCCGTGCCCGCGGCGACCGCGGCGGCGGCCTGCTGCTCGGCGGCCGCGCGGGTGGTGGCCGGCAGCACCGCCGGGGACAGCCCGCCTGCGCGCAGCGCGTCGAGCACGGCGGCGGTGGCCACGCGGGCGCGGCCCCGCCCGGCCGCCGGGCTCACCAGGACGGCGACGTCTGGGGTGGCATCACCGGCCCCCTTGCAGGGCCCCGCCGCGGCCCCGTCCGGAGGCTCGCCCCGAGCGTGCGAGGGACGGGGTCCTTCCCCGGTGGGGGGCAAGGGCCCCTTCTCAGCCGCGGGAGCGGGCGCCCGGACCGTCGACCGGCGCGTTGGCGTCGTCGGCGCGCTGCAGGTCGTCGAACGGCGTGGGCGCGGCGTCGAGCCGCGACGGGCTCGCGTCCAGCGGGGAGGCCTCGTCGTCGCCGAGGTCGTGGAAGTGCTCGGCCGCCGCCCGCTTGGCCCGCCGCCGGTCGACGAAGCGGGCGATCTGGATCGCCGCCTCGAACAGCACGATCATCGGCCCGGCCATCAGGAGCATGGTGAACGGGTCCTGGGTGGGCGTGACGAACGCGGCGAACACGATGGTGAGGAAGAAGATCCACCGCCGGCTCTTGCGCAGCACCTCGTAGGACAGGACGCCGACCAGGTTGAGCGCGACGGCGACCAGCGGCACCTCGAAGCTGACCCCGAAGGCGACCAGCAGGGAGAGCACGAAGCCGATGTAGTCCTGCGCGGTCAGCGCCACCACCACGCCGTCGCCGGCCAGGCTCAGCAGCAGCTCCAATCCCGCGGACAGCGAGACGTAGGCCAGCACCGCGCCGAGGGCGAACAGCGTCGTCGACACCGCGACGAAGGTGATCCCGTACCGCTTCTCGTTGCGCCTGAGGCCCGGGGTGATGAACGCCCACAGCTGGTAGAGCCACACCGGCGCCGACAGCACCGCGCCGGCCAGCAGGCTGACCTTGAGCCGGATGAAGACCCCGCCGAAGACGTCGGTGATCAGCAGCCCGCAGGCGTCGTCGGCACCCTGCCCGAAGCGCAGGTTGCCGGGCAGCCCGCAGTACGGCGCGCGGATGAAGTCCCCCAGGCCGTGCCCGTACCACCAGAAGGCGAACGCGGACGCCAGCAGCAGCGCCAGCAGCGCCTTGGCGATCCGGTTGCGCAGCTCGGTGAGGTGCGCGATGAGCGACATGGTCGCCTCGGGGTCCCGCGTGCGGCGACGGCGTCGCCGCACGCGGGGACGGTGCAGCCCCTGCTCGCTCATCGTGGTGCCGGAGGGGTCAGCGGGAGGTGTCGCTCTGCTGCGCGGCGCGGGCCCGCAGCTCGGCGGCCCGGGCCTCGGCGGCCCGCGCCTCGGCCTCGAGGGCGGTGGCGTCGGGGCCGGCCGGCGGCAGCACCTCGCCGCGCACCGGGGTGGTGCGGGCGGCGTCCTTGGTGCGGACGTCGTCGTCCTTCATGCCCTTCATCTCGCCCTTGAAGATGCGCAGCGAGCGGCCCAGCGAGCGCGAGGCGTCCGGCAGCTTCTTGTAGCCGAAGAGCAGCAGGATGGCCAGGATGATCAGGCCGATCTCCAGGGGGCCGAGTCCGGCCATGTCGTCCTCCAGGTTCACAGGTGGCAGGCACGATGCTACGTGCGGATCCGGCCTCCGCCTCCCCCGCAACCGGGGGGTCGCCGGGAATTCAGCCGCGGCCGGCGACGTCCCCGGCGCGCGCCGCGGTGGCCTGCACCTCGGTGAGCACCGGCTGTAGCTCGGCCTGGAGGGCGGCGACCTCGCGGCCGAACCGCCGCAGCGCCCCGAGGAGGCCGTACGCGAGGATCCCGAGGACGACGACGGCCAGCACGGCGGCGGCGATCCAGACGACGAGCAGCACGCGGCGACCCTATCCGCCGTCGCCGGGAGCCGGCTGTGCGTCGGCTGCGTACCGGCCGAGCGCGGCGCGGGCGTCGGCGGCGACCTGCGCGGCCAGCTCGGCGGGCTCGTCGACGGTCGCCGCGCCGCCGAGGCTGGCCACCAGCCGCCGGGCCCAGGCGACGTCCGCCGTCCGGACGGCGACCACCAGCCCGCCCGGCGGGTCGTCGACCTCCCGCACGTCCTCGACCGGGTAGTACTCGGCCACCCAGCGGGCGTTGCGGGCCAGCCGCAGACGGACCACCGGCGACCCGGGCTCGGGCTGGTACAGGCCGGCGTCGACGTCGCGCAGGTGCACGTCCGGCGGCGGCGCGGCGGGCTCGTCGAGGATCTCGACGTCGTCGATGCGGTCCAGGCGGAACAGCCGGACGCCCGCGACCTCCCGCGACCACGCCTCCAGGTACCAGCGGCCGTCGACCAGCAGCAGCCGCAGCGGGTCGACGACGCGCTCGGTCCGCTCGTCGCGGGTGGGCACGTAGTAGTGCAGGTGCAGCGCCCGCTTGCGCTCCAGCCCCTCCCGGACGACGGCGAGCGCCTGCTCGCGGGCGTCGACCGACAGCGCCACCGGGGTGACCCGCTCACCGGCGTGTCCGGCGGCCGCCGACACCTTGGCCAGCGCCCGGCTGACCGCCTCCTGCTCGGCCAGGCCGGGCAGCTCCAGCAGCGTCCGCAGCGCCACGACGAGGGCGACCGCCTCGTCGGTGGTCAGCCGCAGCGGCCGGACCATGCCCGCGGTGAAGGTGACCCGCACCCGGTCGCCCTCGAAGGCCAGGTCGATGAGGTCGCCGGGGCCGTAGCCGGGCAGGCCGCACATCCACAGCAGCTCCAGGTCGCGGCGCAGCTGCCGCTCCGGGACGCCGAAGTCGCGGGCCACCTCGGCCAGCGGCACGCCCTCGGGCCGGGCGGTGAGGTACGGGACGAGGGACAGCAGCCGGGTCATCCGCTCCGTCGTCGTCGGCGCGCTGGTCATGCCACCGTCCTCATGCCATCGCCCTCATGCCATCGCCGCCAGCCGGGTCAGCCGCTCGACGACGGCCCGCCGCACCTCGGCGGGCGCCTCCACCACCACGTCGGCGCCGTAGGCGGCGAGCTCGCCGGCCAGCCGCATCGGCTCGGTGGTGCTCAGCTGCAGCCGGTCCCAGTCCTCGCCGCCGCCGCCCTCCGCCGGCCCGAGCGGCACCGCGTGCCGGCGCAGCCCGATCGCCGCGCCGGGCCGCGCCCGCACCACCACCAGCTGCTCCTCCCCGCCGAACTGCCCGGCCACCATCGCCGCCAGGTCGACGTCCTCCGGCGGCTCGAAGGCGCCGGCCGGGCCGACCGCCCGCGGCGTGCCCACCACCCGGGAGAGCCGGAACACCCGCGGCGCCCGCCGGTCGAGGTCGAGCCCGCCGAGGTACCAGCGGCCGTGCCAGGCCACCACGCCCCACGGCTGCACGTGCCGGCGGGTCGGGGCGTCCTCGTCGGGCCGGCGGTAGTCGAACTCCAGCGCCCGCCGGTCGCGGGCGGCGGCGTAGCAGGGCTCGAAGGCCGGCTCGTCGGAGTCCAGCCGCGGCCGCAGCGGCAGGGCCCGGCCGGTGTCGACGTCCACCCCGGCGGCCTTGAGCTTGACCAGCGCGCTCTGCGCCGCACCCGCCAGCTGCGCGGACTCCCACAGCCGCAGCGCCAGGCCGACCGCGGCGGCCTCCTCGCCGGTGAGGGTGATCTCGGGCAGCTCGTAGTCGGCGCGGGCGATGCGGTAGCCGTCCTCGGTGTCGAAGACGCTGGTGCGGCCGGTCTCCAGCGGCACGCCCATCTCGCGCAGCTCGGCCTTGTCCCGCTCGAACATCCGCTTGAACGCCTCGTCGGCGCGGGCGGTGCCGTCGTCGGGCTCGTAGCCGGGCACGGTGGCCCGGATCCGCGCCGCGGTCACGTACTGCCTGGTCCCGAGCAGGGCGATGACCAGGTTGACCAGCCGCTCCGCCCGCTTCGCCGCCACGCGCCCAGGCTAGTCATGGTCCGCCGGGGCGGGAGGGCGGGCGGAGTGCACCGCGGCCGGACGGGCTCGACCAGCACGGCGACCTGCGAGCGGGCTGACTAGCCTGCCCGCGTGGGGGAAGCGACTTCGACGCAGCAGCGGATCCGGTGGCGACGCGGCACGGTGACCGCGCTGGGGCGGTCCTGGCGGGACGCCCAGGAGCTCACCGTGCAGGTCCCGGAGGACGGTGAGGTGCGGGCGCTGGCACACCCGTCGCTGGTCGGCGTGCCCGAGGTCGGGGACGCGGTACTGCTCAACACCACCGCCTGGGCGCAGCGCCTCGGCACCGGCGGGTACGCCCTGGTCGTCGCCGTCCCCGACCGGCTGCCGCCGGACCCGGCCGGCCCCGGGCACCTGGTCAAGGCCCGGTACACGCCGATGCAGGTGACCGTGCAGGGCGTCGACGAGCAGGAGACCGGGTCCCACGAGACCATCGCCGAGGCCGAGGACCTCGGGGGCATGCCCGTGGTCGTCGCGGACCTGCACTCGGCGTTGCCCGCGGTGCTGATCGGCGTCCTGGCCACCGACCCGGACCTGAAGGTCGCCTACGTCATGACCGACGGCGGGGCGCTGGTCGCCGGGTTCTCCCGCACGCTCTCGGCGCTGACGCCGTCACTGGCCGGGACGGTCACCGTGGGCCAGGCCTTCGGCGGGGACGTCGAGGCGGTCACCCTGCACACCGGGCTGCTCGCGGCCAGGCACGTGCTCGGCGCCGACGTGGCGATCGTGACGCAGGGCCCGGGCAACCTCGGCACCGGGACCCCCTGGGGCTTCTCCGGGGTGGCCGCCGGCGAGGCGTGCAACGCGGTGTCCGTGCTCGGGGGCACGGCGGTCGGCGCGCTGCGCATCTCCGACGCCGACCTGCGGCCGCGGCACCGCGGCGTCTCCCACCACTCGCTGACCGCGTTCGGGCGGGTGGCCCTGGCCGGGGTGACCCTGGTGGCGCCGCGCGGGCTCGGGTCGGAGCTGGGCGGGCAGGTCGAGGAGGACCTCGCCGGCCAGCCCGAGCGCAACCCGGTCGTGTGGATGGACGTCGACGGGCTGGAGGAGGCGCTCGGCCTCTCCCCGGTGCCGCTGTCGACCATGGGCCGCGGCTGGCCCGAGGAGCGCGCCTACTTCCTCGCCGCGGCCGCCGCCGGCCGCTACGCCGCGCTGCAGGTGCCGGTGGACGAGTGAGCGGCGGGGGGGGGGGGGGGGGGGGGGGGGCGGCGGGGGGCCGGGCGCGCCCCCCCCACAGACTCCACCTCATAAT